>JAICJV010000134.1 GCA_025928265.1 Thermoleophilaceae bacterium
GTCACCTCGGCTATCTCGACCCGTCGTACCCGCGCCACGGCTGGGTCGTCGCGTCGTTCGTCGTCGTCGGCGTGATGGCGGTGATCGCGCTCGGCCTGCTCGAGCCCGCGAACGTCGCCGTCCTGTTTGAGCTGAAGAAGGAGCGGCCGAACCCCGCCGTGATCCAGCGCTTGATGAAGCGCTTCATCTACACGGCGGGCATCACCGGCGCCATGCAGGTGGCCACGCTCGTGATCATGACCAAGGTGGCCACGGGATGACCGAGACCCGGCTTCCGCCTGTCACGGAGCTCGCGATGACGTCGCTGGCGCTGGTCGTCGCGGGCGGCATCTACATCGCGTCGCATCTGCCGCAGCACGTTCCGCTCGGGCCCGCGTTCGCGCTGCTCGCGGCGTCGGTGCTCATCATGGTCGCGAACGTGATCTCGCTCGCGCGCGTGCCGGACTTCAACTGGCGGGCGTTCTTCGACGTGGCCAGGTGGGCCGCGGTCGCCTACGCGATCATCGCCGGAATGCTCCTGTGGGTGTTCGTCAAGGACGGCACGCGCGGCGGTGAGCTCGTGGTGATCACGCTGTCGCTCGCCGTGTTCGCGGTCCACGTGCCGATGCTGATCGGCTTCACGGTCGCGCGCTATCAGCCGCGCGAGTCCTGACGCTCAGACCCACGACGGGTCATCTCCCATACCTTGACCGCGACGGCGCGAGCGGCGAATGTTGGGGTGGTGGACTGGGAACTTCTGAGAGACGCGGCAGAGCACGCGATGGGGTTCCTGGACTCGGTCGACGAACGCCACGTCGACGCGACGGCAAAGCCGGAGGACCTGCGGGCGGCGCTGGACGTGCCGTTCCGGGACGAGGGGGTTCCCGCGCCGGTTGTGCTGGACGAGCTCGCGGAGGCCGTCGACGCGGGACTCACGGCGTCGGCCGGCCCGCGCTTCTTCGGCTTCGTGACCGGCGGCGCCCACCCTGTCGGGTTGGCCGCCGACTGGCTGGCGGCCGCGTGGGATCAGAACGCGGCGCTCTACGCGGCGTCGCCCGCGGCCGCGGTGGTGGAGGAGGTGGCGAGCCGCTGGATACTCGACGTGTTGGGGCTGCCGGCGTCGGCAAGCGTCGGGTTCGTGACCGGCGGGCAGATGGCCAACACCACCGCACTCGCCGCGGCGCGCCATGAGGTGCTGGCGCGCGTGGGGTGGGACGTGGAGCAGGACGGCCTCCAGGGAGCGCCGCCCGTGGACGTGCTGGTGGGGGACGCCGCGCACGCCACGATCCTGGCGGCGACGCGGGTGCTGGGATTCGGCTCGCGCCGCGTGCGCCGCGTCCCGTGCGACGCCGAGGGGCGGATCATGTCGTTCGAGCTCGACCGGATGTTGAGCGAGTCGAGCGGGCCGGCGATCGTGTGCGCGCAGGCGGGCGAGGTGAACACCGGCGCCTTCGACCCGCTCGACGAGATCGCCGACGCGGCGGCCGCGCGCCGCGCCTGGCTGCACGTGGACGGCGCGTTCGGCCTGTGGGCGGCCGCGAGCCCGCGGCTGCGGCACCTGTTGGACGGCTACCGGCGCGCCGACTCCTGGGCGACCGACGCGCACAAGTGGCTCAACGTCCCGTACGACTCGGGGCTCGCGATCGTCTCGAGCGCCGACGCGCATCGCGCCGCGATCGGCCTCTCGGCCGAGTATCTCCCGCCGGCGCCCGGCGGCGGCCGCGACAACTGCATGTACGTCCCCGAGATGTCGCGCCGCGCGCGCGGCTTCGCGATCTACTCGACGCTGCGTACGCTCGGCCGGAGCGGGGTGACGGACCTCGTCGAGCGCTGCTGCGACCTGGCGACGCGCATGGCGGCGAACCTGGGGGCCTCGCCGCACCTGCGCGTGGTCAACGACGTGGTGCTGAACCAGGTGCTGGTCGCGCTCGACGCGCCGGTCGATCGCCTGCCGGTCGCCACCGCGGCCACGATCGATCGGATCCGCCGCGACGGCACGTGCTGGCTCGGCGGCACCACGTGGCGCGGCATGCCCGCGATCCGCGTGTCGATCTCGAACTGGTCGACGACCGAGGACGACATCGACCGCTCGGCCTCCGCGATCACAGGCGCCGCGGAGGCCGTGCTGTCGGAGTCGGTGGCTAGCGCCCCCTCGTAAAGCGCAGCACGCTCACCACTCCGCCGTGGTCGGAGGGGTGCAGGCCGCCGGGCGTGGTCTCGCGGCCCGTGACGTATGACTTCACGAGCTTGAGCTTCGGCTTGCTCATGATGTGGTCGACGATGTGGTCCCACTTGCCGCCCTTGAGTCCGTCGTCGAAGCAACACTGCGGCTTGGACGTGCGGCGGTCCTTGAAGCCCGCCTTCGCGATCGCCCTGAACGGCGGGCGATCCTCGGGCTTCGGCAGGTTTGGTCCCGAGTTCAGGTCGCCGACGAGAACGGTCGGGAGCTTCGACTTGAGCGGTCCGGCGACCAGCTCCTTCGCCTGCTTGAGCCGGAACTCGGGGCTGTACGCCTCGAGGTGCGCGTTCACGAGGTGCAGCTTGGCGCCGCGGACGCGGGCGTCGAGCTCGTTGTAGCTGCGGTTGACCGACACGGTGCCGAGCGCCTGCGTGGGGATCTTGAGCTGGTTCTTGAAGTCGCGTGACCTGACCCTGCTCACCTTCACGCCCTTGCGGGCGAGGACGACGTTGCCGTCGGTGAAGCGCAGGTCCACGTTCTGGTCGGTCGGGCCCTCGATGCTCAGCGTGCGCTGGTCGGCCACCACTCGGTAGGCCGCGTGGCGCGCCCTGAGCTCGCGCTTGAGCGTGGCCAGGTAGTCGATGACGACGTTCTTCGCCGGCGCCGGATCATTCTTCGGGCCGGTCTTCCAGAGCGTGACCTCCTGCAGGCCGACGAGGTCCGGCTTCGCCTTCGCGATCTCGCCCGCGATCAGCTTCATGCGGCCGTTGGGATCGGTCGCCTTCACAGAGTTCAGCAGGTTCCCGGCGGCGTGCTCGAAGTCGGCGCCCTTGGTGGTGGCGAGCGGGAGCAGGTCCGCGCCGAGGAACAGGTTGCGGGTCATGAATGTGACGTCGGTGGTCTTCTTCTTGGCGGCGTCGGCCGGGGTGGCCAGGCCAGCGGTGAGTGCGGTTGCCGCCAGCGCGACGGCGACCAGCTTGCGGGGTGAGTTGGTCATAAGGCGACCCTAACCGAAGTTCATCGAGCCGATCAGGTCCGAGTAGTCGTCGGTCCAGACGCGCGTGCCGTCGTACCGGCAGGTATGCCAGCGGGAGTCAAGCGCCGGCCGCTGTCTTGCGAGGACCGCCCACTTCGAGATCGCGTAGCCGGCGTCCTGCTGGGCCTTCGTGGGCACGTGGCGCTGCACGCTGCAACTGAGGCCGGCGTCGCGGGCGAGGCTCGCCAGCACCGGCTCGAGCCGCACGTAGCGATTCGAGATGTGGAACAGGATGAGCCCGCCATGCGTCAGCCTGTCCATGTAGAGGCGAAGAGCCTCGCGCGTGATCAGGTGGACCGGGATCGCGTCGGAGTTGAACGCGTCGACCGCGAGCACGTCGAATTTCTCGCTCTCGCGGCTCAGGCTGAGCCGGCCGTCGCCCACGACAATTCGCGCCGGGCAGTCGCGCAGGTAGGTGAAGAGCTTCGGGTTGCGAGCGATGCTCACGACGGAGGGGTCGATCTCGAAGAACGTGGTGGCGCCGGGCCTGTAGCACGACATCGCGCCCGCGCCGAGGCCGATCACACCGAGGCGCCCGCGCCGGTTGCGCAGCACCTGACCCGCCGGTCCCGCCGGGCTGTAGTACTCGAGCGGCTCGCGCGACCCCACGCGCTGGAGGCCGTGGACCGTGGTGCCGTCGTACAGCTCGTGAAAGCGCCCATCCTCGGTCGACACCACCTTGTAGATGCCGAAGAAGCTGCGGTCGCGGTCGAGCGTCTTCTCGCCGGGCACGAGCGAGAGCGACGCGGCGATGAGGATCGCGGTGATGCCGAGGCCGAAGCGGACCGGGCGCCGCGCGAGGTTGAGCGAGAGCCCGCAGAAGAGTCCGATGAGCGCGGTGCGCGCAGCGA
>JAICJV010000045.1 GCA_025928265.1 Thermoleophilaceae bacterium
GATGACGGCCGACGGCGTCGATCTCGTCCATGAAGATGATGCAGGGGCTCGATTGCTTTGCCTGCTCGAACAGGTCGCGGACGCGTGAGGCGCCGACGCCGACGAACATCTCGACGAAGTCCGAGCCGCTGATCGAGAAGAACGGGACGCCCGCCTCACCCGCCACGGCGCGAGCGAGCAGCGTCTTGCCGGTGCCCGGCGGGCCGTAGAGCAACACGCCCTTCGGTATTCGCGCGCCGAGCGCCTGGAACTTCTTGGGGTTCTCGAGGAACTCCTTGATCTCGTGGAGCTCCTCGACGGCTTCGTCGACCCCGGCGACGTCGCGGAAGGTGATCTTGGGCGAGTCCACCGACATGCGCTTCGCGCGTGACTTGCCGAAGGACATGACCTTCGAGCCGCCGCCCTGCATCTGGTTGATGATGAACAGCCAGAAGAGCAGGAAGATGACGAACGGCAGGACGTAGGTGAGGATCGAGACCCAGCTCGAGCCGCCCTTGCCCTTGACGTCGACCTGCGTGCCGGACGCCGAGAGCTGGTTGAGGATCGACTGCTCGGTGTTGTCGGGGTAGCCGATCGTGTACTTCTGCGTCTTCCCCTGGGGATCGACCGACGAGAAGTCGATCGTGTTGTCCTTCGTGTTGAACGTCGCGTCCTTGACCTTGTGGTCCTTGACCATGGTCTGGAACTGCGTGAAGTTCGGCGCCTTCTTCTGATCGCCCGGGCTGATGATCTTCTGGGCGAAAAACGCCAGCACGACCACGATGAGGATCGGGAAGAGTGCTGACTTGAAGAAACGGCTCACGAAGGTCCCCACTCCGGCGGAGTAACCAAAGAGGCTAGCAGGGGTATACCCCCTCCTGTCCGCTTTTTCGGCCCGTCAGGAGCCGTCCGTGAGCGCCGCCACGTAGGGCAGATTCCGGTAGCGCTCCTCGTGATCGAGCCCGTATCCGATCGCGAATTCGTTCGGGATCTCGAAGCCCACGTAGCGGATCGGCAGATCGACCTTGCGCCGGTCCGGCTTCGTGAGCAGCGCACAGACCTCGAGCGAGGCCGGGTTGCGGGCGCGGAGCGTGCGGAGCAGGTAGTTGAGGGTGAGGCCTGAGTCAACGATGTCCTCGATGATCAGTACGTCCTTGCCCTCGATCGAGATGTCGAGGTCTTTGAGGATCCGGACGACGCCGCTCGAGTCGGTCGAGGATCCGTACGAGGCCACCGCCATGAAGTCGATCGAGCAGTGCACCTCGAGGTGGCGCATGAGGTCCGCGACGAAGAAGACCGCGCCCTTCAGAACGCCGACGAGGACGATCTCGCGGCCCGCGTAATCGTGCGAGATCTCCTCGCCGAGCTCCTGGACCCGCTTGGCGAGATCCTCCCGGGCGACGAGCGTGGCTCCGATGAGCGGGTCGTTCATGGAGGCGCGAGCCTAGCCGCGAGATGGACGGAACGGCCGCCCTCGCGCGCCGCGAACCGCTCCCCGACCGCGATTCCGGGGATCCATGCGATCTCGCCGGCGGCGTCGACCACCGGGATCGAATGGCGCCGCTCGCGCGGGACCTTGCGGTCGGTGAACAGGTCCTGGAGCTTCTTCGAGCCGCCGAGGCCCAGCGGTCGCATGCGGTCGCCCGCCTGCCACGGCCGGATCGTCACGCTGTCGCCGAGGGCGGCGGCGTCCAGCGCGACCTCGCCGGTCGGTCCGGCGCGCAGCTCCCAGTCGCCGAAGCGCGCCTCGCCCGGGATCCGCAGCTCGACCGGCGCGACCGGCGGGGCGGGCGGGGCGGGCGGGGCGGGCGGGGCGGGCGTCCCGCGTGCGCGCGTGAAGCGAACGCGCCCGTACTCCACCACCGCGCGGGTGCCGCCCGGCAGGTCCACGAAGCCGGTGCCGCCGCGGTCGGCCAGCGCCAGGATCTGCTCTGCGTGCTCGCGCGGCAGTGGCGTGCCGAGCACGCGTCGCAGCACCTCGCGCTCGAGCTCGCCGCCGTCGCGCAGCTGGCGCGCAGTTTCGGCGATCGCGGCCTCGGCCCGGTCACCCAGCGCGGGCAGCGCCTCGTTGCGGATGCGGGCGCGGGCGAAGCGCGGGTCGTCGTTCGAGGAGTCCTCGCGCCACTCGAGCCCCGCCGCTCGGCACCACGCTCGTGTGTCGTCGCGGGACACCTCGAGAAGCGGTCGCACCAACCGGCCACGACGCGGCGCCATCCCGAGCAGCGCGCTTCGCCCCGGCGAGGTGGCCAGCCGGTAGAGCACCGTCTCCGCCTGGTCGGAGCGTGTGTGCGCCGCCGCGTAGTCGCCCTCGGCGATCCGCTCCGCCGCGGCGTAGCGCGCGTCGCGCGCGGCCGCCTGGAGGTTGCCGCCTGCCGGCAGCGTGACGCGCTCTGTGTGCAGCGGCACGCCGAGGCGCGCGCACAACTCGCGGCAGTGCGCCTCGTCGGCGTCGGACTCGGCGCCGCGCAGGCCGTAGTTCACGTGCAGCGCACGCGCGCGAGCGTTCAGCTTGACGGCCACATCGAGCAGGCAGGTGGAGTCGGCGCCGCCCGACAGCATCACCAGCAGCGACTCGCCGTCGGTGATCAGGTTGCTGCGCCGCGCCGCCTCGAGCGCGTCCATGGTCAGTCCTCTTCGTCCCCGATCCGGGCGCGGCAGAGGGCCGTCGGGTGGTCGAAGCCCTTCAGCTTCACCTCGCCGATGTTCTCGAAGCGCAGGTACTCGGACGTCTTGATCTGCTCCATCACCTCGTCGGTGACGATCACCTCGCCGCCGCGCGCCCGCGCCACCACGCGCGCAGCCAGGTTCACCTCGCGGCCGAAGTAGTCGCCGTCGCGGTAGAGCACCACTCCGACGTGCACGCCGATGCGTGCCATCGGGCGCTCGCGGTAGAGCCGCTGGAAGCCGACCGCCCAGTCGGCGAGCGCCTGCACGTCCTGGCCCACGAGCATCACCTCGTCGCCGATCGTCTTCACCACGCGCGCGTCGTCCGGGAGCGTGTCGGTGACGGCGTCGATGAACCGCTCGACCGTCGAGAACGCCTCCTCCTCCCCGGCCTCCTCGGTGAAGCGCGTGTAGCCGGCGAGGTCGGCGAAGGCGATGGCCACGCGCACCCGCCCGAGCTGCTCGCTCTCGTCGAGGTCGACCTCCATGTGGCCGACCATGTCCTGCTCGACGAAGTGCTGGAGGTAGCGCTGGTGGACGTAGTCCATGATCGGCGACGCCAGCGGCAGGAGGTCGCGGGCGAGGTTCTCCATCTCGTCGGAGATCTCGAGGCCGGGCACGCCGTCGCGCATGAGCGGCTCGTGGACGTAGAGGTGGAACAGGCGGACCTCGGCGTCGGCGATGCGCGAGATCGCCTGGCCGTACACGCGCACGAGCTGGAGGAACGCGACCAGCGGGAAGCCTGCGTCGATGACCGACGCGATGTAGCGCGTGGCCTGGAGGTCCTCCTCGGTGAGCTTGTCGAGCTCCGAGCGCGCGAAGCCGAGGCCGGTCCAGATCCGCTCGACGAGCGCCTCCTGCAATCCGGTCTCGCGCGCGACGTCCTCGACCGTCATCGTGCCGCGGCTCTCGGGGAAGAGATCCTCGAGGTAGCCGTAGGCGAGGCGGCCGTCCTTCGCGGCGTCGCGAATGTCCTTGAGGCTGTGACCGCGCTCGCGCAGGCGCGCGACGAGCCGTGCGTGGGCGATCGCGGGCCGGCTCCACGACTTCGCCCCGTTCGCGCCGGGGATCACGCCGCTCTTGGCCCAGCGCCGCAGGGTGTCAGGCGTGACGCCGGCCTCTTCCGCCGCCTCCTTCAGGCTGACCCTGTCGTCGCTCACGTCCTGCAAGCTACAACGGCGAGGTCACTGATTCGGTGACCCCGCCGTCATGCGGGCGCAGCGTCCCGCGCAGTAGGCCGGCGACGTCGCCTCTGGGCGCCTCGCAGGCGCCTGTCACGCGCCCACTCCCGGCCTCGCTCATTGCTTGCAGGGGAGTCTTCCGCGCGGCGGCCCGAGAGTCAAGTGCGCGTATAGAGTCCTCCCACCACCTAGGGAGAGGGAAGAGTTGGCGACTTATTTCGTTACCGGGGCGACGGGCTTCATCGGGCGCCATCTGCTCGAGGAACTCCTCAAGCGCGACGACACCACCATCCACGCGCTCGTGCGCGAGGGGTCGCGCGGCCGCCTCGACGCGATCGGCCAGGATCTCGGCGCCGGCGACCGCATCAAGCCGGTCGTGGGCGACCTGTCGAAGGATGGGCTCGGGATCGACGGCTTCGACGAGCACGTCGACCACTTCTTCCACCTCGCGGCGATCTACGACATGACCGCCGACGAGGAGACGATGATGCGGGCCAACGTCGACGGCACGCGCCATGTCGTCGAGTTCGCCAACTCGATCGACGTCGGGCTCTTCCACCACGTCAGCTCGATCGCGGTGGCGGGCCGCTTCAAGGGCCTGTTCCGCGAGGACATGTTCGACGAGGACCAGAAGCTGCCGCACGCCTACCACCGGACCAAGTTCGAGTCGGAGAAGCTCGTGCGCGAACAGGCTCAGGCGCCGTTGCGCATCTACCGGCCGGGGATCGTGGTCGGCCACTCCGAGACCGGGGTGATGGACAAGATCGACGGGCCCTACTACTTCTTCAAGCTCCTCCAGAAGCTGCGCACCGCCCTGCCGGAGTGGTTCCCGCTCGCCGGCCCCGAGGGAAAGAAGGCGAACCTCGTGCCGGTCGACTTCGTCGCCCGCGCGATGGACCACATCGCGCACATGGACGAGAGCGACCTCTACGGGAACACGTTCCACCTGGTCGATCCGGAGCCACTCAGCGTCGGCCAGTCCCTGAACGAGTTCGCCAAGGCGGCGCACGCGCCGCAGTTCGCGATGCGCGTGGACTCGCACCTCACCGACGTGATCCCCAAGCCGGTGCGCGCGGGGCTCAAGGCGCTGCCGACGATCCGGTCGGTGCAGCACCAGATCCTGCACGACCTCGGCATCCCGCCGGCCGCGATGGAGAACCGCGACTTCGACGCGGATTTCGACGCCCGCGACACGCAGCGCGCGCTGCACGGCACGGGCATCGCGGTCCCGCCGCTGTCGTCGTACGCCGACAAGCTGTGGGACTACTGGGAGCGCAACCTCGACCCCGACCTGTTCCGCGAGCGCTCGCTGACCAAGTCGGTCGAGGGCAAGAAGATCGTGGTGACCGGGGCCTCGAGTGGCATCGGCAAGGAGGTGGCGCGGCGGCTCGGCGAGGCGGGCGGCGAGGTGATCCTCGTCTCGCGCACGCGCGAGAAGCTCGAGGAGCTCGCCGGCGAGATCGCGGAGCTCGGCGGCACGGGACACGTCCACCCCGCCGACCTGTCCGACATGGAGGACATCGAGCGCGTCGCGAAGGAGATCCTCGACCAGCACGGCGGCGTCGACGTCCTGATCAACAACGCCGGCCGCTCGATCCGCCGCTCGGTGGCCGCGTCGTACGACAGGTTCCACGACTACGAGCGCACGATGCAGCTGAATTACTTCGGCGCGCTGAAGCTGATCATGGCGTTCCTTCCGGGCATGCGCGAGCGCAAGCGCGGCCACATCGTGAACGTGTCGTCGATCGGCGTGCAGACGAACACGCCGCGCTTCTCGGCGTACGTCGCATCGAAGGCCGCGCTGGACGCGTTCGCGCGGACCGTGTCGCCGGAGGTGATCGGCGACAACGTGCACTTCACCACCGTCTACATGCCACTCGTGCGCACGCCGATGATCGCGCCCACCAACATCTACGACGCGTTCCCCACGCTGTCGCCCGACGAGGCGGCCACGATGGTCACCGACGCGATCATCGACAAGCCCAAGCGCAAGGCGTCACGCCTCGGCACCTTCGGCGAGGTGCTCTACGCGGTGTCGCCCAAATCGGTCGACCGCATCATGAACACGGCGTACCGGATCTTCCCGGACTCGAAGGCAGCGAAGGGCGAGGGCGACGGGGAGAAGAAGGACTCCGAGATGAGCACCGAGGCGATCGCGATGGCGTATCTGATGCGGGGCGTTCACTTCTAGAGGGCTCCGCTGGGGTGCTCTGGCACCTCGGCTAGGGTGTCGAGCCGTGGCTGACCGTCCGCCCGTCCGGATGCTGGTCGCGGTCGGACTCGTGGCTGGCTGCGCGCTCGCTCTGCAGGTGCTGCTCACGCGCCTGTTCGCGGCCGTCCTCTTCTACCACTTCGGCTTCCTTGCGATCTCGCTGGCGCTGCTCGGCACGGGCGCCGGCGGCCTCCTGCTCTACGTGCGGCCGCAGTGGTTCGAGCGCCCGTCCGTGCACGCCGCGCTGGCGCGTTTCAGCGCTCTGCTGGCGCTCCTGCTCGTGATCGTGCCGTCGCTGCTGGTGCGGGTGAGCTACGACTTCGGCGGCGCGTGGAACCCCAAGCTGTTCGGCGGGATTGCCCTGATCTGCCTGATAGCGGCGCTGCCGTTCACTGCCGCCGGCGTGGTGATCGCACTTGCGATTCGCGAGTACACGCGCTTTGCCGGGCGCGTCTACGCCGCCGACCTGGCGGGGGCAGGCCTCGGGGCCGTGGCGGTGGTGCCGGTGATGTGGATCTCGGACCCGGCCACGCTGATCGTGGTCCTCGGCGTGCTGGCGGGGGCAGCCACCCTGCTGTTCGCCGGCCCGCTGCGGCGCGAGCGGATGCTCGGTGCGGGCGTGCTGGTGCTGGCGCTGGCGATCGCCGTGGTATCGGCGAGCACGTCGCTCAACTACCTCGCGCCGTGGACCCACGGAAAGCCGTATGCCGAACGCTGGACGGCGCTCGCGCGCGTGATCGGCTACCCCCCGAAGCCGGGCGGCCGCTTCGCCCTGTTGTTCTACGACCGCGTGTACGCCCCGGTGCCGGTACACAAACCCGGCACGCCGTACCCGACCCCCCGCCAGCTCAGCCTGCTGCCCCAGAGCGTCGGCTACCAGATGACCGGGCCCGGCCGTGCGCTGGTCATCGGAGGCGGCGGGGGCCGCGACATCTTCAACGCGCTGTCGAGCGGGCAGCGGCAGGTCGACGTGATCGAGCTGAACCGCGGGATCGTGGACATGGTCGACAGGGACCTGCGCCGCTGGTCGGGCTCGCCGTACACGCTCCCGCACGTGAGCACGGCCGTCGGGGACGGACGCTCGGTGCTCGCACGGAGACACACGAGCTACGACCAGATCCATATCGGCTTCACCGACACGCTGAGCGCGAACTCCGCCACCGCGTTCGCGCTGACCGAGAACAACCTCTACACGACCCAGGCGTTCGAGGAGTACTACGACCACCTGAAGCCCGGCGGGATATTGAACGTGTCGCGGCTCTACAAGCTGGTCGGCGACGAGGCGCTGCGCACCACGGTCCTGACGCTGCAGGCGCTGAGGAACCGCGGCGTGAAGCACCCCGAGCGCAACGTGGTGGTGTTGCTCGGCCACGACGTGCTGGGCGAGCTGTTCGGGACGACGCTGTCGCGGACGCGCGCGTGGACACCTGCCGAGCTCGCACACCTGCGCGCTCTCGCACAGCGCGAAGGCGTGCAGATCGCCTACGCCCCCGGCGGTCCGTATCGGCTCGAGTGGGCGCAGCTCGCGAGCGCGCCGAGCGTCCACGACTTCTGCACGAGCTACCACTTCGACGTCTGCGCACCGACCGACGACAAGCCGTTCTTCTTCAACATGAAGCGGCTCGACGCCATCGGCAAGGCCACGCCACCGGGCTACATCTACGCGATCGACCCGCTCACGGTGCTGCTCGGCACACTGGCGATCCTGCTGGTGCTGTGCGCGCTGGCGTTCGCGCTGCCGCTGTGGACCGTCCGGCGCGCGACGCGGCCCGGGCTCCGCCCGCTGTCGTTCTTCGGCGCGATCGGCGTCGGTTTCCTGGTCCTCGAGATCGTGCTGATCCAGCGTCTCGTCCTGTTCCTCGGCTTCCCGACGTACGCCCTGTCGGTGGTGCTGTTCGCGCTGCTCGTGTTCACCGGCGTCGGGTCGCTGATCACGGGGCGCCTGGGCGAGCAGCCGCGGCGCGCGCTCGTCTATGCGCTTGCCGCGGTGTGCGCGATGATCGTTGCGCTCGCGTTCGGCCTGCAACCGCTGACGCGCGCGCTGATCGATCTGCCGTTCGCGGCGCGCGTCGCAGTCACGGTCGCGGTGCTCGCTCCGCTCGGCGTCGGGATGGGAACGGCGATGCCGATCGGCCTGAAGCGGCTCGAGGCCCTGCACCCCGGCGGCGTGCCGTGGGCGTGGGCGATCAACGGGGTCACCTCGGTGCTGGCCTCGGCACTCGGCGTGGCGATCGCGCTGATCGCCGGCTTCACGGTCGCGACGCTCGCGGCGGCGCTCTTCTACCTCGCCGCGCTGTTGCACGCCGCATTCGGGCGCTGGCCGGCGGTGGCCGGCGGCCGGGCGGCCTTTGACCCGGGCGACACCCGTCAGGCAGCGCCGGAGCGGAGCGCCGCTATTTCGTGACGACGAGGTGCGGGTAGTCCGCCTCGACCATGTGGCGGTACTTCGGAAACACCGGCTTCGTGACGGGCACGAGCGCCAGCGCCGCCTTGTAGTCACCCGCCGGCCTGATGTGCCGGCGCGCCACGGCCATCGCGATGTTCTCCTTGCCCTGGAAGTAGCGGTTGGCCACCTCCGTGCTCATCCGCATCTCCACGACGGGTTTCCAGGCGACGTCGTCCGACCACTCCCAGGTGAGGTTGTGCTCGGAGTCGCCGTTCTCGCGCGGCGCGATGTTCACCACCAGGTCGACGTCAGGGAACTCCCAGCGCTGCGGCGTGTCGGCCTCGCGCAGCTTCGGGCCCATGTCGGGGTCGGCCGACATCAGCTCGAGCGTGCGGTCCATGACTTCGCGGAACTCGTCCGCGGACTTGAAGGAACCCATCCCGGTGTAACCCTAAGGGAACGCCGCGCCGCGCTTCACCAGGTTCTCGTACAGCTTCTCCTGGATCGTCTCGCGCACGCGCTCCGACAGCTCGAACACGAGCGTTCGGTCCCCAGCGGCGTCGGGACCGTAGCCGGAGGTGTCGATCGGGTCGCAGAACTCGATCCGCCAGCGCGACGGCAGCGGGATCGTGCCGAGCGGGCCGAGCAGCGGGAACGTGGGCGTGATCGGGAAGAACGGCGCGCCGGTCAGCCGCGCGAGCGCGCGCGACTCGGCGAGCTTCGGGTAGATCTCCTCGCTGCCCACCACCGCCACCGGCACGATCGGCGATCCCGTCCGCAGCGCGATCTCCACAAACCCGCCGCGGCCGAAGCGCTGGAGCCGGTAGCGGTCCCTGAAGTCCTTGCCTGTGCCCTTCACGCCCTCCGGGAAGACGCCGACCAGCTCGTCCTGCTCGAGCAGGCGGATCGCGTTGTAGGGCGACGCGGGAACGCCGCCGAACTTGCGGATCGCGATCGACACCCACGGCAGCTCGAACGCCCAGTTGACCACGAGGAAGCGCGCGAACCGCGGTAGCGGGTGCTCCTCGAGGATCCCGGTGCCGATCATGAACGCATCCCACGGGAACAGGCTGCCGGCGTGGTTGCCCACGAGAAGCGCGCGGCCGTGGCTCGGCACGTTCAGCTCGCCCTCCACGTGCACGCGCCACCAGCGCTTGTAGAGGAACTCCATGAACGGCATCGCGGCCTCGGCGAACTCCTCGTCGAAGCCCCACTCGTCCTCGGGATAGAGGCCGGAGAGTCGCCGCGCGACCTGGTCGAGGCTGCGTCGCGCATCGCTCGGGAGCGCGAGGCCGGCGCCCGCGAGCGCGGACACGGGGTCCTGCCCGCCGGCCATCCCCTCGCGCACTCGCCGCAGGAAGGAGATCGCGGGCCACAGGCTCGGCCCCTCCGTCTGCGGGCGGTGGCCACCGACAGCCGGCGGTGGCGGGAAGGTTCCGGGGGTCGGACGCGGCCGCGTGGCGGTGCGGCGCGGCGGCGCGTTCACCGGACCACCGCCCCGCGCAGCGGCGACACCATCTGGCGGCCGCGGTGCGTGGCCACGTAGTCCTCGACG
The DNA here is from genome assembly GCA_025928265.1 of Thermoleophilaceae bacterium. Lineage (GTDB taxonomy): Bacteria > Actinomycetota > Thermoleophilia > Solirubrobacterales > Thermoleophilaceae > JAICJV01. Next base: position 9,978 of record JAICJV010000045.1, read on the forward strand.
GCCGCGACCGCGTCGAACTGCGGCTCGTAGCCGACCTCCTCCACGAGCCGCTTGGTATCGACCGCGCGGCCGTAGCGCAGGACACGGCGGAAGTCGGGAGAGAAGTCGACGAGCCCGAGGCGCCGGCCCGCCGTGGTGATCGTCGGGAACAGCGGCGCCGCCAGCGGCAGCGGCACCTTGCCTGCGCGGCGGATCATCTTCGTGAGCCCGATCGTGCCCGGGGCGGCGACGTTCACGGCGCCGCGCACCGGGTTCTTGACCGCCGCCACGAACGCCTCTATCGCGTCGCGCTCGTGCACCCACTGGAGCCGCGGGTCGTAGCCGAGATGGGTGGGCACGAGCGGCATCGACAGGTAGCGCGTGACCTGGGTGTCCTGGGTCGGGCCGATCGTCGGCTGATAGCGCAGCATCGTGCAGGTCACGTGCGGATGGCGGCGGCGGTAGGTCTCGAACAGGTTCTCGATCTCGCCCACGTCGCGCTGGAAGCGGGTGCGCAGCGGATAGAGCCGCGCCATGTCCTCGCTGAAGAACTGCGGCGCGCCGGGCTCGGCGCCGTAGATCCCGGCCGATCCCCGGATGACGATGGCCCGAACGCTCTCCGCCTTCTCGCACGCCGCGAGCAGCTGGAGCGATCCGATCACGTTGATGTCGTGCGCGGCGCGCGGCGAGATCCGCTCGGCGGCCGGACGGCGGACGATCTGGTTGTGCACGATCGTGTCGACGCGCGTGGGCGCGATCAGGCGCGCGATCACCGGGTTGCGGATGTCCGCCTCGATGAACTCGGTGCGCTCGAGCGTGGCCTTCGGCTTACGGGTGTCGAGGCCCGCGACGTACTCCACGTCCGGGTCCTGCTCGAGCCGCCGCGCGAGCTCCGTGCCGAGGTAGCTCGCGATTCCGGTGATCAGGATGCGCCGGCCGGCCACTACGACCGCTTGGTGCTGCGGGACTGCGACGACGACTTCGAGGCGGGCTTCTTCTTGCCCTCGAGCTTGTCGAGGCGGCGCGAGAGCGCCCTGATCTCCTTACGCAGCTCGCGGATGTCGTCGGACGTGGCCGGCCGCGTCTTCTCGACGGCCTCGCGCACGCGCGCGCGCACGTTCTTGGCGCCGGCCTCGGCGCCGCTCACCACGTCGTCGAGCGCCTCCTGCGCGCGGCCGCGCGTCTGCTGCGCGCCGCCGAGCGTCGCCTGGAGCGTGCGTTCGACGGCGTCGCGCACCGCGTCCGGCAGCTGCTGGGATGTGCTGCGTCGCTTGGCCATGGGCGAAGCAGTCTCCCATATCGTCCGGCGCGGGATGGCGCGCCCGATCCACCTGAACCCCGCGACCGACGTGGCCGAGCGGGTCCTGCTCCCGGGCGATCCGCAGCGTGCGCTCGCGGTGTCGCAGGCCCTGCTCGACTCGCCGCGGATGATGAACGCACGCCGCGGGCTGTGGGGCTACACCGGCACGGCGCCCGACGGCCGGCCGGTCACCGTGCAGTCGACCGGGATGGGCGGACCGAGCGCGGCGATCGTGGTGGAGGAGCTGATCGACCTCGGCGCGCGCACGCTGATCCGGATCGGCACCTGCGGCGCCCTCGTCGGGGACCTGCGCGTGGGCGACCTGCTCGCGGTCCAGGCGGCGCTCAGCGCCGACGGCGCGAGCCAGGCGCTGGGTGCCGACAGCCGGGTGGAGCCGGACCCCGCTCTGACTGAGGCGCTCGCCGAGAGCGCACGGCCGGCGCTGGTGGTCTCCACCGACCTCTTCTACGACCCGCGCGAGGACATCCATGCGCGCTGGGTCGACGCCGGCGCCCAGGCCGTCGAGATGGAGGCGGCGGCCGTCCTCTCCGTCGCGGCGCGCCGAGGGGCGCGCGCGGCCTGCCTGCTGGCCGTCACGGACCAGCTCGCGGACGGCCGCGTGCGGATGGACCAGGAGAGGATCGAGGCGATCGGCGTCGAGCTCGGGCGCGTAGCGCTCGAGGCGCTCGCTTAGCAGGCTTAGGACTCCGTGACCGTCAGGCGCTCCTGCGCCCGCGGCGGCGGCTCCTCGCCCGGTGCCACGGCGGCGCGCAGGGCGGCCAGGTCGCGGGCGATCTCCTCGAGCCTCGGGTCGGACTCCGCCTTCTTGGAGGAGCGCCCCACCTTGGCCGTGGCCTTCTCGATCCGCTCGTCGATCGATGCGAGCCGATCGTCGAGCCGGTCCACGGCGTCCTCGATTCCCTCGAGCCGCTGCGAGACCGACCGCAGCCGGCGCGTGAGACGCTCGATGTCCGCGGCCGACGGGATGCCGAGCGCGCCCATGGCGGCCTCCTGCGCCTGCGACGCCTTCTCGCGGGCCTCGAACGCGCGCGACAGCGCGCCCACGACGAGCGGGTTCCCGGCCAGTTCCTCGGCGATCCGACCGAGCGCTTCCTCACCCTGTTTGGAGATGCGCTCGCGAATGCCCTGGTCGTCGTCGGTCACGCGCGCAGAGTACCCGAATGCCGCCGCAACGAACGCGCGTAACCCTCGAGCAGAGGTTGAACTGACGCGCATTAACGCGTGCGTATGACTAATTCCACGAATGGAGGGGTACGGAACGCGCGCGGGAAGTTCTTACGATGCGGCGCTCCAGGCGCGCGTGTCGAGTGTTTCCAGCAGCAGCCGGCGTACCCCGCCCGATGCCCAACGGTTGTCAGTTGCAGACAAAAATGCCACCAAGTAGCGTTCTGGCCGGCGCGGCTGCGTCTGCTAGCTTGCCGCGCCTGACCATGGGTGGCTCGCGGTTGAGCCGGCTTGGGGAGGAGAGGGAAGCGACCACGGATGAGTAACAGGCTCCTCAATGCCGCGATTGCCGCGGCTCTGGTCGCACTCGGCTTTGTCGTCTTCGTCGTTCCGGCGTCTGCGGCCCAGCGCACGTTCCGCGTGCGCCTGGTCACCGGGCAGATCATCACGGTCACGGTCGACGCGCCGTGCATCCCGATGAACCAGATCCCGGGCCTTCCGGGAACGCCGATCGCGGACCTCACCCCGTCGAGCGTCTGCGCACCGGGTGGCGGCACGCCCACCACGCCGACGAACCCGCAGCCGTCGCCCACCACCCCCACGAGCCCGACCACGCCCGCGCAGCCGCCGCAGGGCCAGAACTCCGGTGGAGGGGGCGGGAAGAAGCACTCGAGCCCGAACAGCAGCCCGTCGAGCCACAACGGGCACAAGCAGCCCGGAGCGCGCTCGCACGCGCATGCGGCGCCCAACTCTAACCCTCAAGTCGAGGGTAAGACCAGGAAGAGGAAGCAGCGCCATTCGAACGGCGTGCCGACTCCGAGCAATCCGAGCTTCTTCGACGCCCTCCCCGGCCCCGCCACCGCCTCGAGCGTCCCGAACTTCGTCATCGACAAGTTCAAGGTGCCGATCTTCCTGCTGCCGATCTACCAGGCCGCCGGCATTCAGTACGGCGTGCGCTGGGAGGTGCTGGCCGCGATCAACGAGATCGAGACCGACTACGGCCGCAACCTCAATGTGTCGTCCGCCGGCGCGGTGGGCTGGATGCAGTTCATGCCGTCCACCTGGAAGCTCTACGGGACCGACGGCAACGGCGACGGCAAGGCCGACCCGTACAACCCGGTCGACGCCATCTTCTCCGCCGCGCGTTATCTGAAGGCCGCGGGCGCGGACAAGAACGTGCGCCGCGCGGTCTTCGCCTACAACCACGCCGGCTGGTACGTGGACAGCGTGATGCTGCGCGCGCGCCTGATCGCCGGCTACCCGCCCGACTTCGTCGGATCGCTCACCGGCCTGACCGAAGGCCGCTTCCCCGTGGCCGCGCGCGCGAAGTACGCGGACGACCCGGCCGAGGCGGCCGTCAAGCAGAAGAAGGTGAAGGCCGGTCAGAACGCGGCGAACGTGGTGGAGACGAACGCCAACCGCAGCGGAATCAACATCTACTCGCGCCAGGGTGCGCCGGTCGTGGCGGTCCAGGACGGGATCGTCAAGAAGATCGGCACCTCCGCGAGCCGCGGCAACTACGTCGTGCTCCAGGACGTGTACGGCAACCAGTACACGTACTCGCACCTCGGCTCCCTGCAGAAGCTCTACCCAGTGCCGAAGGAGAACCTCAAGCCGGACAAGACGGCGGCGAAGGTGCTCGCGGCGAACAAGAAGGCGGACTCCCAGCCGAAGCCCGACCCGAAGCCGACCGCCCCGGCGTCCGCGGGCACGCAGAAGCCGTCAGCCCCGCCGCAGGTTAAGGCGCCGACGAGCAAGCAGCGCACGAGCGCCAAGCCGGCCACCGCCCCGGCCCCGGCCGCGCCGGCGTCCAGCGTCACGTACAAGGCGCGGCTGTTCGCCCATCCGCAGCGCCCGAACTCGCGGCGCAACGGCGGGCTCCAGCAGGTCTTCGACAGCCAGACCGGCAACAAGGGCTTCGATACCTACGACGCGTACTTCTCACGGCCGATCGGCCTGAACGCGAAGAACGCCCGGCTGCGGCCGCTCCGCAAGGGTGCGAACGTGGTCTCGGGGACGATCATCGGCCGCGTGGGCAAGACCGATGCGCAGAAGGCGCCGCACGTGTACTTCGAGATCCGGCCGGCCGGCAAGGGCGCGCCGAAGATCGACCCGAAGCCGATCCTCGACGGCTGGAAGCTGCTCGAGTCGACGGCCGTCTACCGCGCGTCCGGCAAGAACGCGCTCTACGGCGACCAGTCGTCGTTCTCGATCGGGCAGGTGCTGCTGCTGCCGAAGCCGCTGCTCGAGAAGCGCGTCCTGGCCGACCCGCGCGTGGACATCTACCCGCAGGGCCGCTCCGACATCGAGACCGGCCAGATCGACCGCCGCGTGCTGGCCACACTCGAGTACCTCGCGGAGTCCGGCCTCAACCCGACCGTCTCGTCGCTCAAGAGCGGCCACGGCTTCTACACGACCTCGGGCAACGTCTCCGAGCACAGCTCGGGTGATGCCGTCGACATCTCGGCGATCAACGGAATCCCGATCCTCGGGCACCAGGATCCGGGCGACGTGGCGGACCAGACGGTCAGGCGGCTGATGCTGCTCCAGGGCACGATGCAGCCGCACCAGATCATCTCGCTGCTCAACTACGGCGCGAACACCCTGTCGCTGCCCGACCACGCGAATCACGTCCACGTCGGCTTCCGCCCGCTGTTCGGGGCGAACGCCAAGCTCGGGCGCCAGACCGCCTCGATCCTCAAGCCCGGCCAGTGGCAGGACCTGATGTCGCGCCTCGGCAGCCTCGATCAGCCGACGGTCCCGACGACGCCGTCGAAGTACGCGGTCCCGGTCAAGCCGCCGAAGAACGCCGGCGGCATCGCGACCGGCGATTAGTGCCCGATAGCCGCTTCGGTTTCGTCCAGTTCGAGTTCGCGTTCCCCCTCGGCCCCGCCGACGGGCGCTACCTCCGCCGTCGCCCGGGCGACGGCGGGCCGGAGCGCATCGTGGTGCTGCGCACGCTAGGCGCGCGTGAGCGGCGGCTGATCGGCGGGCGCCGCCCGCAGCAGATATGGGAGGCGGGCGAGCCGGAGCCCGTGCCGACCGTCCGTGCGACGCTCGTCGACGTGGAGCCGCTGGACGACCCCGATTCGTGGCTGGACGCGCTCCAGTCGGACAGGGCCGCGCGTGAGCGACGGGTTGAGGAGGCGCTCAGGGAGCTGAACGCCGTTCTGCGCGCGCACCGCGCCGCGGCGGCCGACCCCTATGCCCGCGAGGTCTCGCGTGGCCACGCCAACGCCGTTCGGATCGGCTACGGCAACGGCGAGAAGGTGGCCGAGGGGCGCTTCGAGGCGGCCTACGAGGTGCGCGAGCCGCCGCCTGGCCGGGCGACGGCCGAGGGGCTCGCGCCGCAGGAGCGGCTCGCAGCGATCCTCAGCGGCAGCGGTCAGGTGCTGGTGTCCGAGGAGCTCGTGCTGCGGGCGCGGCTCGACCTCGACGCGGGCCGGATCCGCGAGGCGGCGCTGCAGGCACGTATCGCGCTCGAGGCGCTCCTGGCCGAGCTGCCCGAGGCGGGCGAGCTGGCGAGCCATCGCGCGGCCGTCGGGGCTGCGGCCAACGCGGCGCTCGAGGGCGACCTCGCGGCGGACGCGCTCGACGACGCGGTGAAGGCGATGCGCACAGCGATCGCGCGCAACGCGCGCCGCAGTCTCTGAGGACGTTCACCACCTTTTTACGGCGTCCTCAGCGCGACCGCCGAGCATGTCGCCCATGGACCAACCCCCCGTCATCCAACTCGACCGGAGCCGTCGCGTGGCGCGCGCGATGAATGCCCGCCGTCGCCTGCGCGTCGCGCCCGACCGGCGCCGGCGCCGCCGCGACGGCGGCCGCGCCTGGGTCAACGGCCGCGAGCTCGGCGGCACGCGGCTCGCGCTCTCCCATCTCGCCGAGATCTACGACTAGGGTCGCTGGACGAGGCGCACCGCGCGGCACATGATCGCGCTGTGGCCGGTGAACTGAACGCGCCGGCACCTTGCGCCTGAGCGCATCCCGCCGACCGTCTTGCCGTTCTGGATCACCTGCAGCGAGAACGCGAACCGGAGCGTCCGCCCGAACGGCATGTTGGGGTATCCGTAGATCTTCACACCCGACCCTGTGGTGGTGGCGTAGAAGGCGTGCCTGAGCTGCCGATCACCGCCGTGCGCCTCGAAATGGCCATCGCCGAGTGGCTTGAAGCTGAACCGCCCGAGCGCATGGCCCCGGGGCCGGGGCGGCCTGGTGGTCCCGCGCCGGGCGCGCAGCACGACCGTCACCTTGCCGGGATCCTGCGGCTTCTGGCCCGCGAGCTTGAGCAGGAAGCTGCTGCCGAAGGCCGACCCACCGCGGTGGAAGCTCCCGCGGATCTTGGGGATCGTGGGAGCGAGCACCGGGATGTCGAACGACTGCGACGCGGAGCAGACGTCGCCACTGCCGGACGAGCCGACCTCCGCGTCCCAGCTGACCACCAGGCGCACGGTGCCGGCGCCCGCCGGGGTGAAGTCGTACACGGGCCGGTCATCCTCTGTGCCGGGAGTGAGAGCGGGACCGTTCGGGGCGCTGACGGCGATGGTCCCGTCGACGGGGTGCGAGTTGTCGCCGATGGCGAGCTCCTGGACCACCACGACGCGGTAGCGCGTTCCCGCCACGAGCGGCCCGTCCTGAGTGTCGAGACCGTGGTCGCGCAGCATCGCGGGAGCGCGCGTGCCTTCGAGGTCGGATGAGGTGCAGGTGCGTGCGGCCCCGGCGCTCGCCGGGACGAACGCGACGCCGAGGGCGATGACCGCTGCGGTGACCAGTCTGGGCATGGCGCCGACCATATGTGCGGTCGGGCGTCGGCGCCAGTGTCATGTCGATGGCGTACCTTCCTCGGTTCGTGAAGGTTCTTGTTGCGAGCATCGCCCTCGCGGTGGCGCTGCTCTTCGCCGGTTGTGGCGGCACCCAGAAGCCTGCGCCGGCGCGGTCCAGCGGCGCTGCCACCGGCAGGAGCAACGACGGCGACGCGCCGCTCAAGCCGCACCCGCGCGTCGTGGTCGCACTCGGCCCGGGCCAGGCGCCGCCGCCAACGGCCGAGACCGTCTACGCGACGGCCACCGACGGCGAGGGCGAGAACTTCCAGCCACCGTCGGACGCGCAGGTCAAGGCCGAGCTCGCGCAGCTCCACACCGCCAAGCTGGCCGGCTCATCGGCCTACGTCGATCCGCTCTCGCACATCAGCGGGCTCATGCCAGAGCGGATCGACATGGGCGTGGACTACGCGGGCGCTGGGCCGGTGCTGGCGCTGGGCGACGGCACCGTCTTCAACACGCGCGGGGCCGGCTGGCCGGGTGGCACGTTCATCGGCATCACGCTCGCGAACGGCCCGTATGCGGGTCTGTCGTACTTCGTGGCCGAGGATGTCAAGCCGGCGGTGAAGGTGGGCGAACGCGTGCGCGCCGGGCAGGAGATCGGCGTGATGTACCGCGGCGCGGCGGGCATCGAGACGGGCTGGGCTGCGGGCCGCGGCGACGAGCCGCTCGCCGCCGCGCTCGGGCAGCAGGCGCACGGCGATCCCGGCGGCTGGACCAGCGCCGCGGGCCTCAGCTTCGACCGCGTGCTCGTGTCGACGGGCACGCCGAGCGGCATCCCGCAGGGCACGACGGTGCACGGGAAGATGCCCGCGCAGTATCCGTGAGCGCTAGGAGTCGAGCGCGGCGAGCACGGCTTCGAGCTCGGCCACCACGTCGCCGCCGAGCTTGACCTCGGCCTCGCGATCGTACGGCGTGTCGCCCTGCGTGACGATCGCGATGTGGCCACCGGCCTCGAGCGTCACGCGCGGCAGCGACGCCACCGGGTAGACCTCGAGCGACGAGCCGATCGCGATCAAGAGGTCGGCGTTCGACGCGTACGCGTAGGCGTCGTTCAGCGCCTCCTCCGGCAGCAGCTCGCCGAACAGCACCACGTTCGGCTTCAGCGGCGAGATGCACGCCTCGCACTCGGGCGCGCCGGGGTGTGCGTCCATCAGCTTCATCACCCGCTCGAGCCCCACGCGGCCGCCGCAGTCGAGGCAGACGCACTCGTCGATCGACCCGTGCACCTCGACCACCCGCTCCGACCCCGCGCGCCGGTGCAGCCGGTCGATGTTCTGCGTGATGACCGCGTCCACGAGCCCGCGTTGCTCCAGCTCGGCCACCACCTCGTGCGCGCGGTTCGGCTGCTTGTCCCCGAGCACCGCGAAACGCTGGCCGTAGAACAGCCAGAAGCGGTCGGGCTCGTTGCGGAACACGTCGATGTGGGCGACCTCCATCGGGTCGACCTTCTCCCAGAGCCCGGTACCGGGGCTGCGGAAGTCCGGGATCCCGGACGGCACCGAGATGCCGGCGCCGGTGAGGACGACGGTGCTGTCCGCCTCGCGGATCATCTCCGCGAGGCGGACGGCGTCGCGCGATGGCGCGCGGACCGCCAACTACTTGCCCTGGAACTTCGGGGAGCGCTTGCCGAGGAAGGCGCCGATGCCCTCCTTCGCGTCCTCGGTCTGGAAGACCTCGGCGAACGCCTGCTTCTCGGCCTCGATCCCGTCCGAGAGCTCGCCCATCGCGCTGATCTGCTTGATCTTCTGCGCGGCGAGCGGTGCCTGCTGGGCGAGCTTGCGCGCCCACGACAGCGACGTGTCGAACAGCTCGTGGTCAGGCACGACCTGGTTCACGAGCCCGAGCTCGAGCGCCTCGCCGGCGCCGATCGGATTGCCGACCAGGTTCATCTCGAGCGCCTTGCCCTCACCGATCAGCCGCGGCAGCCGTTGCGTGCCGCCGAAGCCGGGGATGATCCCCAGGTTGATCTCGGGCTGCCCGAAGGTGGCCGACTCCGCGGCGATGCGGAAGTCGCACGACATCGCCAGCTCGTTGCCGCCGCCGAACGCGATCGAGTTCACGGCCGCGATCGTCATGGTCGACGACTCCTCCATGCCGCGGAACAGCGCGTGGCCCGAGTCGGAGATCTCCTTGCCCTCGGCCGGGTCGGCCTTGGTGAACGCCTTGATGTCGGCGCCCGCGCAGAACGTGAAGATGTTCGACGAGGCGAAGATCAGGACGCGCAGCCTGCCGTCGACCCGCTTCCACAGGTCGGCCAGCTCGCGGATGACCTCGGGCGCCAGCGCATTGGCCGGCGGGCGGTTGAACCAGCAGATGCCGACGTCACCGCGCGTCTCGAAGAGGATCGTCTCCTTCGAGCCGTCCGGGTCGGGCTGCGGGTAGGGGAAGAAGCCCTGGCCGGACTTCTTGCCGAGCCGTCCCTGCGCCACCAGGCGCTTGAGGATCTTGGGCGGGGCGTAGCCCGGCCCCCACTCCTGCTCGGCCCGCTCGAGCGCCGCCAGCACGTCGTCGAGGCCCTGCTCGTCCGCGCGCGTGAACGGGCCCGGAAGGATTCCCGCACCGGCCATCATGCCGATCTCGATGTCCTTGAGCGAGGCGATGCCGTCCTCGAGGACGAGGCACGACTCGACGAGCGTCTTCAGCGATAGGCGCTCGACCAGCGTGCTCGTGGCGTCGCTAGTTGCCGTGCTCATAGAAGCCCTTTCCTGTCTTCGCGCCGAGGTTTCCGCCCTCGACGAGTTCCTTCATCTCAGGCATGACGTAGAAGCGCTCCGATCCGAGCGAGTCATGCAGGTGCTCAGCCACGTGCAGCACCGTGTCGAGGCCCAGCATGTCGGTGAGGAAGAACGGCCCCATCGGCACGGCGCCGGACTCCTGGATCACCTTGTCGACCTCCTTCACGTCGAGGCCCTCCTCGTGCACGGCCTTCCAGATCTCGGAGGTCGCGCTGTTGAGGATCCGGTTCACGACGAACCCCGGGGCCTCGGCGCAGCGGATCGGCTGCTTCTTGATCTGCTGGGCGAAGTTGTAGGCGTCCTGCATCGTCTCATCTGACGTCTCCTCACCCTCGATCACCTCGATCAGGCGCATCATCGACGCCGGGTAGAAGAAGTGGAAGCCGACGACCTTGTCCGGCCGGCTCGTGGCCTCGCCCATCTCGCTGATCGACAGTGCGCTCGTGTTCGAGGCGAGGATCGCGTGGCCGGGAGTGACCTCGTCGAGCTCGGCGAACACGGCCTGCTTGATCTGCATCCGCTCGGGAACCGCCTCGATCACGAAGTCGACGTCGCCGAAGCCCGCGTACTCGGTGGTCCCGGTGATGCGGCCGAGCAGCGCTTCAGCCTGCTGGTCGGCCTGCTCCTGGTTGATCTTCTCCTTCTTGACCAGGCGGGCGAGCTGGCCCTGGGTGACCTGCTTCGCCTTCTCGAGTCCCTGGTCGATGAACTTCTGGTCGACGTCCTTCAGAACGACGTCGATATCCGCGGCGGCGAGCACCTGGGCGATCTCGCCGCCCATGGTTCCTGCGCCGACCACGGCGGCTTTGAATACGAACATGCTGAGAGATTCCTCCGGCGGGAAAAGTGGCCCGGCGACTCTATAAGGCCGCTTGCTCAGCCGCCTCGATACCGAACCGCCTGAGTGTTCGTGCGAGCGCGTCGTTCTGGGCGCGGCGGATGAACAGCACGTCGGTGAGCCAGGCGAGCGGGCCCTTGCGCACGAGCGTGTAGTCGAGCCCGAGCACCACGGCCGTGCCGCCCTCCTCGGCCGGCTCGAAGTCCACTGTCTGGGTGCCGATCAGACGCTCCTCGAGCACGTCGGTCTGAAAGCGCGCGCCCGGCTGCGACTCGCGCACCTTCTCCGTCACGGTCCCGCGACCGGTCGGCACGGACCGCCAGACGATCTTCGCCCCGGCCTGCGGCCAGTTGTCGCTCATGCGCTCGACGTGCGCGAAGCCGTCGACGAACGTGGGCCAGCGGGTGACGTCGGTCCAGAGCTCGAACGCCTGAGCCGGCGTGACCTCGACTACGCGTGCGCGCTGCGTCCTGGCCACCTAGCCGTATACCTCGCGGACGATCTCCTCGACCGAGCGCAGCATGCTGTCGAGGAACGGGCGCGTGTCGTTCACGAGGCGCTCGTACTCGGCGTCCCCCGCCTCCGTCAGCGAGTAGTAGCGCCGGCTGCGCCGCTCCGGGTGCTCCCAGCTGCCCTCGATCAGTCCGCGCTCCTCGAGCTGGCGCAGCAGCGGGTACATCGTGTTCGGGTTCACGCTGAGCACGCCCTCGGTCACCGAGCTGATCCGCTCCATCAGCTGGTTGCCGTAGCTCGGCCCCTGCTTCATGAAGTGCAGCACGAGCAGGGGCAGCACCTCGCGCTGGCGCAGCGCGCCGGTGAGCGGATCGCGGTCCGCCCGGCGACGCTCTCCGGGCTCCGCCCGGTTGCCGATGCTGCGCGCGGCCTCGCGCGCCTCCGCCACCTTCGCTGCCTGCTGCACCGCTTCGCGGGTGGCCTGCGTACGCGACTTGCGGCGGGGCTGCGGCATCGCCGGGATGGTCGCAGAACGACGAGGGGCCGCCCATCCGGACGGCCCCTCGCATCGCCTCGTGGCGGCGATTGGTTGCTAGTGCCTGCCCTTCGTGGCGACGAAGCTGACGCAGTCGCCCTGGTTCTTGAAGGTCGGGTTGTCGAAGTCCTGCCACCCGCCGTTCTTGCACTGGTCCTTCGACGTGGGCGGCCCGGTGAGCGGGTCGAAGTTCCACGTCGTGGCGTTGCCGCTTGCGCCGAACGTATATGCGTCGACGTTTGCATCGATGCCCGTATTGCCCGAGCCCTGGTTGATCAACTCACCCTGAATGGTGGCCGTCGGGTACAGCGCGACGATGGCGCTCCACGGCAGGTAGCACGTCTGGGCGCAGAACCCCGGAATGCTTCGGGTCGACCACCACACGCCATTGCCGCCGTTGAACGCATCCCAGCGTTGCCAGGTGTCATTGACGATCGGGCCCTGGTCCGTGTTGTAGACCGGCTCGAACACGAGCGTGGTGAAGCCGGCCGACGTGTTCACGGGCAGCTGGTACGACGGCGCCTGCACGGCCGAGCCCGTCGAGCTCGACGAGCGGTAGGTGTAGTACGACATCGAGTCGATGTTCTGCAGCTGGGTGCCGGCGTAGTCACTGTTGCCGAGTTGCACCTTCGCGGTGCTGTCAGGCGTGACCAGATGCAGGCTGCCGCTGCCGAGCGGCGGCGTACCCGGTCCGGGCACGAATTCGAAGTAGCCGGGCGCACGGGTGTCCGTGCTCGGCCACAACGTCGGCTGGTTGTTGGGCGTGACCTTGACGGTCGTCGTCGCCGCCGATGCGGTCGACACGCCCATGATCAGCGCGCACGCAAGTAGCGCGAGCGCGACGAGAGATCCCCTCATTGAGCCTCCTTGTCTGCGAGTCCAACGAGGAACCTATGCCGCGCGTGAAGCGGGAGTCAATCCGCCAAAAGTGAAGAGCCGCCCCGTATGGGGGCGGCTCCTCTGCCGACTGCGGACTACCGACTGCTGACTATTAAGCAGCGGCCGGAGCAGCCTCCTCGACGCGCCGCGGCATGAGGACCTCGCGGGCGATCACGAGGCGCTGGATCTGCGACGTGCCCTCGTAGAGCTGCATGATCTTCGCGTCGCGCATCAGCTTCTCGACGGGGTACTCCTTGATGAAGCCGTAGCCGCCGTACACCTGCACGGCGTCGGTCGTGACCTCCATCGCGGAGTCGGCCGCGAAACGCTTGGCGTGCGAGCTCGCGAGCGTGTTGCGCTTGCCCTGGTCGAGCAGCGACGCC
>JAICJV010000018.1 GCA_025928265.1 Thermoleophilaceae bacterium
AGGGAGCGTGGCGTGCCCCGGCACGCGAGCGACCGAGGACGCCGCCAGGCACGTCACTACGAAGTGCAATCGGGGCGCCCGGATTTGAACCGGGGACCTCACCGACCCGAACGGTGCGCGCTACCAGGCTGCGCCACGCCCCGAAGACGGGGTCAGTCTAGCTTCCCGCCAGTGACAGCACGAGCGGGTGGATCGGGCCCGCGCCGGCGTCGCGCAGCTGGGCGCCGATCGTCGTCAGAGTCCAGCCGGAGAACCAGATGTCGTCCACCAGCAGGCCCGGCTCGCCCTGCGGCGGGGGCGCCACGACCTCGAACTGGCCGCGCACGTTGGACGCCTGCTGCGAGCTGTTCTCCATCTGCCGCTGCGGCGGCCCGTCGCCCACGCGAGCAAGCACGTCCACGAACGGCAGCCCGAGCGCGTCGGCCAGGCGCTCGGCGAAAACGAGGACCAGTTCCGGCTGCCGCTTGGATGGCACGGCGGCCACCCAGCGCGGCGGTGGATCGGGTTGCCACTGCGCGTACATCCGCGCCGTGGCGGTGACGAGCTCGTCGCTGAAATGGCCGGTCCGGAAACGCCCCTCTCGCACGAGCGGATCCCAGCCGCCGTCGCCCGAGCGCGCCAGCGCGCGCCCGACCCGAAGCTGGCGGTCGACCGGGATGTTCTTGCGACCCGACTCGCGTGTCGCCGGCCATTGCTTGCGGGGCTCGAGCTCGAGCGGCCGCGAGCGCAGGTGGTCCTGCGCCTCGGCCACGATCTCGCGGTCGAGCGGCTCCGAGAACATCGGCGCGGTGCACGCCGCGCAGCGCCCGCAATCCTCCGCCCGCGGGTCGTCGAGCTCGCCCTGCAGGACCCGCATCAGGCACGCGTCGTCGTCGCCGTAGCGCTCCATCGCATCCTGCTCGGCACGCCGCAGCGCAGTGACCGCCTGGTAGCGGCGCTCGTCGTAGGCCCACGTCTCGCCGGTGCGCACCCAGCCGGATCCCTCCTGCGTGACCGCGCCCTCCACGTCGAGGATCTTGAGCATCGCGCTGATCCGGCCCTGGCCCAGGTTCACGGCGGCCGCCAGCTCGCCCAGCTTCACCGGCTCGTCCGACGAGGCGATCATCTCCACCACCGCCTCGGCCTTCTCGCGCGGCGGGAACGCGGTGGCGATGAAGTAGTCCTGGATGTCGCGGTCCTCGATGCCGCGCAGCAGCACGGCATGCGCTTCGGGCAGCGCGCGGCCCGCGCGGCCGACCTGCTGGTAGTACGCGATCGCCGACGACGGCGCCTGGTAGTGCACGACGAAGCCGAGGTCGGGCTTGTCGTAGCCCATGCCCAGCGCGGAGGTGGCGACCACCGCCTTCACCTCGTTGCGGAGGAGCAGCTGCTCGGCTTCGACGCGCACCGCATCGTCGGTCTCGCCCGAGTAGGCGACTGCCGAGATGCCCTTGCCCTTGAGCCACTCGGCGACCGCCTCGGTGTCGCGCTTGGTGAGGCAGTAGACGATCCCCGAGCCGGGGAACTCCGGCAGCCAGCGCGCGAGCCACGCGAGACGCTCGGCCTGCGACGGCAGCGACACGACCTCGAGCCGCAGCGACGATCGCGCCAGCTCGCCGCGATACGTACGGAGCTCCGAGCGCGACCCTGCGCTGAGCTGCTCGACCACGTCGGCCACCACGCGGTCGTTCGCAGTCGCCGTCGTGCAGAGCACAGCGGCGTCGGGCCGCAGCCGCTCGAGCGCCTCGCGGATGCGCCGGTAGTCGGGCCGGAAGTCGTGGCCCCAGTCGGACACGCAGTGCGCCTCGTCGATCACGAGCAGCCCGACGCGCTCGGCGAACAGCGGCAGCATCGTGTCGCGAAAGCGGCGGTTGTTGAGCCGCTCTGGCGAGATCAAGAGCAAATCCACGTCATCCCGGTCGAGCATGTCGCGCACGGCGTCCCAGTCGTCGCGGTTCGTGCTGTTGATCGTGTGCGCACGCAGGCCCAGCCGCCCCGCCGCCTCGATCTGGTTGCGCATGAGCGCGAGCAGCGG
Source organism: Thermoleophilaceae bacterium (assembly GCA_025928265.1). Taxonomy (GTDB): domain Bacteria; phylum Actinomycetota; class Thermoleophilia; order Solirubrobacterales; family Thermoleophilaceae; genus JAICJV01. Next base: position 2,015 of record JAICJV010000018.1, read on the forward strand.
CGAGATGAGCAGCGTCGGCCCCTCCCCCGCCTCGCGCAGCAGCTTTGTGGCGATGAAGTACACCGCCGACTTGCCCCAGCCCGTCCGCTGCACGCACAGCACGCGGCGGCGATCGGCGACCAGGTCGTCGATCGCCTCGCGCTGGTGCTCGCGGAAGGCGGCCGAGGGCCCCGCGAGCGCCTGGAGCAACGCCTCTGCCGGCTGCGGACTGCCGACCGCCAACTACTCGGACCCGATCTCCAGCACCGACAGGAACGCCTCCTGCGGCACCTCGATCCGGCCGACCTGCTTCATCCGCTTCTTGCCTTCCTTCTGCTTCTCGAGCAGCTTGCGCTTGCGCGTGATGTCGCCGCCGTAGCACTTGGCGATCACGTCCTTGCGGACGGCCTTCACGGACTCGCGCGCGATGATCTTCGACCCGATCGACGCCTGGATGGCGACCTCGAACTGCTGGCGCGGGATCTGCTTGCGCAGCCGCTCGGTCATCGCGCGGCCGGCGCCGTAGGCCTTGTCCTTGTGCACGATCATCGACAGCGCGTCGACCATGTCGCCGGCGAGCAGGATGTCGAGCTTCACGAGGTCGGACTCGCGCAGGCCGATCAGCTCGTAGTCGAGCGACGCGTAGCCCTTCGTGCGCGACTTGAGCTGGTCGAAGAAGTCGAGCACGATCTCCGCCAGCGGCAGGTCGTACTGGATCTGCACGCGCTCGGCCGACAGGTAGTTGAGCGAGACGTGGTCGCCGCGACGGTCCTGGCACAACTCCATCACGGGCCCGACGAACTCCTTCGGGCAGAGGATGGTCGCGCGGATGTAGGGCTCGCGGATCTCGTCGATGCGCGCGCGGTCGGGCATGTCGACCGGCGAGTGGACCTCGTGCACGGCCCGGTCGGTCGTGATCACCTCGTACTCCACCGTCGGCGTGGTGGCGAGCAGTTCGAGGTCGTACTCGCGCTCGAGCCGCTCGCGCACGATGTCCATATGCAGCAGGCCGAGGAAACCGCAGCGGAAGCCGAATCCGAGCGCCTGGCTCGACTCGGGCTCGTATGCGAGCGCAGCGTCGTTCAACGCGAGCTTCTCGAGGGCGTCGCGGAGCTCCTCGTACTGGTCGGAGTTCACCGGGAACAGGCCGCAGAAGACCATCGGCTTGACCTCGCGGTAGCCGGGCAGCGCCTCCTCGGCGCGGTTGCGCCGGTGCGTGAGGGTGTCGCCCACGCGCAGCTCGGATACCTCCTTGATGCCGGTGATCACGTAGCCGACCTCGCCCGCCTCGAGCTTGTCGACCGGCGTCATGTCAGGGCCGAAGAAGCCGATGTCGTCGATGTCCGCCTCGGTGCCGGTCTGCATCGCGAGGATCGGGTCGCCCTTCTTGAACTCGCCGTCGACCACCCGCACGTAGGCGACCACGCCGCGGTACTGGTCGAACTCGGAGTCGAAGATGAGCGCGCGCGGCGGCGCCTGGGTGTCGCCCTCGGGCGGCGGGATCCGCTGCACGATCGCCTCGAGCAGGTCCTCCACGCCCTCGCCGGTCTTCGCGGAGATGCGCAGGGTCTCGTCGGGGTCCTCGCCCAGCAGCTCGGCGATCTCGCCCGCTACCCGCTCCGGCTCGGCGCCGGGCAGGTCGACCTTGTTGAGCGCCGGGATCAGCTCGAGCCCGTCCTCCACCGCGAGGTAGGTGTTGGCGAGCGTCTGGGCCTCCACGCCCTGCGACGCGTCCACGAGCAGCAGCGCGCCGTCGCACGCCGCGAGCGAGCGGCTGACCTCGTAGGTGAAGTCCACGTGACCCGGCGTGTCGATCAGGTGCAGGCGGTAGGTCCGCCCGTCGCGCGCCTTGTACTCCACGCGCACGGCCTGGGCCTTGATCGTGATGCCGCGCTCGCGCTCGAGCTCCATCTTGTCGAGGACCTGCGGGCGGTGCTTGCGGGCGTCCACGGCGCCGGTGACCTCGAGGATCCGGTCCGCGAGCGTCGACTTGCCGTGGTCGATATGGGCGATGATCGAGAAGTTGCGGATGTTCTCCGCGGGGGCCTTGCTCACGTCTGAAGCTTAGGTACGGCGCAGACGTCCGCCCAGCAGCCGGCCGATCTGGCGGGCCTCGCCCACGCGCAGCAGGAGGACGCCCGCCGTATACACCGCGATGCCGCAAGCGATGCCCAGACCGAGGCTCACGATCTGGCCCGCGAGGCTGCGCCCGAGCGCGTGGTCGAGGATGTCCCAGACGGCGTAGCTGACCGCCGCCAGCGCAGCACCCGCCGCGAGGATCCGCAGCACCGCCGACAGGATCCGGCCGCCCTCGATCCCGCCCAGGTCGAAGCGCAGGTACCACGCCTGGAGCACCACCTGGATCAACGTGCCGGCCACCGATCCCAGCACCACGCCCTTCACGCCGAGCGGCCCGTACAGCGCGGCGCTGATGCCCGCGTTCACCACGAGGTTGCCCACCGCGATCGCCGTGTTCAGCCACGGCCGCTGGAGGCTGAAGAACGTGCGCGAGAACAGCAGGCTCGCGCCGTTGGCCGGCAGCGACAGCGCCCACACCCACATGGCCTGCGACACGAGGTCGGTGGCCGCCGTGTTGAAGGCGCCGCGCTGGTACACGAGCCGCGTGATCGGCTCGGCCAGCACACCCATGAGGATCGCCGACGGGATCAGCAGCAGGAGGATCTGGCGGATGCCGTTCGACATCGTCGCGCGCAGGTCGCCGAGCGCGCCGCGGGCGGCGAAGCGCGAGAGCGTCGGGAACAGGATCGTGGCGATCGCGACGCTGAACAGCCCCTGCGGAAGCATGTAGATGCGGAACGCCTTGTCGATCGCCGACGGCGCCTCGTCGTTCACGAGCGTGCCGAAGATCGAGTTGATCAGCGCGTCGAAATTGATCAGGCCGAGCGCGATCGTCACCGGCAGCATCAGCTTGAGCACGCGCAGCACGTGCGCGTTGCGCCACGCGAGATTGAGCGTGAAGCGGCCGCCGCGGCCACGCAGCCACGGCAGCGGCAGCAGGAACTGCACGATCGTGCCGAGCAGCACGCCGATCGCGTACGAGTAGACCCGGTCGTCGCCGTGGAACAGCGGCGTGAGCCCGACCAGCGAGCCGATGATGATGAGGTTCCACACCACCGGCGCGAGCGCGGGCACGCTGAAGTGCTCGAACGAGTTGAGCATGCCGACGATGACGCCCGACAGCGCCAGGAGCAGCACGATCGGGAACATGATCCGCGAGAGCTGGACGGTGAGGTCCTGCAGGTGCGGCGAGAAGCCCGGCGCGAAGATCGGCATGATCCACGGCGCCGTCAGCCAGAAGATGATCGTGAGGCTGCCGAGGATCATCGTGATCAGCGACAGGAGACCGGAGGCGACCGCGAACGCCTCCTTCCGGCGGCCCTTCTCGAGCAGCTCGGTGAAAACCGGCACGAACGCGCCCTGCAGCGCCGCGTCGGCGAACAGCGCCCGCATCAGGTTCGGGACCTGGAACGCGATCGTGAACGCCGACATCGCGCCGCTCACACCGAAGTAGCTCGCGGCCACGATCTCGCGCACGAGACCGACCACCCGCGAGAGCCCCGTCGCCGCCGAGAAGAAGGCCGTGCTTACCGCAAGCCGGCGGCCCGTCGAGGACTGCTCCGCGGGCGGAAATTCGGCGCCCGTGCCGGGCGAGTCGGATCGCTCGTCCACCGCCACGCGGGCGCTATAGTACGGCCCCGCCGCGGCGGGCCATCGCCCTTCGCGGCGTCTCTACGTATATGGCCAACATCGCCTCACAAGAAAAGCGCAACCAGCGGTCGCTCCGCGAGCGGCTCGAGAACCGGCGCTACACGTCGAGCGTGAAGACCTACTTCCGCCGGCTTGAGGCGGCCGTCGGCGACGGCGACTCCGACCGCGCCGACTCCGAGTTCAAGACGCTCGTGTCGACGATCGACCGCGCGGTCAAGCGCGGCGCGCTCCACGCCAACAACGGCGCGCGCAAGAAGTCCCGAGCCTCGAAGCTCCGGGCTCGCCTCGGTTAGACCCGGTTCGTGTCGCGCCGGTAGGCGAACCTCGCGAGCCGCGCCAGGACGAGCGTCCAGACGGCGACCACGATCCAGCCCTTGGCGCCCCAGGCGCTGCCGCCGATTCCGACGCGGCCCGCCTGCACCAGCCAGTACGACGGCAGGTACTGCGCGACGTGGTAGAGGAAGGTGCCGCTGGTGAGCGGGAACCACGCGCCGCTGACGAGCGAGAGCAGCGACACCACGCCGCCCGTCGCCGGCCCGATCGAATCGGCGGTCATCAGGTGGCCGAGCAGGATGCCGAGCGCCGCGAACGGCAGCAGCGCGATCAGTACGAGCGCGGTCATCTCGACCCACTTGCCGAGCGACATGCTCACACCCAGCGCAAGACCCGAGATGTAGAGCAGCGCAAGCGTGGTGCAGGCCGTGAGGTATGCGGTGATGACCTTCGCGCGGAAGTAGGCGACGGCGGTGAGTGGCGTCACCCGCAGTTGTCGCGTCCAGCCGGCCGTGCGCTCGGCGGCGATGCGCGCGCCGCTCGAGACCATGGCCATCATCGTCCCGAACGACGCGATGCTCACCATGAAGTAGAGCGCCGCCGAGATCCCCGTGCCGCTCAGGTCGTGGTCGCTCTTCTGCGGCCCTGCGATCACGAAGTAGAGGACCAGTGGGAAGACCAGCGTGAACGTGAAGAAGCGCGCGTTGCGGAACAGCCGGACGAGCTCGAAGCGGGTGTAGGCGACCTGGCTCACGCGTCGCCGTCCGTCCCCGTCGTGAGCTCGATGAACGCCTCCTCGAGGCCCGCGCCCGCTATCTCGATGTCGCGCGCCGAGGGGTAGCCCGCGAGCAGAGCGCGGATCGCGGCGTCGGAGTCGGAGCACGTCAGGACGACCGCCTCGCCGCGGCGCTCCGCCTGCACCGCGCCGGGCAGGTCGCGCAGGGCGTCGAGGTCGGCATCCGGGAGCGTGGCGCGGATGCGGCGATTCCCCACGCGCGCCTTGATCTCGGTCGTCGGCCCGTCGGCCACGACGCGGCCGCGCGCCATCAGCACGGCGCGATCGGCGTAGTCGTCGGCCTCGTCGAGGTAGTGGGTGGTGAACAGAACCGTCTTGCCACCCGAGGCGAACGCGCGCATCGCGGTCCAGAACGCGATTCGCGCCTCCACGTCCATCGCCACGGTCGGCTCGTCGAGCACCAACAGGTCGGGATCGCTGACCAGGGCGACTGCCAGGCGCACGCGCTGGGTCTGGCCGCCGGACAGCTTCTGGGTGCGGCGCTCGGCGATCTCGGCGATCCCGACCAGGTCGAGCACCTGATCCACATCGAGCGGATCGGGATAGAGCGACGCCATCATCTCCACGAGCTCACGCACCGACAGATCGCGCACGAGCTCGCCGGTCTGGAGCATCGCGCCGACGAGCCCCGCGTCGACCGCGTCGCGCGGCGAGCGGTCGAGCACGCTGACGCTGCCGCTGTCGGGCGCGCTGAGGCCCAGCAGCATGTCGATCGTGGTGGACTTGCCGGCGCCGTTGGGCCCGAGCAGCGCCACGGTCTCACCGGGTTCGATCGTCACGTCGATCCCGCGAACCGCGCGAACGGTCCCCTGGGGCGTGTGGAAGGACTTGGTCAGATCTTCGAGCGCGATACCTGTCTGCATGGCGGCCAGGGTGTCACTCGACCCGGAAGCTGTCGTCCTCCGTAAGAACGGTCTTGGCGCATAAGTCCACACTTAGCTCCGCGGCTATGCCGCGGCCTTCGTGAGCGTGAGCGAGAACGCCGTGTCCTCGTCGAGCCCGGCACCGCCGCCGCGCAGCTCGATCTCGAGATCGGCGAACGCGCAGAGCGCGCGGGCCAGCGCGTCGCGATCGGCCTTCTTCGCCTGCGCCAGCGTCCGCTTGGCGGCCCACGGCGGCATCTTCATGGCGCCCGCCACCTTCGACTCGGGCACCCCCGCGTCGAGCAGCTCGGTGGCGCGGTGCACATCGCGCAGGCGCCGGACGATCGCGTAGCTCAGCTTGCTCGGCGGGTCGCCCGCGCCGGTGAGGCGCTCGGCCAGGCGCAGGCTGGTGGCCGTATCGCCCGCCACGAGCGCGTCGGCCAGGTCGTAGACCTGCTCGGTGGCCTCGCCCGACGCCAGCCGCCGCACCTGATCGGCCGACAGCTGCGTCTTCGGGTGCGCCAGCGTGGACAGGCGCTCCACCTCGCGCGCGATCCGCTGCTGACGCGTGCCCACCACGGCCACCAGCGCCTTCGCCGCCTCCGAGTCGATGTTGAGGCCCTCCTCGGCGGCGCGCTCCATCGCCCACTTGGGCATCTGCCACGGCTTCGGGGCCGTGTACTCGCGCTGCTCGCCGCCCGCCTTCTCGACGGCCTTGACGAGGCGCGCGAGCGGCTTCGCGCGGGCCACGAGCACGAGCACGGTCCCCTCCGTGATCCCCTCCAGGGCAGCCTCGAGCGGCTCGAGCTCGCCGGCCTTCCACGCCTCGACGCCGTCCACGAGCAGGTAGCGGTCGCCGGTGGCGAACGTGAGCGTCATCAGCGCGGCCGCGACCACCTCGGGCTTGTCGACCTTGCCGTCGAACTGCTCGAGCGCGCCGGGCCCGTTCTCGTCCTCTGCGCGGCGGCGCACGCGGGCGCGCCAGGCGTCGATCTTGGGGTCGTCGTCGCCGCAGACCAGGTAGACGGGCTTGAGCGAGGCCATGGCCCGCAGTCTAGGAAGCGGACCCGTCGGCTTCGCGCGCCGCGTGGGCGACGAACACGGGGATCTGCGCGTGGCGCATCACGTACTGGCTCACGCTGCCGACCATCGCCGCCCCCACCCTGCCGATCCCGCGCGCGCCCATCAGGATCGCGTCGTAGTTCGACTCGTTCGCGTGCGCGGCGATCTCGGGGCCCGCCTTGCCGCGCTTCAGATGCGTCCGCACGGGGATCTCCTCCGGGATCCGCGCGATCGCCTCGCGGAGGCGCTTGTCGCCTTCGTCGTCTGCGTCCGCCTGGAGCGCTGCCGGCGACTGCGCCGCCCAGCCCCAGCGGGACGACTCGCTGACCATGTCCGGCACCACCGTGATGAGCGCGATGGTGGAGCGGTCGCGCAGCGCGACGGTCACCGCGGCGCGCAGCGCGAGCTCGGAGCTCTCAGACCCGTCCAGCGGGACCAGCAGGCGGTGGAAGTGGAGCTCGCCGAGGGCCTCCATTGCCAGCAGCATCGCGCAACGCGGCCCGGGACGATCCGCGCGTACGCCGGTAGCCGGGGATCGTGAAGCCCACGGTCGCCCCCTTGCCCGGCTCGCTCTCCGCCCAGATCCGGCCACCGTGTGCCTCCACGAGGACGCGTGCGATCGGCAGGCCCAGGCCGCTCCCGCCGCGGTCGCGGGCGCGGCTCGCGTCGGTGCGGTGGAAGCGCTCGAAGATTCGCTCGAGCTGGTCGGCCTGGATGCCGGGGCCGGTATCGGAGACCGCGAACTCCACCTCGTCGCCGCGGACCTCGACCCCAACCGCGATCGCATCGCCGTCGCTCGTGTGGTTCACCGCGTTGCGGATCAGGTTGCGGAGCACCTGCGTCACGCGATCGAGATCGGCGTAGAGGAAGCCCTCGGCGTTCTCCACGCGGTAGTCGCGTTCACCGAACAGCGGCAGGTCGCGCGCGGTGTCCTCCAGCAGGAGCGAGAGGTCGATCCACTGCGGCTCGATCAGGCGGCTGCTGTCGGCACCGGCGAGGGTCAGGAGATCCGCGACCAGGCGGTCCATCGCGTCGAGGTGGCGCAGCAGGGTTCTCAGCCCCTCCTCCCGTGCGCGCTCGTCGGTCTCACCGCGCAGCAACTCCACCTGCGCCTTCATCACGGTCAGCGGCGTGCGCAGCTCGTGCGAGGCGTCGGAGACGAACTCGCGCTGGCGCCCGAATGCGTGCTTGAGCCGGTCGAGCATGCGGTCGAAGCTGCGGCCGAGCGACGCGATCTCGCCACGGCCCTCCATGTGCACGCGGTGGTCCAGATCGCCGGCGTCGACGTCAGCGGCCACACGCGTTATCCGCCGCAGCGGGGCCGCGATCAGCACCGCCATTCCCGCCGCGACGACCAGCGCGAGAACGACCGCCAGCAGGCCGACGATCACGAAGTTGCGCTGGAGCCCGGCCTGGTCGCGATCGAAATTGCTGAGCGGGTCGGCAACGCGGAGGGTGGCGATCGTGCGCCCGTCGCGGACGATCGGGTGGGTCTCCACGCGCAGCCGCCCAGCCTGCTCGGCCTCGACCGTGGCGAGGCCGGATGGCGAGTCCAGCAACCCGTCACCGCGACCCTCGCGGGCCTCGTCGCCGCGGTCCTCCCGAGCGCGTTCGGCCGTGACGATGGCCGGATGATTGGTGACGGGGCCGACGCCGTTCACGTCGATCACGAAGATCCGCGACTCGGGGTGGTAGGTCTGGCTCCTTATGAAGCTGCGCGCCACGCGCTCGACGGCCTTCGGCGTGCTCAGGTTCTTGCCGCTCGAGAACTCGTGCCACTCGGCCACCTGGCCCGCGAGCTCGTGATCGATCCGGCCCTTCGCGTTCGCGCGCGTGGCGCGATACACGGCGACGAACGCGAGCACCAGCGTGAGCGCGACGACCGCCACGATCGCGATCGCGAGCTGCACGCGCAGGCTGCTGAGAAGTGACCGCAGGCGCATCAGCCGCGCAGGCGATACCCGACGTTGCGCACCGTCTCGATCGGCGCCGGGCCATGCTCCTCGCTGCCGAGCTTGCGGCGCAGCGAGCTCACGTACACCTCCACGACCTTCGTGTCCGGGTCGAACTCCACCCCCCACACGGCGTCGAGGATCTGCGCGCGCGACAGCACCTGATCGGGGTGGCGCATCAGGTACGCGAGCAGGTCGAACTCGCGCGAGCTCAGCTCGACCTCGTCGCCCGCCCGCGTCACGCGGCGCGAGCGCAGGTCGAGCTCGAGGTCGCCGACGACGAGCGCATGGGAGGTCGCCTGGCCCGGGTCGCGCAGCTGTGCGCGCACGCGCGCGAGCAGTTCGTCGAAGGAGAACGGCTTGGTGATGTAGTCGTCGGCGCCGAGGTCGAGCCCCTCGACCTTGTTCTCCACGCTCGCACGTGCCGTGAGCAGGATCACGGGCAGCGCCGGCTTCTTTGTGCGGATCGACCGCAGAACGTCAAGGCCGCTCTTCCCGGGCAGCATCACGTCGAGCAGCACGAGCGCGGTGTCGTCGGCGAGGGCCAGGCGCTCGCCGGTCGGGCCATCATGCGCGAGCCGGACGGTGTGTCCCTCGGCCGTGAGAGCGCGCGAGACGAACTCGCCCAGCGACGCCTCGTCCTCGACAACCAGGATGCGCACAAGAGCCGATGCTAGGTGCCGCTCAGTTCGCCGCGAGCGGGCATAAGAGCCATCTCATTGCCGGCTAACCCTCCGCTTGCGCGCGCGACCGACGATCGCCTTGTTGGGCGGCACATCCGGCAACGAGATCCTCACGAGCGCCACCGCGGCGGTCCTCACCCTCCTGCTTCTGGCGGAGGGCGTCACCGTGATCCGGATGAACGGCCTCGTGACCGCGCACATGTTCATCGGGATGGTCCTGATCCCGCCGCTGTTGCTGAAGCTCACGAGCACCGGTTACCGCTTCGCGCGCTACTACACCGGCGCGCGGGCCTACCGAGACAAGGGACCGCCGTACCTGCCGTTGCGGGCGCTCGCGCCCGTGCTCGTGCTCGCGACCATCGGCCTGTTCGGCACCGGCATCGTGCTCATGGCCGACCACCATCGCTCCGACACGGTGATGTTCTTCCACAAGCTCACCTTCATCGTCTGGGGGGTGGTGTTCGGCATCCACTTCCTGGCCTATGTGCCCCGCGTGCTGCGGTCGCTTCGAGCCGACTGGACGCAGTCGCGCCGCCATACCGTGCCCGGGTCAGGCTGGCGCGCAATGCTCGTTGCCGCGTCTCTGGGGGGCGGGCTCGCGCTTGCGCTGGCGCTGCTGTCGACGATCCAGGGCTTCCACGGCGGCGACGGCTTCGGCTGAGCGTCAGCTTCCCCGGCGCAGCTTGAGAGCGAGTGCCGGGCACATCTTCACGGCCCGCTCGGCGTGGTCGCGCAAGTCGGGCGGCACGTCGCCCGAATCGATCATCGGGTAGCCCCAGTCGTCGAGCTGAATCCACTCCGGGAACAGCTCGGCGCACATGCCGTGCGCGGTGCAGGCGGTCGGGTCGACTACCAGGCGCTCGGGTCTCATGCCGTCGCCGCCTCGCGTGCGCGCGGCGTCAGGAGCAGACGGGCTCGGCCGCATGCGGCGCAGGGCCCGCGCCGCGCATGCTCGGAGAGCTCGGTCGCGAACACGCGGCCCGCTGTCGAGATCATGCGCGCGACGCCGTCGGGATGCCGGCAGGCGCCGCGCCCGCGAACCATCTCGGTCCAGCGGGTGAGCCGCGCCCCGTCGCCGCGCTCGGTCCGGCCGCCCGCGATCCGGCCGAGCAGATCGGCCAGAGCGCCGAGGCCGTAGACGCAGGGGCCACACTGCCCGGCCGACTCGTCGGCGAGCCAGGCCGTGAGCGCAGCGGTCTCCGCGACGGGGCAGTCGGCGGCGCCGAGCGCCACCAGGACTCCGGCGCCGGCGGAGACCCCGGCGGACTGGAGCGAGGCGTCGTCGAATGAGAGCCCCTCGCCGGCCCCGCCGACCCAGCCGCCGAAGTAGCCGCCCACGAGCAGCGCGCGCACCTGCTGGAGCCGCCCGCCCGCGATGTCCAGCACGTCCGGAAGAGGCGTGCCCGCCGGGATCTCGTAGACACCGGGCGCGCGGACGGCCCCCGAGATCGAGACGAGCGCCGTCCCGGGGATGCCGCCGCTGCCGCCATCGCGAAACCAGGCCGCGCCGTGGCGTGCGATGAGCGCGACGTGGGCGAGCGTCTCGGCGTTCTGCACGAGGGTCGGCCGGCCGTTCAGCCCTCGCTCGGCCGGGAACGGCGGCTTGAGCCGCGGCAACGGGGCGCGGCCTTCGAGGTGGGACAGGAGCGCGCTTTCCTCGCCGCCGACGTAGCCGTGCGGGGACGCCTCGACCTTGATCCGCACCGCCGGGCGCGCGGCGGCCCGGCGCTCGCGCAGAGCCGACCGGATCGGTGCGTGCACACCGGCCGGCGCCGCGATCACGCAGTCGCGCGCGCCCAGGGCCTGCGCCGCGAGCAGCGCGCCGTCGAGCACGAGATGCGGCACCTGCGTCATCAGCACGCGGTCTTTCGCGCTCATCGGCTCGCCCTCGGCGGCGTTCACCACGATCACGGGGCGCCGCCGGCCGGCCACCGCGCGCCACTTCGCCGCCGCCGGGAACCCCGCGCCGCCGCAGCCGCGCAGCCCGGCGGCTTCGAGTTCAGCGATCAGCGCGTCGCCGCCGCCACGGCCGAGCAGCGGCGATGGACCGTGGAGCTCGAGGTGGGTGGCCAGGCCGATCGGATGGGGCGACGGGAGGCCCGCGAGCAGGCGGTGTCTCATCTCTTTCCTCCGAGGAGCGAGGACGGCGTTCCGGACTTCTTGGCCCAGCCGTTCGCGAGCGGGCCCGCGGGGATCCAGAGCGCGAGTGCCAGGCCCGCGATCGCCAGAACAGCCGTCACACCCGTCACGGCGACGCCGGCCGAGTACGACGCGGCGGCGCGGGCCAGGACGGCCAGCGCGACGGCAGCCGCGCAGGCCAGCGACAGCCAGAGCATCCACCCCGGCTTGATGTCCGAGCCGGTTCCGAGTGCGTGCATGAAGGCGAACGGCCAGCACGCGTACGCCGCCCAATGCACGGTGCGCCACGCGCGCACGCCGATGCGCGCACGCAGCAGGCTCGTGACCGCGAGCGCCAGCAACAGGTCGAACGACAGCGCCCCGAGACCGACCCAGACCGGGCGGTATGTGCCGCCGAAGGGCACGATCGCGTCGGCCAGCCTGATCGGAGCGAACGAGTCGAGAACGGCCGTGAGCACGTGGATCGCCACGAGCAGCACGACGAACAGCGAGGCGGTGCGATGGACCGCATCCACCACGAAGCGCGGTGTGCGCTGCGACGAGAGCCGGGCGACGTCGACGATGCCGAGCACGAGCGTGATGGTGAGCAGCACGAGGGCAACTCCGCCGGTCGCGCGGGTGAGGTACCACAGCGCCATCAGGCCGCGATCTCCTCGGCCGGCCAGCCGCCGACGGCCACGACACGGCCGTTCGGGGCCACGAGGCGCGCGGGCAGACCGAGATCCGCCAGCCAGGCCGGCGCGTGCTGCCCGCGCAGCACCGCCGCGGTGGAGGCCACATTCGCGTCGACGCAGGTGGCCGCCGCAACGGTCACCGTGCGCCACACCTCGCGCGCGGGGAGGCCGGTGGCAGGGTCGACGATGTGATGCACCGCACGCCCGCCGCGCCGCCAGCGCCGGACGGTGGTGCTCGAGGTCGCGAGCCCGCCTGCGCCGACGGCGACGGTCGTGTCACTCGCTCCCGCGTGGTCGTCGCCCACGCCGACGGGCCACCCGCCGGCCGGCGCCTCGCCTGCGACGGCGATGTCGCCGCCCAGGTTCACGAGCACCCCGCCCGGCGTCGCAGCCTGCGCCCGTGCGGCCGCCATGTCGGCCGCCCATGCCTTCGCGGTGGCGCCGAGGTCGAGCTGCACACCCGCCGGCAGGGTCACCGTCCCGCGCCTCGGGTCGGTGACCACGTCACGCCAGGCGCCGGCGGGCACGGGCGTGATCGCCGCGCCGGCGACGGGCACGTCCGCGATGTCGCGGTCATAGCCGATCGCGATCATCGCGGCGCCCACGGTCGGGTCCACCAGCCCGTCGGTGGCGCGCGCGGCGCCGAGCGCGACGCCCAGTGCCTCCATCAAGGTGGGGCTCACCGAGGTCGGCGCCCCCTGGGCGCGATTCACGCGGGCGAGCTCCGACTCGGGGCGGAAGCGGCTGCATGCGGCGTCCACGGCGTCGAGCACCGACTCGACGGCCGCTCGTGCCGGTCCGAGCGCAGCCGGGTCGGTGGTGACGACCGTGGCCGTGGTGCCCAGCGCGGGCCAGGTCCCGGCGACCGCGCTCAGGACCCGCCGGTCCCCGTTACCGGAGGCTGCGGGCTGGGCGCGGGCGCGACCGGCGGCGGCTGCGGGACCGCGGGCGCGGGCGCGGAGGGCGCAGGCGCGGGCGCGGAGGGCGCAGGCGGCGCCGCGGTGCGGTTGCGGTGAGGACGGGGGTGATGGCGACGGTGATGACGCACCGCGTGCTGGCGATGGCTCGTGTGAGCGACCACCGTCGCGTGGCGCTTCTTCTGGTACGGAGGCGTGGCGCCGTGGGCCAGGACGGTGAACCCGGCGACGAGCGCAAGGCCGGTGGCAATGACGAGCCGGCGCAGCGTCCGTAGGCGGCGCAGTGCGCGGTCCCGGCTCGTGGCCTGATCGCGCCGCTCGTGCGGGGGCAGAGAGGCGTACATGCCAGGGTTATCACCACCGCCGTGACGGTGGAGGTAACCCCGGCATGAGAACCCTCTGAGATGAGTGCTACTTCACCCGCGTCATGCGCAGGTTCCAGGCGATGATCGTCTTGCCGGTGGTGTCCCCCTTGCCGAGGTTCACGGTGTTGTCGCCCGAGATCACGAGCTTCTTGCGCTTCTTGTCGAAGAGCTTGCTCTCCTTGATCTTGGCGGGGCTGATCCAGATCTCGCCGGCGTTCTCCGGATAGCTGTCGACCTGCGAGTAGGGACAGTTCGTGTAGGTCTCGTTCAGGCTCGAGGCAGCGTCCTCGCCGCCGGGCTGCGTCCACTCGTACTGCCAGCCCTCGAGCTTCAGGTTGTTCTTCTCCGGCGTGCCGCCCGGGAGCGGCACGAACATGTCCGCGTCCGGGCTTCCGTCGCGGAAGTAGAGCTTCGCCTTGAAGATGCCGTCGCGCGTGCCGCAGTCCTTCGCCGGCGGGACGTAGCCCGGGTCGGCGCCGCCGTTGTCGCCGCAGTTCGGGCCGATATCGCCCGCGTGCACCGTCATCTCGCCGTTGCGGTCGGCCTGCGCCTGAAGCGTGAGCATGAACGGCGTCAGGAAGACCATCGGGCGGCCGTTGGTCAGGTACAGGTTCGGCTGGCCCTTCGGCGGGGTGCGGAACGTGACCCTGAACGTGCGCTTGCTGTCGAATTTGATCGTCTGGTCGCCGTAGCCGTCCGCGCCGGCGTCACACGGATCGTCCTTGTCGTTCGGCCGGTGATACTCGAAGGTGCTCACCTGGCTGCCCGACAGCGTCGCCTTGAAGGTGGCTTCCTTGTACGGCTTCTTCGCGGCGTCGGCCGCGATCGGCAGCGCGAGCAGCGCCAGCGCGGCCACGGCGGAGATCGCACGAGCGTGCGCCCAGCTGCGGTTCTGCATGTCCGTCTCCTTGGGGGTCGATTGCACGCCGCGATGCTCGGCTGGCGCCGTTGCGCCGGCGTTGCGGTGCCGTTGCGGCGCCGCGTTCGCGGCCGCTGCGGCGCCCGGTCAGATCAACGACACCGACCGGCCTAAGGACTTGCTCACGCAGTGACTCCCGTCAGAGGCTGGACGCAGCGTGATCGCATACAGGAGGCGGGAGATGGGCCGACGTGCACTGGGAGCGCTGGCCGCGGCGGTCAGCCTCGTCCTGATGCTCTGCGCGTCCGCGGACGCGAGCAGCATCTTCTTCATTCGCGACGGCCAGGTTTGGGTGGCCAACCCGGACGGCAGTGGGCAGCGCCAGATCGCCACCGGCGGGTCCGCGGGCGACCCGCCCTTCAAGACGATCGCCGCGAACAAGGGCGGCGCCCCCATCATCGCCTGGCAGCGGTCGTTTCCCAACTCGTTCGGGACGATGCAACCCGACGGCAGCGGCTACGCGCTCAACGCCTACAACGACAACATGCACGGCACGCTGCCGACCGCGACCGTGGGCCTCGACGTGGCGGGCGACCGGATGTCGTACGCCCTCGGTCACAACTCGTTCAGCGGCGCCAGCGTCTACGGGCCGCACTCGATCCGGACCGATGGCAGCGAGCCCCGCGCGATCGCGACCGACGGATTCGGCGGGGCATCCAGCTCCGTCGGCGTCACCTTCGGCGACCCCGCCGGCAACTCCCTGCTGTTCGACACGGAGACGAGCAATTACGGCGGCGAAGCGCCATCCGCCTGCTCGAACTCGAGCCACATTCTGGTGCGCCAGGTGCCGCAGCCGACAGAGTCGAGCGATGCCAACGCCCACCCGGACGCGTTCTACTGCGGCGAGAGCGGCATCGACCTGTTCCGCCCCGCGCTCCGGCCGGACGGCGGGCTGATCGCTGCCCAGGCTCAGAACGATCCCGACCATCCCGGCGATCCGAACCTGGCGTCCGGCCATCCGCGAATCGTCACGCTCCCGATCGGCGGAGCCGCCGGTGCGGCCCCATCGCCGGTCACGTTCCTGACGGCCGACGGCCTCGACGCCACCGAGCCCGACTTCTCGCCCGATGGCGGCACCATCGCGTTCACGGGGCCCGACGGCATCTACACGGTGCCCGCTGCCGGTGGCAGCGTGGTGAAGATCATCGACAACGGGATCTACCCGGCGTGGAGCCCGTACTCGCTGCCGGGGAGCGGAGCCGCAACGGGCACCCACACGAAGAAGCGCTGCCGGGTGCCGCGTGTGGTCGGCAAGAAGCTGGGCGCGGCCAAGCGGGCTGTGAGGCACGCGGGCTGTCGGGTGGGGAAGATCCGGCACAAGCATGCGACGCGCCGCAAGCGTGGGCGCGTCCTCAAGCAGAGCCCGAGGCCCCGGAAGCTCGTCAAGCTGCACACCAGGGTCAGGCTGACGGTCGGCAGGTAGGCGGTGTCAGCGCGCTGTCGCGACGCTCTCGGAGCCGTCGTGCGCGACGCTGACCGACACGGTGCCGTCCTGGTCGGTCCGGTAGACGTTCGGCACGGCTGCGCGGAGCGCCGCGAGCGTCTCCGGCGTCGGGTGGCCGTAGCTGTTGCCCTTGCCCACCTCGATCGCGGCGAGGTGCGGTTGGAGCCGATTCAGCACCTCGGGCAGGCCGGGGTCGCGGCTGCCGTGGTGGGAGACCTTCATCGCCTCGACCGGCCGCAGCGGATACTGGAGGATCGCGTCCGACTCGGCGTCGGCCGACAGCCACAGGTCGAAGTCGCCCTCGCTCACGATCGCAGCCACGCCGATCGGGTTGGGCTCGTCGGGCGCCGGCTCGCCGGGCGCTCGCGGGCGCGGCCCGAGCACCTGGATCGTGAGGCGGCCTACGCGGTAGACCTGCCCGGCCTGCGCGGTCGTGACCGGCACGCCGCGCGCCCGCGCCTCGGAGAGGAGGCGCTGATAGTCGGGGTCGGCGGTGCCGTAGCCGTTCTCGACCATCGCCCGCACGGGTATGCGCTGCAGCACCTCGTGCAGCCCGCCCTGGTGGTCGCGCGACTGGTGCGTGGAGACCATCAGGTCGACCTGGCGCACGCCGTAGCGGCGGAGCAGGCGGTACACGCGCGCCTCGGGCGGGCCGCCGTCGAACAGCACGTTCGCACCCGCCCCGTCCTGGATCAGCGTGGCGTCGCCCTGGCCGACGTCGAGAAAGCGGACCGTGAGTTCGGTCGGCGGCGCCGACGGCGCGGTCGCGTACGACCAGCCTGCGGCGCCCAGCGCGGCGGCGACGGCCACCAGCGCAGCCCGCGTACGCGGGGCCAGCAGGCGGAATGCGGCAGCCGTCGAGCGCGCACGTGGCTCGCCCAGCCGCGCCACTCGCGCCACCGCGACCAGTGCGAGTCCGATCGCGACGTAGGCGGCGACCACGGCCGGGGGTGATCGCAGCGCGAGCTTCACGCTTGCGCCGGGCGCGTCGGCGAAGGTGCGAACGATCGCCTGGAGCGCGCGCAGCAACACGTCGTCGAGCGGTCCGAGCGCCGACGCGATCGGCACCGACAGCTGCGCCAGCGCTGCCTGGAGCATCCCGATCCACATGATCGGCGCGACGAGCGGGAGCGCGACGATGTTCGCGAGCAGCCCCGCGACCGACAGCGAGCCGAAATGGTGCGCCATCAGCGGCGCGGTGGCGACCGTCGCCGCGACGGTGACCGCAATGCCCTCCCCCAGCAGCCGCGGCAATCCCGCCAGCGCGCGCTCGATCGGACGGGCGAGCAGCATGATCCCCGCGACCGCCGCGAACGAGAGCTGCCAACCGGGGTCGCCCGCGACGCGTGGGTTCAGCGCGAGCGTGACCGCAGCGGCGAGCTCGAGCGCATAAGCACGCGAGCCGGCGCGACCGGCTGCGATCGCGATCAATCCCGCGGCGCCCATGACGCCCGCCCGCTGGAGTGACGCGCCCGCGCCGGCCAGCGGGACATATGCGGCAATCAGCGCCAGCGGGACCCACACGCGCGTGCGCGGTCCTGCGCGCGCAGCGCGCAGGAACGGCAGCGCGAGCAGGCACAGCAGCATCACGTTCTGGCCGCTGACGGCGAGCACGTGAGCGAGACCCGCGCGCTGGAAGTCCTCGCGCTCCCGATCGCCGACTGCCTCGTCCTGACCGAGCACCATCCCCCGCGCCAGCGCCGCACGGTCCGGCGCGAGCCCGGCGCCGAGCGCCGCCCCCGCCCGCCGCCGCGCCGAATCGATCACTCCCATCGGTCCCCCGCGCCGCGCGCCGGTCGGCCTCAGCGACTCGAGCTCGAGTTCGAAGCGGATGCCACGGCGGCGCAGCTGCGCGGGCCAGTCGAACGTGCTGCCGCGCCTGGGCTCGCGTGCGACGCCGCTGACCGCGACGACCGTGCCCGGCTCGCCGCCGTCGGGCCAGCGCATGGTCACCCCTGCACGCGCGAGCACGCGCGCACCGGATTCGAGCCGCAGCACCGCCGAGCTGCCGAACCGGGAGCGCTGCGGCCGCTCGAGGACGAGCGCCCGCCCGCGAACCTCCGCTCCGGCAGGACCGGCGCGGCCGGCAGCGCGATCGATCGCGTCGATCCGCGCGGCACCCACGACGGCGCCGAGCAGCATGAGCAGCGCGACGAGCGCCGCGCGCGAATGCAGCCGGGCCAGCGCGAGCGCCGCGGCAAGCGCCGCCGCAGTTCCCAGCGCTGCGGACGGTCGCAGCGCGAGACCCGCCGCGAACGCGCCGAGCCCGAGGTGGTGCGGCCGCTCCGCGATCCATCGCCGCGCCCGTTCAGCCGCCACCGGTCACGGCTGCAGCGCCGCCTTCAGCGACGCGAAGCGCTTCTCCCCGATCCCGTCGACCTGCTTGAGCTCGTCCACCGACCGGAAGCCCCCGTGGCTCGTGCGGTACTGGACGATCCGCTGCGCAAGCGTGGGTCCGATCCCGTCGAGCGTGTCGAGCTGCGTGACGGTGGCGTTCGACAAGCTGATCGGAGCCTGGGACCGGCCGCCGCCCGCAGAGGGCAGCCCGCCAGGTGCAGAGGGCAGCCCGCTGCCCGCAGATGGCGGTGCTGCCGCCACCGTCCCGCGCCGAGGCACGATCACCTGCTGTCCGTCCTGGAGCGGCGCGGCCAGGTTCACGGCCGTGGGGTCGCCCCTTTTCGAGATGCCACCCGCTGCGTCCACAGCCGCCGCCACGCGCGAGCCCGCGGGCACGCGCTGGATGCCCGGCCGCGCGACCTCGCCCTCCACGTCGACGACCAGTGATCCGGCCGACCTGTGCGGGGCCGCCGAGCCGGCTCCAGTCGACACCGCGACCGGCGGCGACGAGGCGCCACCGTGGTGCAGCAATCGGGCCGCGAGAAACACCGCGACGAACGCCGCGAGCGCCCAGCCCGCGAGCTCCAGCTTGCGCCTGTCATCCATGCGGCGAAGCTACGCCGCGACGCGTTACGTCACAGCACGCGCGTGTGAAAACTCGGGCGCGGGATGGTTACGAAATGGAGATCCCGGTCCGGCGGCACCCGCGCGCCCAGCACGATGCCGCCGCGATCGAACATTTCGTCGTCGGTTACGAATCCGCTGCAGGTGCTACGACGAAG
The DNA here is from genome assembly GCA_025928265.1 of Thermoleophilaceae bacterium. Taxonomy (GTDB): domain Bacteria; phylum Actinomycetota; class Thermoleophilia; order Solirubrobacterales; family Thermoleophilaceae; genus JAICJV01. The sequence continues at coordinate 20,929 of JAICJV010000018.1, forward strand.
TCGTCGATCCCCAGCCGGTCGTCGTCGCGCTCGAGCGCGTCGAGGAACACCTCGACGACGCGCGGGTCGAACTGGCTGCCGGAGCAGCGGCGCAGCTCGCCGCGGGCCTTCTCGACCGGCAGCGCGGCGCGATAGACGCGGTCGACGGTCATCGCCTCATACGCGTCGGCGACCGCGAGGATACGCGCCTCGAGCGGGATCTCCTCGCCCACGAGACCGCGCGGGTAGCCGCGGCCGTCCGGGCGCTCGTGATGCGCGATGACCCACGACGCGACATCCTTCATGTCCGCCCCGTCCACGATCAGAGCGCCAACCTCGGGATGCTTCTTCATCTGGGCGAACTCGTCGTCGTCGAGCGGCCCTGGCTTGCTCAGCACGGCGTCCGGAACAGCGATCTTGCCGACGTCGTGCAGGATGCCCGCCATCTTGACGCGCTCGACGAGCTCCTCGGAGAGCCCGAGTCCACGCGCGATCTGCTCCGCGTAACGACCAACGGTTTGTGAATGCGCCGAGGTGCCGGCGTCGCGGATGTCGAGCACCTCGGTGAGCGCGAGAACGGCGGCGAGGGTGCTGCCGCGGTCCTCCTGGTGGCTGCGTGTCTCCGCGGCGAGCACCAGGCTCGCGATCTCGGGGCTGTAGATGACCGTGCGGTCGCGGCCGAGCTGCTCAGCGGCTGCAACGCCCTGCGACGCGGCGTGCAGGACCGATTCCGCGGTCGCTCCGTGCTCGGGGTAGCAGGCCACGCCGAGCGAAACGGTGATCGAGGACGGCAGGCCCCGGAGCTCGCGGTGCGCGGCGCTGCGGACACGCTCGGCGACCATGTACGCGTCGGTCGCCGCGCACTCGGGCACCACCAGCGCCAGCTCGCGCTCGCCAAGGCGGGCTGCGTGGTCCATGCCGCGCTTGGTGCGATTGAGGGCGAGCGTGACGAGCTCGAGCACGACGTTGCGGTTGCCTGCGCCGCTGCTGAGCGGGCGATGGCCGTCGATCCGGACGAGGACGAGCGCCAGCGACTGGTGCGAGCGGCGACCGCGGTCGATCTCGGCGTCGAGCGCCTCGCGCAGGCCGCTGCGGTTCAGGAGACCGGTGTCCGGGTCGGTGCGCGTCGCGCGCGCGAGCGTCGCGATGCGCTCCTGCAGCGTTCCGATCAGCGCGCCGCCGAACACGAGCGCGCTCATCGTTATGGCCCAGCGGAGCACCGCGCCGTCGCCCGCAGCCGGCGCCTGCATCAGCAGTGCCGCGTACGCGACGACGATGAAGCCCGTCTGGAGCACGGCCTCGCGTCGCGACAGGAAATAGAAGGCGTAGATCGAGACCCAGAAGTACAGGGCGGCGTAGGGGCTCGTGCTGTCGCCGCTCGCGTAGATGTTCCACTCGATGAGCAGCGTGGCGGCAGCGAGGAAGACCTGGAAGCTCCAGCGCGGCAGGCGCCCCCCGGCGATGCCCAGCATCGCGCAGAGGACGTACCCACAGACGGCCTGAAGCACGACGCGCCCGGGGTGAGCCTGGTCGCGGTTCGGGATCGCGAGCGCGAGCAGCGAGATCGATGCGCCCGCGGCGAAGATGTACGCCAGCGAGCGCGCCATCACCCCTGTATCGCGGGTATAGCGCTCGACGGTGCTCCCGTCATCGTCGGGCAGGCCCGGCACGTACCGCTCCATGCCTCTTTTCTCGGCTCGGAGCACCCTTTGGGTCAGGCCCCTGGACAGAAGTATGAAATCGGGCGGATCGGGCTCAACGTACGTCGAAGCCGCCGAGGCCCTCGGGGTCCTCCTCGTCGACGTCCACTCGCTCGACGTCCGCGCGCGACGGACCGGCGCCGGCGAACTCGACGAGGGCCTCAACGGCCCCCGGATCGCCCTCGAACACCGCCTCGACCGTGCCGTCGGAGCGGTTGCGAACCCAGCCGGCAACGCCGCGCCTCTCCGCCTCCTCGCGCGTGGAGTCGCGGAAGAAGACCCCCTGCACGTTCCCGTGCACGACCACGTGTCGGCGGATCGCTTTCATCAGGCAAGCCTCGCGAGCGCCGAGAGCGCCAGGAACTCGTATGCGATGTTGGCCGCGAGCATCGCGGTTCCCTGTGCGGGCCCGTCGTAGGGCGGTGAGACCTCGACGATGTCGAAGCCGCGGAAGTGCATGCCCGCGAGGGAGCGCAGGAAGGCGAACGCCTCGTGCGGGAAGAGGCCCGCCACCTCGGGGGTGCCGGTCCCCGGGGCAAAGGCCGGGTCGAGCACGTCGATGTCGAAGCCGAGCACGACCGGGCCGTCGCCCACGCGCTCGTGCACGCGGGTACCGAACTCGGCGGGCGCCGTGGCACGCAGCTCGTCGCCCGGGATCAGGTCGAAGCCCATCTCGCGGGGCACCTCCATGTCGGCGGCGGCGTAGAGGGGCCCGCGCATGCCGGCGAGCACCGACCGGTGCGGGTCGAGCACTCCCTCCTCCACCGCGCGGCGGAACGGCGTCCCGTGGAAGATCTTCTCGCCGTAGTACTCGTCCCAGGTGTCCGCGTGCGCGTCGAGGAGCACGAGGGCGACCGGCTCACCCGCTGCGTTCGCGTGCGCTCGCAGCTCGCCGAGGGCGATCGAGTGGTCGCCGCCGAGGACGACGGGGATGATCTCCTGCGCGAGCAGCTCGCCGAGGCCCGCCGCGATCTGGTCCATCGTCTTCGCGGCGTTGCCGGGCGTGATCTCGATGTCGCCCCAGTCGACCGCCGACTGCGCCGCGAACACGTCGACCTCGAGCGGCGGGTGCCAGGGGCGCAGGAGTGTCGAACCGTCGCGGATGGCAGCCGGGCCGAAGCGGGCGCCCGAGCGGTAGCTCGTGGCGGTGTCGAACGGGATGCCGACGACCGCGATGTCCACCGCTTCGGGATTGCGCACGTGCGGGAGGCGCGCGAACGTGCGGATGCCCGTGTAGCGCGGGGCGCGCGAGGCGTCCGGTGGGCCGTGGTGCGTCATTGCGCCACCACGCGCAGCGTGCGCAGCTGGCGATCGGTGGCGCCGCGCAGGCTGCCGCCCAGCTCGAGCGTCTGCTGGATGTAGTTGAGCGTCTCCGCGGTGAGCCGCTCGCCGGGAAGCACGTTGGGCACTCCGGGCGGGTAGGCGGCGAGCGACTCGGCGGCGATGCGGCCGGCGGCGTCGCGCACCGAGACCACCTCCTGGGGGGCGAAGAACGCCTCGCGCGGGCCCATCACCAGCTCGCCCCACGGCGGCGCCTCGGCGAACTCGCGGCTCGCGCGGGCGCCGTCCGGGGCCAGGCGATCCACCACCACACGCAGCGCCGCCACAAACCGCTGGCCCTGCTCGCGAGCTCGCTCGCCCATGCCGAAGACGGCCACGATCACGTTCTCGCCGGCGAGCTCGAGGTTGATGTCGTCGACTTCGCGCAGCAGCGTTGCGACCTCGTAGCCGGTGGCGCCGGTGGCGCGGACATCGGTCACGAGGCGCAGCGGGTCGTACGCGTAGACGCCCGGGCGGCCGACGAGGCGCTCGTCGAGCACGTCGAGGCCGGGGATGGCGCGGATGGCGTTGCGCGTCTCCACCAGCGCGTGCGTGGTCTCGTCGAGCAGCTCACGGCCGTGGGCGATCGCCTGGCGGCGGCCGGCGTCGAGCGAGGCTGTGAGCAGCGAGCTGGGTGATGTCGACTCGACGAGCGTGACGCAGCGGTCCACCACGTTCTCGTCGATCCAGCGCTCCGAGCCGTGCGCCAGGTGGAGCATCGCCGCCTGCGTGAGCGCGCCGATGATCTTGTGGGTGCTCGACACGACCAGGTCGGCCCCACGGGAGAGCGCGTGTGCGGGGAGATGGTCGTTGAATGCGAGGTGGGCGCCCCATGCCTCGTCGACGATGAGCGGCACCTCGTGCGAGTGTGCGACGTCGGCGAGCGCGGCGACGTCGGCCACCGCCCCGAAGTAGGTGGGCGAGACGACGGTCGCGCCGACCGCGTCGGGTGCTGCCGCGAGGGCGCGCTCGAGCGTGTCGGCGGTGATGCAGTGCGCGATGCCCAGCTCCGGGTCGATCTCGGGGCGCATGAAGGTCGGGCGGAGGCCGCTGAGGATGAGCGCGTCGATCATGCTCGAGTGCGCGTTGCGCTGCACGACGACGCGCGCGCCCGCGTGCGCGAGCGTCAAGCCGGCGACGAGGTTGCCCTGCGAGGCGCCGTTGATGAGGAACCAGCAGCGCTTGGCGCCCCACGCTTCGGCGGCGAGGCGCTGGGATTCGTTGAAGGGGGTTGGCTCGACGCCTACGTCGATGCCCCAGGTGAGCGCGGGGACGTCGAGCGCGAGCGCCTTCTCGCCTATCGCGCCGGCGAGCTGGGGGTCGGCGCCCGGACCGCCCTTGTGGCCTGGGACGTGGAGGCGCGCGGGGTTGCGCGACGCGTAGTCGACGAGGGCGTCGAGGTAGGGGGCGTGGCGTTGCTCGTCCGCGACCTCGGGAGGGTCGGACACGGGTTGCCGCTGGGCCATTGCGGGCGAGTCTACGCCGAGAGGTCGAGGGCCCGGCGGACGGCGTCGGCGGGGTCCGTCGCGCGTACGACCGGGTCGAGATCCCAGCTGTCGATGCCCACGACGGGCTTGCCGGCCTTCAGGGCGAGGGCGATCTCGGAGAGCGTGCCGTACTCGCCGCCGATCGCGATCAGGGCGTCGGCGGCGCGAACGACCAGGGCGTTGCGCGCCTCGCCGAGACCGGTTGCGATCGCTACGTCGACGAATTGGTTGGCCGCGGCGCGGTCGTCGCCCGGCAGGATGCCCACCGTCGTGCCGCCTGCCTCCTTGGCGCCCTGGCAGGCACTCTCCATCACGCCGCCAAGGCCGCCACATACGAGCACGGCTCCGGCCACCGCGAGTGCGTGGCCCACCGCGTGCGCGGCTTCCGCCTGCTCCGGGGTCGCGCGGCCGGCGCCGACGACTGCGATGTGCGGTGAGGAGCGCCCGATTCGGCGGAGGTTACGGGCGGGAATGCGCGAATACCCTGTTGGCGAGGTGTTTCCCGACCGAAATAGCTGTTCATGAGCAGTTCTGAATCCGCGTCACGGGCGGCCGAGCTTGCCGCCCAGCAGGTCGAGGCGATCGTCGAGGCGGCGCAGACCGCGGCTGCCGACATCGAGGCGGATGCCAGGCGCAAGCTCGACGAGCAGCGCGCGCAGCTCGAGGCCGAGTTCGCCAGCCGGCGGCAGGCGCTCGAGGACGAGATCGGGAAGGTCCGCGAGAAGGCGGTGGCTGACGCCGACAAGCAGCGGACCGAGGCCGACAACTACGCGCGCGGCGAGCGCGAGTCGGCGACGGCCGAGGCACGGAAGGTGCGCGAGGACGCGCGCCGCGAGGCCGCCGAGCGCGTGGCGGGTGCCGAGAAGGCGGCCGACGAGGCGCTTGCGGACGCGCGCGCGGTGAGCGGCGGGCTGCGACGTCTGGGCGAGGCGCTCGAGGAGCACGCCGAGCGGATCCTTCGCGACGTGCAGGCAGGACACCGGCGCTTGCGGGCGGACCTGCGGGTTGCCAGTGGCGGCCCGAGCGCCCCAAGCGAGGTGTCGCGGGCGCCGCGTTCGAGTTCCGACGAGCCGGAGCGTTCGGAGCGCCCGGCACGCAGCAGCCGGCGACGCGGGCTCGACGACATCGATGTCCCGGAGTGGGTCGTCGGTGACGACTGACCGGCCTAGAGGTCGCATTCGTACAAGATCACGTCGAGGCCCAGCTCGGGGCTGAAGCGCGTGATGCCCGAGGGCGCCCAGCCCTCGCGCTCGTAGAAGGCGCGGGCGCGCGCGTGCGCGTTCGGCGTCCATAGCTGCGCCTCGGTGTAGCCCGACTCGCGCATGCCCGAGACCGACCACGCGAGGAGGTCGGCGGCGAGGCCGGTGCCCCACCAGGCGGGCGCGACGAAGAGCGACCAGAGGTGAGCGCGGCCGGGGATGCGCCGGCGCGGCCTGCCATGGGAGGCGGGCATCCAGCCCGTGAAGCCGGCCAGATCCGGATCGGCCAGCGCGACGCGCGCGTGGACGTCGCCGCGACTCAGGCGGTCGTAGACCTCGGGTTCCTCCTGCATCGGCGTGCGCGGATTCCACCCGTCCGGCGCGAAGTCGCGGTAGGTGGCGAAGCCGGCGGCGATCAGGTGGGCGACGATGGTCGCGTCGCGTGGTGTGGCGGGCCGATAGCGGATCTCGGCAGGCATCGCGCGAGCGTAACCATCTAACGTCGCCGACCATGCCGGCGCTCGCGCCTCCGGATCCACCGCTGACCGACGGCGTCGTGACCCTGCGGGCCTGGCGCGACACCGACGCCGACGCGCTCGTCCGGATGATGGACGAGCCCGAGGTTGCGCGCTGGACGCGCGCGCCGTCGCCGTACCGGGAGAGCGACGCGATCGCGTGGCTGGCCACGCATCCGGTGCTGCTGCGCCGGCGGACCGAGTTGCCGCTGGCGATCACGGATGCGGCCTCGGGAGAGCTGCTGGGGTCGATCGGGCTGCGCTTCCCCGAGGACGGGCGCGGCGAGTTCGGGTATCTGGTGGCGGCGGCCGCGCGGCGGCGCGGCGTGGCGGCGCGGGCGCTGCGGCTGTACGCGCGCTATGCGTTCGACGCGCTCGGGGTCGAGCGCCTCGAGGTGCAGATCCAGCCGGCCAACGAGGCGTCGCTGGCGCTGGCGGAGAGCGTCGGGTTCCGGCGCGAGGGGACGCTGCGCTCGTACACCGTCGTGCGGGGGCAGCGCGTGGATCTCGTGATGCTCTCGATGCTGCCGGGAGAGCTGCGGTCATGAAAAGAGCCGCGCCGGAAATGGAGGGGTCCGTTCCGCGACGGTCGCGCCGCCCCCGCAGGCCGCGGACCCCGAACATTTCCTTGTATGCGGCTCTTGTGGAGTGGAGCTAGCCGGGCTCGAACCGGCGACCTACGCGCTGCCAGCGCGTCGCTCTCCCAACTGAGCTATAGCCCCAAGCTCGTACTCAGAGGCCCAGTTTACACCGGTCCTCTGGTTGTTTTTGGACGGGCGTAGCCGAAGATAGACGGCTCGCCTCCCCTCGACTACCTCTATCGGCACGAGATAGCAACGATCAAGCGATGCGCAGTAGACGCCGATTGCATCGACCTCACTTGCCGAATACGTCGTGCTGACCGAGCCGTTGGGCGTCCAGCGATGGGTACGCAACGGAACGTCGATGACGTCGCCTCGACGCTGCGCCCACTTGCACTGGAGGCGGATCAGGCCGGGCCGCGCGTCGAGGATCAAGTCGTAGCGCTCGCCCTCTGCGAGAGGGCGCGACACGCCATAACCCGACCGGATCGCGTGGAACGCGAATGCGTTCTCTGCGAGTGCGCCCTTCTGGCTTGGCGTCAACTCCACGACACGAACACTAGTTCGTGCCCCCGGACGGAAGAACCTTTGAGCGGTCAGACCACCGAGCGCGCCGGGGCCTCGCCCCAGAGCTGCTCCAGGCGGTAGTACGCGCGCGCATCCGGCGTGAAGATGTGGACGACCGCGTCGAGGTAGTCCATGAGGATCCAGTGGGCCTGGCGCTCGCCCTCCACGCGCCGCGGAAGCACGCCGTCGCGCTTGAGCTCCTCGTGGATCCCGTCGTGGATCGCCTTGGTCTGGCGCTCGGTGTTGCCGGAGCACACGATGAAGTAGTCCGTGTAGCCGACGATCTCCCCCACCTCGATCACGCGGATGTCGATCGCCTTCTTGTCGGCGGCGGCCTCGACGATCCTGTCGACGAGCTCGCTCATTGCGCCCCCACCGCTGCCGACGCGTCGTACAGCGACTGCGCGCCTATGAAGTTCGCCACCTTGTCCGGCACGAGGTAGCGGATCGGCTGCCCGGCCGCGGCCCGCGCGCGCACGAGCGTCGACGACACCTCGATCCGCGGCATGTCGAAGAACTCGATCCGCTCCGGATCGCATAGCGTCCCCAGCCGCTCGACGAGCTCCTCCCTACGCCACTCGTCGCGCTCCGCCACCCCGAGCGCCGCCAGCGACAGGATCTCCTCCGGGTCGCGCCAAGCCGACAGCGCTGCCGCCTGGTCGCCGCCGATCAAGAGCACCAGCTCCTCGTCGGGCGCTCGCCGGCGCAGCTCGCGCAGCGTGTCCACCGTGTACGACGGCCCCTGACGGTCGATCTCGATGCGCGACACGCCAAGGCGCGCGTCCGCCGAGATCGCGTACTCGCACATCGTCAGACGCACCTCCGCACCGGGGTCCAGCTCCAGCGTGCGGTGCGACGGCTGCCCGTACGGCACGAGCACGACCGTCTCCAGCCCGAGCTGCCAGTGCGCCTCCTGCGCCAGTACGAGGTGACCGACGTGCGGCGGGTTGAACGCCCCGCCGAAGATCCCGATCCGCGCTACGGCCGCCTCACCATCCGAATCAGCATCGGTCCAAGGTTACTGCGGCCGAGTCGGCAGTCGGCAATCCGCAGTCGGCAGAGTGAAGGGTCAATCGAGGACGAAATAGTCTCGATGGACCGCCTCCTCCGCCGCCCGCGGCATCCGCTCCCTCACCGCATCGGTCTTGAGCCCCTTCACCCTGCGCAGCTCGCCGGCCGAGTAGTTCACGATCCCCTTGCCGATCAGGTGCCCGTCGGTGACGACGTCCACCGCGTCACCCGCCTTGAACTCGCCCTGCACGTCCACGACGCCCACCGGCAGCAGGCTCGTGCCGCGCTCGCGCAGCGCCCGCTCCGCGCCGGCGTCCACCACCAGTCGGCCGTGCGACTGCTTCGCGTACTTGAGCCACAGCTTGAAGCTCGACACCCGATGCGCCTGGGGATGGAAGAACGTCCCCTCCCGCTCGCGCGCGACCGCGCGGAGCACCGTCCCGGGCCGCGTCCCGTTCAGGATCACCGAGGGAATCCCCGCCGCGGTCGCCATCTCCGCCGCCACCACCTTCGACCGCATCCCGCCCGAGCCGAGCGGCGACTTCGACATGCCGATGTCGAGCGCCTCCACAGCAGCGAAATCGGTCACCTCCGGAATGAGCGAAGCATCGGGATCCTCGCGCGGGTCCGCCGTGAACAGCCCGTCCATGTCGGTCAGCAGGAGCAGCTCATCGGCGCCCAGCAGGATCGCCACCTGAGCCGCGAGGAAGTCGTTGTCGCCGAACGTGATCTCGTCGGTGGCCGTGGTGTCGTTCTCGTTGATGACCGGCACCACACCCCACTCGATCAGCGTCCGCAGCGTCTGCCGCGCGTTGAGGTAGTGGCTGCGCGCGCTCATGTCGAAGAACGTGAGCAGCACCTGCGCGCTCTTCAGCCCGCGCGCGGCCAGCAGCTCGTCGTACTCGCGGTAGAGCTTCCCCTGCCCCACCGCCGACGCCGCCTGGAGACCGTCCATCGCCGTCGGCCGCATCGGCAGTCTCATCAGGTTCATGCCGCGCGCGATCGCCCCCGAGGTGACGAGCACGATCCGCCGCCCCTCGCGGTACAGCTCCGCCGTCTGGTCGCACACGTGCTCGAGCACGTCCGTGCGCACCTCGCCGCGCTCGTCCGCGACGATGCTCGACCCGAGCTTGATGACCGTTGCGCTCATCGCCCCGGAAAGCTATCTGCGGAACGGTGCGCCCGGATGGAGCTCGAAGACGGTGCCCACGATCTCCACGTCGTCGCCGGGCTCGAACCCGGCCGCCTCCAGCTCGCGAATCACGCCGATAGCCCGCAGTCGCTCCTCGATGTAGGCGAGCGCCTCGTCGTTGTCGATGTCGTGGCGCGCGAAGAGCCGCTCGATGCGCGGGCCGGACACGCGGAAGACGCCGTCGCCGCCGCGCTCGACGCTGAACCCCTCGTCGGCCGCCGGCCGGTACACGCGGTGCTCGGCAAGGGCCTCACGCGGCGGCGCCGGCGCCTCGGCCGGCACGTGCCGCATGAGCGCCGCCTTGAGCTCGTCCACGCCCTGGCCGGTCGCGGACGACGTCACGATCACGTCGAGCACCCGCTCGCCGAGCCGCTCCCGCCAGTCCCCCGCGGCGGCCTCGGCGACCTCCGCGGGGACCAGGTCCGCCTTCGACAGCGCCAGGATCCGGGGGAGCCGCTCGAGCCCCGCCCCGTGCTGCGCGATCTCCGTCTCGATCGTCGCGAGGTTCTCGACCGGGTCGGACCCGTCCAGCGGCGCCAGGTCGAGCACGTGCACGAGCAACCGTGTGCGCTCGACGTGCGCGAGGAACTCGTGCCCCAGCCCCGCGCCGCCGCTCGCTCCCTCGATCAGCCCCGGGATGTCCGCCACCACAAGCTGCCGATCGTCGAGCTCGACCGTGCCGAGAACGGGCTCGAGCGTGGTGAACGGGTAGTCCGCCACCTTCGGCCGCGCCGCGCTCATCGTCGCCAGCAGCGACGACTTGCCTGCGTTCGGCAGCCCGATGAGACCCGCGTCGGCGAGCAGGCGCAGCCGCAGCTCGATCCACCCCTCCTGGCCCGGCAGCCCGCGCTCGGCGAGGCGCGGCGTCTGCCGCGTCGGCGTCGCGAAGCGCTTGTTGCCGCGCCCGCCGGAGCCGCCGCGCGCCACCACCGCGCGCTCGCCCGGCACGGTCAGGTCCCAGCGCGCCTCGCTCTCGGGGTCGACGACCGTGGTGCCCGGTGGCACGCCCACGAGCAGGTCTTCCGCGTTCGCGCCGTGCCGGTTGCCGCCCTCCCCGTGCCCGCCGCGCGCCGCCCGGAAGTGCGACCGGCGCCGGAACGGCTGGAGGTCCCGCAGCGACGCGTCGCAGACGAGCACCACGTCGCCGCCACGCCCGCCGTCACCACCGTCGGGCCCACCGCGCGGAACGTGCGCCTCGCGCCGGAACGACACGGAGCCGTCGCCGCCGCCGCCGGCCTGAACCCATATGCGCGCGCGATCTGTGAGCACGCCACAAAGTTAGGCGGCGACGACGCGGTCGATGGCGATTCGCCAGCGGTCCCCGTCGTCGACGTAGACCACGGTCGCCGCGACGGTGAGCTCCTCGCCGGCCGCGCCCGTCATCGTCATCCGCGAGCTCCCGACCGCCACTCGCTCGCCCACAACGACGTCCCCGACGGATGTTCCGAGCCTGATGCCGCCCGCGATCAGCTGCTCGAAACGAGTCCGGAGTGCGCTCTGCCCGCGAGCCTCGGAGCCGTCCGGGCCCACGATGACCGCGTGCTCGCTCCAACATCCGAGCGCGGCGGCGAGATCGCCCGCGTTGATCGCTGCGGCGAACGCCGACGACGCTTCCTCCGGGCGCCCCATGGCGCCATCAAAGCGGATCGGCCTAGTACCAGTAGGTCTCGGCGGTCTCGAGCACGAGCCGCGACAGGGCCGGCTGCGTGCGCCGCCCCCGCTTCTCCACGTACAGCTCGCTGTCGGCGTGCGCGTGAAGCGCGTCGGAGTGGGTGTACGCGGGGTACGCCGCCACGCCGAACGACGCCGACGTCCGCCTGCCCAGCGCCGCGCGCAACCGCTCCACCACGGCCCGCGCCCCGTCCACGTCGATCCCAGGCAGGAGCAGCGCGAACTCGTCACCACCGAGGCGCCCGGCCACATCGCTCGGCCGCAGCGCCGAGCGCAACTGGTCCACCACCCAGCACAGGAGCTCGTCGCCGGCCGCATGGCCGTGTGCGTCGTTCACGGCCTTGAACCCGTCGAGGTCGATCAGCACGAGCGCAACCTCCTCGCCCGAACGGGATGCCCGCGCGAGCTCCGCCTCGGTGTGCTCGTGGAAGCCGCGCCGGTTGAGCGACCCCGTGAGGTGATCGGTGCGCGACGCCTGCGCGAGCTCGCGGCGCCCGCGCTCAAGCGTGTAGGCCTGCCAGCCGCACATGACCGCGGTCATGCCGAGACAGCCTGCGACGAACCATGCGAGATCGGCGCCATGAGTGGGCGTGGCGAGTCCCACGGCGAGAGTGCTCGCCACGCCGCCGAAGCCCACGAACACCGCCATCCCGAGGGGGTAGCAGAGGCCCGCGAAGACGAGCACCGGGAAGAAGACCATGACCAGCGGACTGTCAACACCGCCGTCGAGAATCGCCAGCGCAATGATGATCGCGAGGTCCGCGCTGCTCCAGGCGCCGAAGAAGACGTCGCACCAGCGCGTGGCCACGATCCGCTCCGCGCGCGTGACGAACATGACCACAACGGAAAGCGCCGCGGCGCCGATGAGCGCGGCCATCGTCCCACGGTGCGGCTCACCCCACGTGCACGCGATGTAGGCGCCGACGCTCGCCACGGCGGCGAGCGTCGTCAAGCAGCCGAGCTTGACGCTGCCCTGCCGGAATCGCAGGTAGCCGGGGTCCTTGTGCGCGTCCACCAGGCAATCATCGGCGCTCGGGCGCCTCCCTTGAGCGCTCAGGAACGGCGTCCAGGACGTTCGGAGGCCTCGCTCAGGCCTCCGGCGCCTGCCTGCCCGACCCTGTGAGCGACGCGCCGGCGCTGGCCATCGCCACCAGCGCAATCGCGATCCCGTCGCGCAGCCGCAGTCCTTGGTCGAGGATCACGAAGCCCGCAAGGGCGGCCATCGCCGGCTCCACGCTCAGCAGAATCCCGAGCACGCGGGTCGGGAGCGTGCGCAGCGCCGCCAGCTCGAGCGAGTAGGGGATCGCGGACGACAGGATGGCCACCCCGGCGGCCGCAGCCAGCAGCTCGGGGCGCAGCAGCGCGGATCCCCCGCCGGCGACACCCACCGGCACCAGGAGGACGGCCGCCACGGCCATCGCCAGCGACAGCCCGGAGCCGCCCGGGAAAACGCGCCCGATTCGCGCGCTGAGCAGGATGTACGTCGCCCAGAAGACGCCGGCCAGCAGCGCGAACGCGATGCCGCCCGCGTTCACGTGCCCGCCGGCGCGCGCGAGGAGCAGGATGCCCGCCGCCGCCAGCACCACCCAGACCAGGTCCAGAGCGCGCCGTGACCCGCCGACTGCGACCGCCAGCGGCCCGACGAACTCGATCGTGACCGCGATGCCGAGCGGGATCCGGTCGATCGCCTCGTAGAACGACAGGTTCATCGCGGCGAGCGTGACGCCGAACGCGACTGCCAGCGCGAGGTCGCCGCGGTCGTGGCCCTCGACCACCGGCCGCCAGAGCAGCAGGAGCGCGATCGCCGCGAAGAGGGTGCGCAGGAACACCATTCCGGTCGGGCCGAGGTCGTCGAACAGCGTCTTCGCGATCGCGCCACCGATCTGCGTGGACATGATTCCGACGAGCACATAGAGAGGCGCGGGGACCGACATGGCCGCGCAGTCTGGCGATCAGACAACGATCGCGAGCGCCCGTGCGGCCTGGCGGCCGGTCTCGTACACGCGCGCGACATCCGCCGGGAACGACGCGAAGTCGCCGGTGGCCAGCTCGGTGATCCGCTCGTGCGGACCCGCGATCAGCTTGCCCTCCACCACGAACAGCTCCTCGCGCGCGCCCGCCGCACGCGGCGGCGACTCGTGGCGCTGGTTCGGCGACAGCGTCAGCTCGCGCACGCCGTCGCTGATCATGCGCTCCGGTCCATCGGCACGGCCCGCCCGCACCACCCGGATCTCCCCCAGCTCCGGCTCCTCGAGCAGCTCCGCGATCGGCACGCGAAGCGCATCGGCGATCGCACGCAGCGTGCCCACGGTGGGGTTCGCGCGACCGTTCTCGATGGACGACAGCGTGGCCTTGCCGATGCCGGTGGCGCGCGCGAGCTCCGAGAGCGACAGATGACACGCGATCCGCAGCCGGCGGACGTTCGCCGCCAACACACCGTTGGCGTCTATCATGTCGAACATAATGTTCAATCTATCGAACGCACCGGTCTTCTACTTCGACTTGGGATCTCCGTTTGCCTACCTGACAGCGGAGCGCATCGACGACCTCTTCGGCGAGCCCGTTAGGTGGCAGCCCGTCTCCCTCGGCGCGCTCTTCAAGCTCACCGGCCGCAGCTCCTGGGCACTCGGCGACCCCCAGCGCCGCCAGACGGGCATGGCCGACATCGAGGCACGCGCACGCCGTTACGGTCTCCCGCCGATGCGCTGGCCCGATCCGTGGCCCTCGCACTACCTGATGGCGATGCGAGCGGCGACCTACGCGTTCGAGACCGGCCGCGGGCGCGAGTTCACCCTGCGGGCGTTCCGCGACGCCTTCACGTGCGGGCTCGACCTGAGCGTCCCCGCGAACGTGCTCAGCGCGGCCGAGAGCGCCGGCCTCGACCACGCCGAGACCGAGCGCGCCACGCAGGACCCCGCCATCAAGGCCGCGCTGAAGGACGCGACCGACGCCGCCTACGAGCGCGGCGTCTTCGGCGTGCCGACGGTGGCCGTCGGCGACGAGCTCTTCTGGGGTGACGACCGCCTAGAGGAGGCGGCTGCCGTTAGGAAATCGGAGGCTGCCCAGTAGCGGTAGCGCTACCGGGGCAGGCCGCGGGCAGCCGAACGATTTCCAGGCTTACTCGCCCGCGGCGGCGGCGTCAGCCGGCAGGACTGAGACGACGCGGCCGCGGCGGCCGGTCTGGAAGTCCACCGTTCCGGGACGCGCGGCGAAGATCGTGTCGTCCTTGCCGATCCCGGCGCCCTCGCCAGGCTTGAACCTGGTCCCGCGCTGGCGAACGATGATCTCGCCGCCGTTCACGACCTGGCCGGCGAAGATCTTCACGCCGAGCCGCTGTGCATTCGAGTCGCGGCCGTTGCGGCTGGACCCGAGCCCCTTCTTATGAGCCATATCTAGCGACCGCCCCGGGTGATGTTGGAGATCTCGAGGCGGGTGAGGTCCGCCCGCGCACCCATGCGCTTCTTGTAGCCGCGCTTGGGCTTGAACTTGAGCACGTGGATCTTCTTCCCGCGCTCGTGCCCGCGCACCACCGCCTCGACCTTGGCCTTGCCGAGCGCGTCGGCCGCGAAGGCGGGGTCCTTGCCGTCGCCCGCCACGAGCAGCGGCTCGAGCGTGACCTTTGCGCCCTCGTCCTCGGACATGCGGTCGACGAGGAGGGTGTCCCCCTTCTCGACGCGGTACTGCTTACCGCCGGCTTTCACGATGGCGTACATGAGCGGCGTGCCAGTCTAGCGGCTCGCCCCGCCGGCGCCCGCGTGCGTCGCGCCGTACACAAAGCGTGCCACCGCGGTGATTTCGGCCGCGCTCAGCCGCCCGCGGAACCCCGGCATCCCGCCTCCGCCGCCGGCCACGATCCGCTCGATCTGCGCGAGCGTCAGCTTCTCGCTCGTGTCGAAGTCGGGGCCGAACGTCCCGTGGGCGCCGGCGGCCGCCAGCGTGTGGCAGCGCGCGCAGCCGGCGCTCTTGAAGATCTTCCGGCCGTTGGGTTGCGACGACCCGTTCCCGCCGCCGCAACCGGCGGCGGCCAGGACCAGTGCCCCGGCCGCCAAGACGCTAGTCAGCCGTGGCTTCAGCCTTCGCCTTCGAACCGCCACGCCCGCGCCCGCCGCGGCGCCCCCGGCGGCGCGGTTTGGGCTTGTCCTCGTCGTCAGAGCCGGAGTCGGAGCCGGAGCCGGAACGCGAGCCGGAGCCGGAACGCGAGCCGGAGCCGGACCGAGATCCGGAGCGCGAGCCGGAATCGGCGCGCGACGCCGCCGCGGCGGCCCGCTCGTCGGCCTCCTTCTGCTCCTCCGGGCTCAGGTCGGCGAGCACACCCGCCGCGGCCGTCCGCCCCACCGACTCGATCCGCACGAGCCGCTTCTCGCCGATGAAGCGCCCGGCGCCGGCGACGGCGATGGTGTAGCCGTCGACCTTCGCGACCGCGTCCTCCTCCGCGTACATGTGGGGCTCGTCGATCTTCACGAGCACCTCCTCGCCCTCGCGGAACGGCAGCGCGCGCTGCTCGACCTCCTCGTGAGTGCCCTCGAGGGTCACCGCGAAGTGGTCGATCGGCAGGCCCTCCGAGCCCTCGAAGTGGAAGTGCTTGCCGGTGTCGCGCTCGATCTCCAGCAGCGGGCGCCCCGGCCCGTTCACGAGCAGGTGCGTGACGCGCGGGTTGATCTGGATGAGGAATGCCTCCTTCGAGGGCCGCTCCTGGGCGACCTCGCGGATCCGGCGCTCCACGTCGATCGCGACCGTCTCCTCCGACAGCACCACACCCTCGCCCGCGCAGACCGGGCAGGTCTTGGTGAGGATCTCGCGGACGCCGTCAGTCACGTTCTGGCGGGTCATCTCCACCAGCCCGAGGGGCGAGATCTCCATCACGTAGGTCTTGGTGCGGTCCTCGTCGAGCTGCTTGCGGAGCGTCTTCAGCACCGCGTCGCGGTTGCGCGCCCGCGCCATGTCGATGAAGTCGATGACGATGATGCCGCCGATGTCGCGCATCCGCAGCTGGCGGACGACCTCCTCGGCGGCCTCGAGGTTGGTCCTGGTGATCGTGTCCTCGAGCCGCGCCTGCTTGCCGCGCCCGGTGAACGAGCCGGAGTTGATGTCGATCACCGTCATCGCCTCGGCGTAGTCGATGATCAGATAGCCGCCCGACGGCAGGTCGACCCGCCGCGACAGCGTGGACTTGAGCGCCTCGTCGAGGCCGTAGCGCTCCCAGAGCGGGTCCTCGTCCTGGTACAGCTCGAGCCGGTCCAGCAGCTCGGGCGCAGTGCGCGTGAAGAAGGAGTTGAGCCGCTGGTACTGCTTCTCGTCGTCGACGATCGCGCGCTCGAACTGCGCCGAGAAGATGTCGCGCACGACGCGCACGGACAGGTCCGCCTCCTGGAAGACCATGGCCGGCGCGGTGGCGTCCCCGGCGCGCTTCTGAAGCAGCTCGTAGAGCTTGAACAGGTACTTCATCTCGCGCTCGAAGTCCTCGCGCGTGGCGCCTGACGCCGCGGTACGGATGATCGCGCCGCCGTCCTGGAGGTCGAGCCCCTTGGCCTGCTTGCGCAGCCGGTCGCGCTCCTTGTCCGACAGCCGGCGCGAGACGCCGACGCCCTCGCCCTGCGGCACGTACACGAGGTAGCGCCCGGCGATCGAGAGCTGCATCGACAGGCGGGCCCCCTTCGTCTTCAGGGGGTCCTTCATGACCTGCACGATGATCTCCTGCCCCGGCTTGAGCAGCTGCGAGATCTTCGCGCCCTTCGAGCCGGTGCGGCCGCGGCGGGCGATCTCCACGCCGGGCATGACTATGTCGTCGACGTGCAGGAAGCCGTTCTTGTCGAGGCCGATGTCGACGAACGCCGCCTCGAGGCCGGGCAGGACGTTGTCGACCTTGCCCTTGTAGATGTTCCCGACGATCGAGCGGGACCCGCGGCGCTCTATGTAGAGCTCGGAGGTCCTCCACCCGGCCGGAGTCTGCGGCTTCGGCTTGCGCCCGCCGCGACCGCGCCGGCGCGAAGCCGGCTTCTCGTCGCCCTTACCCGCTGCGGAGGGCTCCCCCTCCGCCTCGAGAATGGCAACCCTGGTTTCGCCACGTTCGACCGTGACGATTACTTGCTTTTTCAAAAGTTCCTCTCATGCGATGAGATCGCGGCCCTTGGCTGCGGAGGCGGTCCTTGCCTGGGCGTGTACCGACTGCAACAGGCCAATGGCCATGAAGGTGACGATTACGGAGGAGCCGCCGTAGCTCATGAGGGGCAGCGGCACCCCGGTGATGGGCATGATCCCGATGGTCATGCCGACGTTGACGAAGACCTGGAACGCCAGCATCGCGACGATTCCGCCCGCTATCAGCGCTCCGTACAGGTTTTTCGCCATGGTCAAGATCCTCAACGCCCGCCAGATGAGGAGGGCGTACAAGGCAAGTATGAGAGCCGCACCGGCGAAACCGAATTCCTCGCCCACAACGGAGAAGATGAAGTCCGTGTGGTGCTCCGGAATGAAGTTCAGCTTCGTCTGAGTGGCACCGTCGGCGCCGCGGCCCGTCTTCTGGCCGGCACCGATCCCGACGATCGACTGCTTGAGCTGATACCCCTGCTTGCGCGGGTCGTCCGTCGGGTGGACGAACGCCGTGAGGCGATCGACCTGGTAGGGCTTGAGCACCTGGACGCCGACCGCGGGCGCTCCTACGAGCACGATCGCGATGGCACCCGTGGCCAGTGCGCCAAGCACCACGAAATGCGTCCATTTGGTGCCCGCCACGAACAGGATGGCCACGGCGATCGCCATGTAGACGAGGCCGGAGCCGAGATCCGGCTGCGCGATGACCAGCATCGCGGGCACGATGGCGAGCAGCAGGATGCGCGAGGTCGTCTCGACCTCGGAGAGCTTCCTGATCCGCTCGACCATGAAGGCCGCCAGAGCGACGACGAGCAACAGCTTGCCGAGCTCGGACGGCTGGAGATTGAAGAAGGGAAGCGGGATCCAGCGCTGCGACCCCTTGGCGGCCGTGCCGATGGCCAGCACGACGAGGATGAGCGCGATCATCGCGCCGTAGACCCCGAAGCGCCATTCGCGCAGGCGCGAGTAGTCGATCCGCGCGAGCGCGAACATCAGGATGATTCCGGCGGCCCCATACGCGGCCTGGCGGACGAGGTAGTAGTGCGGGTCGCCCGCGATGTCGTCGTGAGTCGCGCTGCCCACGACATACACCGAGCAGGCGATCAGGCCGATTGTCGCGAGCAGCAGCAGCGGGTCGATGCGCAGCATCGGCAGCGACGCGCCGCGCTCACGCGACTCGTGGAAATCCTTGACCGTTTCTCCGAGCGTGGCGCTCATGACTTGCGGAGGCTACCCATGGAGGTTGATGCCTGACGTGCTGAGCGGTGTGGCCTGCTTGACCTTCACGTTGAACAGCGCCCCGATGATCTTCTTCGCGACCGGCGCAGCGGCCTCCACGCCGAAGCCACCGTTCTCGACTGTCACGGCGATCACGTAGCGCGGGTTGGGGTACGGCGCGAGCACGACGTACCAGGACTGGTCGTTCTGGCCGTTGCGCTGCGCGGTGCCGGTCTTGCCGGCCACCTTGATCGGGAACTTCTTGTCGGCGCCGAAGACGGGGTACGAGGTGCCGGACGGCATCTCGGCGGCGTCGAAGAGGCCGCCGAGGATCACCTGGCGGAACTGCGACTTGATGCTCACGTGGCGGCGCGCGGAGAAGCGCAGCTCCTGGATCGCGCGGCCGGCGGCGTCCTCCACGCGCAGGCCGATGTGCGGGCGCACGACCCGGCCGCCGTTCGCGATCGTTGCGTACGCGACGGCCAGCTGGAGCGGGTTCGCCTGGAGGTAGCCCTGGCCGATCGCGGTGTTCACGTTGTCGCCCACCGACCACGGGCGGTCGATCAGGCTCAGCTTCGGGTTCTTGTTGTGGAGCGCGTACTGGTGGTCGATGTACTTGCGTGACGGCAGGATGCCCGGCGCCTCCCCCGGCAGGTCGATGCCGGTGTTGCGCCCGATGCCGAGCAGGTGCGCCCACTTCTGGAGCTGCTGCCCGTCGCCGGCAGAGTTCAGTTCGAAGCCGAGGTGGTAGAAGAACACGTCGCTCGAGACCTGCAGCGCGCGGCGGATGGCGAGCGTGCCGTACGACGCGTTGCCGGCGTTGTGCAGCGTCAGGCCGCCGCCGAGCGAGAACGAGCCGGTGTCGGTGTACGGCGTGTCGGTGCCGATGACGCCCGACTCGAGTGCCGCCACCGAGGTGATCGGCTTGAAGGTCGAGCCGGTGGGATACGCGCCCGCGATCGCCCTGTTGGTGAGGGGCGCGCCGTTGGACGCGCTCGTCAGCCGGTCGTAGTCCGACTGCTTGATCGTCTTGGCGAACAGGTTGGGGTCGAACGACGGCTCGCTGCCGAGCGCCCGGACCTCGCCGCTGTGGATGTCCATGGCCACGAACGCGCCGCGGCGCCCAGCCATCGCGTCCTGCCCGACCTTCTGGACGTTGTAGTCGATCGTCAGGCGCAGCTGGCGACCCGATTTTGGCGCGCGCTTCGTCAATTCGCCGCGCAGCGACCCCATCGCGTCGACCTGCACGCGGTCGGCGCCGTCGACGCCGCGCAGGTAGCGGTCGTACTCCGACTCGATGCCCGACTGGCCGACGCGGTCGTTCATGTTCACGCCGCGGTAGCGCTTCTGCTTGAGCTGATCGGCTGTGACCGGGCCGACGGTGCCGAACAGGTGCGCGCCGATCTCCTTGTGCGGATAGGAGCGGAAGAAGACCTGCTCGACCGAGACGCCCGGGAACGACTCCTGGTGCTCGAGGATGTAGGCGTACATCGGCTGCGAGACGTCGTTCTTCACGGTCGCGCTCTGGAACGGGACGGCCTTGAACTGCTTGTTCACGTCGTGCAGCAGGCTGCGCGGCTTCTCGCCCAGCACGCGCGCGAGGTTGTCGAACAGCGTCCGGCGCTCGGCCGGGTCCTTGGGCAGCTTGGCCGGGCTCACCTTGACGGCGTAGCCGGACCGGTTTTCTACAAGGACGCGTCCATTCCGGTCCACGATCTGCCCGCGCGGCGCCTGGACGACGATGTCGCGCACGCGGTTGTTGTTCGCCTCCGCGAGGTACTTGTCGCCCGACAGCACCTGCAGGTACCAGAGGCGGAAGAAGATGACGCCGAACATGACCAGCGTCACGCCGCCGATGATGGCCACGCGCAGCGCGAGCTGCGGCGACATCGGCCGGTCGTTCTCGCGGTACATCATCAACGATTGACCTCGAGGCCGCGCAGGCCGAGCGGGCCGGTGGCCGTGGGCTCGGAGCCCTGGCGACGCCGCATGCGCTGGAGCGGGTCGACCGCCAGGACCGGCCGCAGGATCCGCCGGATCAGCGCAAAGAACGGCAGCGCGATGGCGACGTTGAGGAGCACGGTGATGACGGCTTCGCGCAGCACGAGCAGGCTGACGGTGGCACCGATCTCGAGCATGAAGCTGACCGCGGCGACGGCCGCGTAGTAGCCGGCGGTGGCGGCCGCGGCGACGGGGATCGGCAGCAACCCATGTGACGGGTCGCGCATGTCGCGGTAGCGACCCACGCCGTAGCCGAGCGCGGTCAGCACGAGTGAGCTGAGCCCGAGCGTCTGGCCGATCGCCAGGTCGAGCAGCAGGCCGGTCGCGAAGCCGACGATTGCGCCCGGGATCGAACCCGCGTAGATGGCGACCGCCGCGACGAACAACGGCGTGATGTCGACGGTGCCGCCGAGGATCGGGATCGACTGGATGCCCGCGACCTGGATGATCACCGCGAGCAGAACGAGCAGGCCCGTCCGCACGAATGCTCCGGGCGTGAGGGTCACGGCCCCGCCGACCCCGGGTTGGTGGGCTGCTTGAGACGCGTGGTGATGACCTCGACCTGGTCGAGCGTCTTGAAGTCCGCGAACGGCGTGATGTGCGCCTGCTTGTAGAGCTTCAGCTCGTTGCTCGAGACCTTCGAGATCCGCCCGATCGGGATCCCGCGCGGGAAGATCGACTCGAGCTTGCCCGATGCCCAGCCGGCGGTGGTCACCGTCTGGCCGACCTTGATCGCCGGGCCCTTGATGTACTGGAGCCGCATGTCGTTCGGGTCGCCGATCGACGGCTGGACCTGGCCGGACGCGCCATTGTCGACCATCGCCGACACCGAGCTCGAGGAGTCGGTGATCAGGGTGACGGTCGACGTACCGCCGTTCACGCTCGTGATCTTGCCCACAAGTCCGTCTCCGGTCACCACCGGTTGGTTGACCTTCACTCCGTCGCCGCGGCCGACGTCGATCTGGACTGTGGAGTACCAGGCTGTGGGCGACTTCAAGATCACGCGAGCCTGCACCGCGTCGGTCTGGCCGATGCCGAGCTTCTGGTTCATGCCGAGCTGCTTGCGGAGACCGGCGTCGTCGCGCGCGGCGGCCTGCGCGGCCACGAGCTCGGAGCGCGTCGCGGCGAGCTGCTTCTTCAGGTCCTTGTTCTGGCCCTTGGCGTCGAAGACGTCGCCGAACCACCCGGCCAGGTTGCGGATCGGCGAGAAGGCGCGGCTGGCGCCCGCCTCGATCGGCGAGAGGATCGTCTGGACCCCGCCCTGGAAGCGGTGGAGCGGCCCTCCGGTGCTTTCGCCGAAGTAGCCGGTGAGCATGATGATCGAAAGGCCCACCAGCACGGCCAATACCGCCCGGCGCCTGCGGACCACTTGCTTGTCGTACACGGAGGTGAGTCTCCCGGACTAGTAGCGGCGTCGCTGCCTGGAGTTGCGGTTCGAGCGGTGGATTGCCTCGAACTCCTCCAGCGATCGCCCGGAACCGACCGCCACGCACGTTAGCGGCGATTCCGCGAGATGCGCAGGCATTTGAGTCTCGTCGCGCAGTCGGTCCTCCAGACCCTGCAGAAGCGATCCTCCACCGGCGAGCATGATGCCGCGATCCATGATGTCCGCGGCCAGCTCAGGCGGGGTGCGGTCGAGCGTCTCCTTCACGGCGTCGACGATCGCCTGAACCGGCTCGTCGAGCGCCTGTCGGACCTCCTCGCTCGTCAGCACCACCGTCTTCGGAAGCCCGGAAACGAGGTCACGCCCCCGGATCTCCGCCTGCATCTCCTCCTCCAGCGGGAAGGCCGAGCCGATCTCCAGCTTGACCTCCTCA
>JAICJV010000031.1 GCA_025928265.1 Thermoleophilaceae bacterium
CAGCCGGGCGCTGGCTGTTCGACTTCCTCACGCTCCAGGCGGCGCTCGCGGCGGTGGGCGCGCACCCGCGCCTGTCGCTTGCGCTGATCGCGTACAGCACCGCTCAACTGCTCGCGCAGATCCCGCTCACCCCGGGCGGGCTTGGCGTGGTGGAGGCGGGGATGACCGGCACGCTCGTGCTGATCGGCGTGGGTGGCGGTGCCGCGGCGATCGCGACGCTGGCCTACCGGCTGGCGTCCTACTGGCTCCAGCTGCCGGTCGGGCTCGTCGCGTGGATCCTGCACCGGCGCCGGTACGGCAGCGAAGCGGCGCAAGTAGCATCGCCCGCCTCATGACCCCGGACCTGAAGGGACGCAGCCTCTCCTCGATGCGGAACCACACGCGCGCGGAGATCGAGCTGATGCTCGACACCGCCGCCGATGCGCGCGAGCGCAAGCGCCGTGGCGAGCGGCCGCTGCGACTGGCCGGGCGGAACATAGCCGTGGTCTTCCTCAAGCCCTCCTCGCGCACGCGCGCGGCTTTCGTCGTGGCCGCCGCCGACGAGGGCGCGCACGCCGAGGTCCTGCGCGCCGAGGACGTCCGCTTCGGCGTGAAGGAGTCGGTGAAGGACATCGCGCGCGTGCTCGGCCGGCTGTACGACGGCATCGCGTTCCGCGGCTTCGGCGAGGACGTGCTGGAAGCGCTCGTCGAGCACTCGGGCGTCCCCGTCTGGAACGCGCTCACCGAGCGCTACCACCCGACACAGGCGCTGGCGGACATGCTCACGCTGCGCGACGAGTTCGGCACGCTCGAGCGGCTGGCGATCACCTACGTGGGCGACGGGCGCAACAACGTGGCCCGCTCGCTCGCCATAGCGGCATCGAAGATGGGGTTCCAGCTGCGGATCCTCGCGCCGCCGGAGCTCCAGCTGCCGGCCGAGGAGCTGGGCGAGTTCGGCGACGCGGTGCTCGCGACTCACGACCCCGAGGTCGCGCTCCACGAAAGCGCCGCCGTATACAACGACGTGTGGGTCTCGATGGGCGAGGAGGGAGAGCTCGAACGCCGCATTTCGCTGCTGCGCGACTTCAAGGTCACGCCCGAGCTGATGGCGGCGACCGGCCGTGACGACACCATCTACCTGCACTGCCTGCCCGCCTACCACGACCTCGAGACCGAGTTCGCGCGGGCGCACCCAGACGCGCGCGAGGTGGACGACGCGGTCTTCGAGGGACCGCAGAGTCGTGTCTTCGATCAGGCCGAGAACCGGATGCACACGGCCAAGGCCGTGATGGTCCTGTCGCTGGGCGGTTAGCTCAGGCGGCGGCGGCCTCGAACCAGACGCACTTCGGGCGCCCGGGGTCGACGCCCCAACGTGTGGCGAGCGCCTCCACGAGCATCAGGCCGTTGCCGCCCGGCTCGAGCAGGCCGGTGCCGCTGGCGTCGCCGTCGAAGGTCGTGAGCCCCTCGTCGCAGACCTCGACGCGCACGGTGTGGTCCACATGCTCGGCGCGGAGGAGGATCGACTCGTGCGGGTCGGTGGCGCCGTGGCGGACGGCGTTGGTCACGAGCTCGCTCGCGAGCAGTTCCACGACCGGTTGGACCGACTCGTCCTGGTAGTCGAGATCGCGCAGCGCCATGCGCGCAGCGGGTACGGCTTCCGGCGTCGCCAGGAAGAGCCTCCAGATCCCTGCCATCTAGCCTCCTGTTCCCAAGTCGGGCGGGCCTACACCCTACGTGCCGCCTTGCAGGGATTATCCAGGCGCGTTGGCCCAAACCGGGGACGTCGACGAGCCCCCGAGACGGCCACGGGTGGAGACAGCCCGCCCTCCGGGTTACGCTTATCGGCGTCGGGCGCTAGGACGGGACTCGTGCACCACAGGCTATTGAGAGGCATTACCGCTCGGGTTCTGCTCGTGAGCGGTGTCATCACCCTGATTCTCGGGGCGGCACTCGTGCTGCTCATCGTCGCGGTGCGCGATCAGAGGGACGCGGCACGTCTGGCATTGCGGTCCCAGGAGGCGATCACCGCGGGCAGCGAGCTCCAGAAGTCGGTGATCAGCCTGGAGACCGGTCTGCGCGGCTTCGTGGGCACCGGGCGCGACCGCTCGCTCGAGCCCTGGAACGAGGCGCTGCGCGAGTACCCGGCCCAGATCAAGACGCTCCAGCAACTCGTGTCGGACGTCCCGTCGCAGCAGGCCCAGGTCGCCCGGATCGAGGGGGAGATCAGCGACTACGTCGCGCTCTGGGGCCGGCCGCTGCTTGCCCTCGCGCGCGACGACATCGCGTCGGCGCGATCGGTGATCGTGAACGCGACCGGGCGGCTGCGCATAGTGCAGATACGCAACGACTTCGCGAAGCTGTTCGCGCAGGAGCGCGCCGTCGCGCACACGCGTGAGTCCCGCGCCGAAGGACGCTCGTCGCAGGCGGTCTGGGCGGGGATCGCCGGGCTCGCCCTCGTGTTCGTGCTCGCCGGCGGAACCGCGCTGTTCCTGCGCCGTTTCGTCGTGCGCCCGGTGAAGGCGGTGGCCGGCGCGAGCGCGCGGCTGGCCGAGGGCGACATGTCCGTTCGCGTGCCGCCGATGTCGGACGACGAGCTGGGTGACCTCGCACGCGCGTTCAACGCGATGGCCGAGGGGCTCGAGCGCAGCCGCGAAGAGGTGGCGCAGCGGACGCAGGAGCTCGAGCGCTCGAACGAGGAGCTCGACCGCTTCGCCTCGGTCGTCTCCCACGACCTCCAGGCACCGCTCGCGACGGTCTCGATGTACGCGCAGCTGCTGGAGCGCCGCCATGGCGATCAGCTCGGCGACGACCGCCGGATCGTCGACGGCATCTGCCAGGCGACCGGGCAGTCGCGGGAGCTGATCCGGGACGTGCTCGAGTACTCGAAGGCGGGCCGCGGCGAGCTGCGGGCGCGCCCGGTCGACCCGAACCACCTGGTGGGCGAGGTGCTCGAGCTGCTCGCGGCCCCGATCCACGAGGCCGGCGCGGTGGTGGAGGTCGACGCCCTTCCCGGCGTGACCGGCGACCCTGCCAACCTTCGCCAGGTGTTCCAGAACCTCATCGGCAACGCGATCAAGTTCGCGGACGACTCCCCGCACGTGTGGGTCCGGGGCGAGCGCGAGGACGGCATCGTGCGCTTCGCCGTCGCCGACAACGGGATCGGCATGGATCCCGAGCAGGCGCGGGAGATCTTCGAACCGTTCCACCGGCTGCACGGCGCGAGCCACTACCCGGGCACCGGCATCGGACTCGCGGTGTGCGAGCGGATCGTCGAGCATCACGGGGGCCGGATCTGGGCTGAGAGCCGGCCGGGCGAGGGGAGCACGTTCCGTTTCGAGCTGCCGGCGACGACAGGCGCCGGCGCAAGGCCCGAGGCCCGCGACGAGGCTCCCGTAGCCTGATGACCCACATGCGCTCCCTCGGCGCCGCGATCGCGGCCGTACTCATCATCGTGCTCGCGGGCTGCGGCGGTGGCGGGTCGGGCGGCTCATCGACCGGCCCCAAGCCATCGGACGCCCCCGTCATCACGATCGGGACCAAGAACTTCACCGAGCAGTTCATCCTCGGCGAGCTCTACAAGCAGGCGCTCGAGGCGAGTGGCTTCCGGGTCGCGCTGAAGTCGAACATCGGCAGCTCCGAGATCGTCGACCGGGCGCTCACTGCCGGCAGCCTCGACATGTACCCGGAGTACACGGGCGTCGTGCTGTCGGAGATCGCGCATATGCGCGGACGGCCGAGCAGCCCGCAGGAGGCGTACCGGAAGGCGAAGGACTTCGAGCAGAAGCGCGGCTTCACGCTGCTCGAGATGACGCCGTTCTCCGATTCGAACGCGCTCGCGGTCACGCCGCAGACCGCCAGGAAGTACAACCTCCGCACGATCAAGGACCTCGAGCGGATCCCGGGCCTGACGATCGGCGCGCCGCCGGAGTTCCGCTCGCGCTTCGAGGGTCTTGTCGGGCTGGGCGAGGTGTACGGGATGCACGGCATCGACGTGAGCTCGTTCAAGATCGGCGACCAGTACGGGGCACTCGATTCCGGGAAGGTCGACGCCGCCGCCGTCTTCACGACCGACGGTCAGCTGATGAAGGGCCGCTACGTCGTGCTCTCGGACCCGCGCAACCTGTTCGCGTTCCAGAACGTGGCGCCGGTGATCAAGGCGGACCTCGTGCGCAAGTTCCCGAAGATCGCGGCGGTGCTCAACTCGGTGAGCGTGCGGCTCACGACCGGGGCGATGCGCTCGATGAACCAGAAGGCCGTGCAGCGGGGCCAGGACCCGGCAACCGTGGCCACCGACTTCCTGAAGAGCGCGGGGCTGCTGGCGAACCAGGGCGGGTAGGGCGCGCCCTAGGGCGGGTCCCCCGGCAGCGCGTCGAGCTCCGCCGTCGTCACCGGCAGGCACGTGTCGCAGAAGTCGTGGCCGAAGTCGGTCAGGTGGATCGAGCGGCGCACCGTGCGCGTTCGGCCCGCCTCGCTCATCGCAACCTGGACCTCGGGCTGCGCCTCCAGCACGTGGTAGCGGTTCTGGTCCTCGAGCGGCTCGCGCGAGAACCAGATCAGGCCGAGGCGGTAGAGGTTCGAGAGGTACGCGCTCACCTTGTCCGGATCGCGGCAGCCCGCCTCGCGGCCGATCATGTTCATCCCCGAGGCGACCATCTCGGAGCCGATGCCGAGCGGGGGAGACGTGCGCACGTCGATCGCGGCCTGCGGGCCCTCCTTCACGAACAGCCGCAGAATCCGGCCCTCGTCGGGCGCCAGGTTGCCGAGGATGTTGGCGTAGGCGGGGTGGGCATCGGAGGAGTAGTGCACGTCGGCGGAGCGCCGCAGGAGCTCGGCGCCGCGCTCGCGCAACTCCTCCACGGTGTCGTGGCTCGCCTCTCCGTTCTTGCTCGGCGCCGCGCCTT
This sequence comes from Thermoleophilaceae bacterium, assembly GCA_025928265.1. Lineage (GTDB taxonomy): Bacteria > Actinomycetota > Thermoleophilia > Solirubrobacterales > Thermoleophilaceae > JAICJV01. The sequence continues at coordinate 4,881 of JAICJV010000031.1, forward strand.
GCTGCTGCGGCGGGTGCTCAGCAGGCGGCGGGTCGACGATCTCCAGGACCTGGCGGATGTACTCGCGCAGCTCCACGCCGGCCTCCGCCATCAGCACCGCCGGCGACTCGCCCGATGCCGCGGCACGGATGACCCGCTGGCTCGCGCGGATCGAGTTTGTGAGCGTCCATTCGGTGGCTCGCCACCACGCCGAGGCGCCCAGCCGCACCAGTCCGGGCAGCGCGGATATCAGGAGCAGGTCCTGCGAGCCCTCGTCGTAGGGATGGTCGGCCATCAAGGTCACCCGAACAAGCCGAGATGCAGCAGCCCGCCCACCAGGCCGAGGACGGCCCCGTGCAGGTAGAGGAGCCACTCGTCTTCGCGGATCACGGTGCGCAGCATCTCAGAGAAGTCCTTGTGGGACATTTCCCTCATTCGGTCGCGGATCAACACCCGAATTCGTTTGCTCTGTTCCCGGTTGAACGACTCGTCGCGCAGCGGGGTCATCGTGTAGTCGACCGCCTCGGTGGCCACCGACTCGCGCATGGCGTCGTACTCGCGCGTTCCGACCGCCATTCGGATGACCGGCCGGGCTGAACCGACGGCGCGATCCACGGCCGGGCGCATCGAGGTCTCGATCATCTGGCGCGTCCGGTCGGACTGCGGGCCCTCGGTGAGCGCGATGCCGATCTGGTTCAGCGTGATCACCTCGTTGGCGATGATCAGCGCGTAGACGTCGGCCACCTCCTGCTGGCGGCGGATGAACAGACCCTGAAACTTGAAGCCGAGGATCTTCTTCGGCTCGACCGGCTCGAAGATCATCCAGATCGCGAGCCAGTTCGTGGCCCAGCCGATGAACACGCCGAGGACCGGCAGCAGGAACCAGGCGCTCGGGAAGACGAGCTCGGTGATGACCGCGGTCGGGATGCCGAACGCAAAGCCGAAGACGAAGCCGAGGTTGATGATCAGCCGCAGCTCGCGCCGGCCGATCGCGCGGAAGATCCGGTTCGACAGCTCCGGGTTCCGCTCGACGTTCCGGATGACCATCAGCTTGATGTCGAGCAGCTGGTCGATGTTCTCGCCGAGCTCGTCGGTGATGGACTTGACGATGTCGGGCAGCTGCGCCTGAACGCGCTCGTGCACCCGCTCGCGGAGCTGTGGCGGAAGCTCGTTCCATAGGTCGGGATGGTCGCGCTGCATGATCTCCTCGACCATTCCGCGGATGTCGCCGCGCGCGGACTCGAGCATGTGCTCGGCGATGCGCTCCGGCTCGAGCTGGTTGTAGAAGTCCTTCGGGCTGCCGACCTTGGCGATGCCCTTGTCGACCGCGATCGACCCCATCTTGGCCGCGCGCGACGGGATGATCCCCTGCCAGCCGAGGCCGCCGTTCATCAGGCCCGGGATCTGCTGGACCTTGCGCGGCATGATCCCGTGGACGATCTTCGAGAGGCCCGGCACGTGGATGCCCTTGAACTGGACGGGCTCGAACAGCATCCAGATGCCGGTCCAGTTCGTGACGTAGCCGATCGCGCCGGTGAAGAACGGCACAGTGATCAGGGCGAAGATCTGTCCCCCCATACCCGAGCCGCATGCTATGGACAGGACGATTGCGGCGCGCCATAGCCGGGGACGAAGGGGCCGATGTCAACAGAAACCGTTCATTCCTGGCGCGAGCTGGATGACGCGATCGCCAGCCCGGCGATCGGGCGGCACGAGCACCGAGTGCACTCCACGCTCGTCTTCCGCGGGCTCGCGCGGTCGAGCTACTCGAACGTGTCGAGTCTCTCGCGGCTCTCCGGCGAGTACCGCAACCTCGAGCGCCACCTGATCCGCAACTTCCGCAAGTACGCGCACCGCGAGGCGCCCGGCCCGACCACGTGGGACTGGCTCTCGCTCGCGCAGCACCACGGGCTGCCCACACGCCTGCTCGACTGGACCTTCTCGCCGCTCGTGGCGCTGCACTTCGCCACCGCGTCGTGGGCCGACGACGAGGCGCTGCTCCTGGCCGTCGACGCCGAGGGCGCGCACGCGTTGCTCCCGGACGCGCTGCGCGAGACGCTCGATCGCGAGGGCGCGCTCGTGTTCACCACGCAGATGCTGGCCGAGCACGCAAAGGACCTCGACGAGCTGAACGAGCTGGGGGAGGACAGCGACCCATTCGTCATGTTCTTCGAGCCGCCATCGCTCGACGAGCGGATCGTCAACCAGGCCGCCGTGCTGTCGGCCACGTCCGACCCGACGTTCCAGATGGAGGAGTGGCTCGACGCGCACCCGGACCTCTGGTGTGCATGGCGGATACCACCGGAGGTGAAGGTGGAAGTGCGCGAGCGGCTCGACCAGGCAAACATGAACGAGCGCGTCCTGATGCCGGATCTCGACGGCCTGGCGGCGTGGTTGCGGCGCTACTACTCGCCCGGCGCCACCGGCGATCAGGTGCAGTCGGGCGGAGCGTCGATGGACGGCGCGGGCGAGGCGGCCCAGCAGGAGGGGTCGATGAGCGCCAGCGCTCCGGACGACGGGACGGGCCGCACTGCGTAGAAATGGCATGATCCGCGCATGGCACGGATCGACGGGGAGAGAACGGTCGAGATCGACGCGCCGATCGAGCGCTGCTTCGAGATAGCGGCCGACATCGAGAACGCGCCGGACTGGCAGGGGTCGCTGCGCGACGTGGAGGTGCTCGAGACTGATGGCGACGGGCGGCAGGTGCTCGTCCAGACCGAGTCCGACGCGAAGGTGAAGACGGTGAAGGCGCGCCTGCGTTTCAGCTACTTCCCGAACGAGCGGATCGAGTGGGTGCAGGAGAAGGGCGAGGTCAAGGACCTCGAGGGCTGGTGGAACTTCGAGGACCTCGGCGGCGGGCGCACGCAGGCGTCGTACGGCCTGTCGGTCGATCCGGGCCGGATCCTCGGGATGCTCATCCGCGGGCCGGTGGTCGACCAGGTGCGCGACTTCCTGCTGGGCGGAGCGGCGGAGGGCCTCAAGCAGAAGGCCGAGTCCGGGTAGCCGGTGCCGGCGCCGTACACGTCGGACCTCGCCGAGCAGCTTGCGGACGACGTGCTCGAGCGCTTCCTGCGCTACGTGCGCGTGAACACCCAGTCGGCGCGCGGGCGCAACGGCAGCCCGAGCACGCCGGGGCAGCTCGACCTGGGGCGGATGCTCGTGGACGAGCTCCGGGCGATCGGCCTCGAGGACGCCGAGCTCGACGTGAACGGCTACGTGATGGCGACGTTGCCGAGCGATCCCGCCCTCCCCACGATCGGGCTGATCGCCCACATGGACACGAGCCCCGACGCGCCGGGTGCGGGCGTCGAGCCGCTCGTGCATCGCGACCATCCCGGCGGCCCGATCGAGCTGCCGCGTAACGGCAGCGTGGTGGAGCCGACCGACCAGCGCGGCCACGACATCGTCACCTCGAGCGGCGACACGCTGCTGGGCGCCGACGACAAGTCCGGCGTGGCCGAGATCATGGCCGCGGTCGCGTACCTGGCGGCGAATCCCGACCTGCCGCGGCCGACGCTGCGCGTGGGGTTCACGCCCGACGAGGAGATCGGCGAGGGCGCCACGCTGTTCGACATCGACCGCTTCGGCGCGCGCGCCGCATACACGATGGACGGCTCCACGCTCGGCGAGATCCAGGACGAGACCTTCTCCGGGAAGTCGGCCGTCGTGCGCGTCAGGGGCGTCGACATCCACCCGGGCTTTGCCACCGGCAGGCTGGTGAACGCCGCGCGGCTGGCGGCCCGGATCGTGGCCGCGCTGCCGGCCGATCTGACGCCCGAGGCCACCTCGGGCCGCGAGGGCTTCATCCACGTCTACGAAGTGCACGCGACCGCGGGTGAGGCCGTGATCGAGACGATCGTCCGCGACTTCGACGACGACAAGCTCCGGGCCCACATCGACGTCCTGCAACGCGTGGTCGACGAGGTGGCCGCGAGCGAGCCGCGCGCGCAGATCGAGCTGTCGGTCGAGGACCAGTACCCGAACATGCGCGAGCACCTCGAGGCGCATCCGGAGGTCTCGGCCGCGGCCGAGCGCGCCATCCGCGCCGAGGGGATCGACCCGATCAACGCGCCGATCCGCGGCGGCACCGACGGCTCGATGCTGAGCGCGCGCGGGCTGCCCACGCCGAACATCTTCGCCGGCGGGCACGACTTCCACTCCGTGCGCGAGTGGGTCTCGGTGCAGGACATGGCCGCCGCCGCGGCGGTGATCGTGAGACTCGCGAAGGAATGGGCCGCACCCGGGTAGGCTCAACGTATGAAGCTCGAGGGCATCCACCACATCACCTGCATCACGGGCGACGCTCCCCGCAACGTCGACTTCTACGCGCGGCTGATGGGGCTGCGCCTCGTCAAGAAGTCGGTGAACCAGGACGACCCGACCGTCTACCACCTCTTCTTCGGCGACGAGGACGGCGCGCCCGGCAACGACCTCACATTCTTCGAGTACCCCGGCGCACGGCCCGGTCGTGCGGGGACGGGGATGATCCACCGGATCGTCTGGCGGGTCGGCTCGTCCGACGCGGTCGCGTTCTGGGAGGAGCGGCTCGGCGGCGAGGGGGTATCGACCGAGCGCGAGAACGGGTCGCTCGTCTTCAAGGATCCCGAGGGACTCGAGCACGAGCTGGCTGTGAGGGACGTGCCCGACGCGCCGCTGATCGCGCACTCGAGCGAGGTGCCGGACGAGCACGCGCTCCAGGGCTTCGACACCGTCTGCGCCTACACGGCCGACCCCGAGCGCAGCCGCCCGCTGCTGGAGGAGGCGCTGGGCTTCGAGCGCACCGAGGGTGACGAGTGGGAGGCGCGCGGCAGCGAGCGCGGCGGGCGCGTCCGCTACGAGGTGAACACCGAGCGCGGCGCGCCCGGCGCGGGCACGGTCCACCACGTGGCGTGGGCGAGCCATATGGACGACCAGATCGAATGGCGCGAGCGCGTGGCGCATCTCGGTGCGCAGCCGACGCCCGTGATCGACCGCTACTGGTTCCGCTCGGTCTACTTCCGCGAGCCGAGCGGCGTGCTGTTCGAGGTCGCCACGATGGGCCCGGGCTTCACGGTGGACGAGCCGATCGAGACGCTGGGTGAGCGGCTCACGCTGCCGCCCGACTACGAGCCCTTCCGCGAGCGCCTCGAGCAGGTGCTCACGCCGCTGCCGGACACGCGCCAGTGGCGCGCCGCGCCGGCCGAGCGCAACTAGACGACGAAATGTTCGATCCCGGCGGCCTCCCCCGGCCGCGCCATCGCTGCCGCACCGGATCTCCATTTCGTAGAGCCGTCTTCTCACGTCCGGGCGCTCTGGGACGTTTCTAGAGGCATGATCACCTTCACCACAGAGTCCTCGCCGATCGGCGAGCTGACGCTGGTCGGCGACGGCGAGTCGCTCACCGGCGTCTACATGACAGAACACCGCCACCGCCCGCCGCTCCCCGACGGCGCCCGGCGCGACCCCGCCGCGTTCGCAGGTGCGCGCGAGCAGCTGGGCGAGTACTTCGCCGGCGAGCGCACGAGCTTCGACCTGCCGCTGCGCATGGACGGCACCGAGTTCCAGCGCGAGGTCTGGGACGCGCTGCTCGACATCGCGTACGGCGAGACCGAGAGCTACGGCGAGCTGGCGCAGCGGATCGGCCGGCCCGATGCCGTCCGTGCGGTCGGCCTGGCGAACGGACGCAACCCGATCTCGATCGTGGTGCCGTGCCACCGCGTGATCGGCGCGTCGGGCTCACTCACGGGCTACGGCGGCGGCCTCGAGCGCAAGCGCTTCCTGCTCGAGCTGGAGGCCGGCGTGCCATCGTTGCTCGCCTAGCGTCTACACGCCGGACGTTTGCCGCCGTCCTGCCTCGGTGACCTTCCGCACATGTCAACGCGCGAGCAGCAGATGCAGGGCGAGAAGCGGGGCGATCCGCCGGAGGGCCCGACCGACCTCGAACGCCCGTCGTGGATCGCGCTGCTGAAGCGCACCTTCAAGGGCTACAAGAAGGACAACCTGAGCGACTGGGCCGCGGCGCTCACCTACTACGGCGTCCTGTCGATCTTCCCGATGCTCGCAGCGCTGGTCGGCATCCTGGGCCTCGTCGGCCAGTCGGCCACGCAGCCGCTGCTCGACAACCTCAGCAGCCTCGCGCCGGGGCCCGCGCGGCAGATCTTCACGAGCGCGATCACGAACATCCAGCAGAACCAGGCCGGCGCCGGGATCGCGACGATCATCGCGCTGGTGCTGGCGCTGTGGTCGGCGTCGGGCTATGTGGCGGCGTTCATGCGCGCCTCCAACGCGATCTACGGGGTGCCCGAGGGCCGGCCGATCTGGAAGACCGCTCCGATCCGGCTCGGAACGACGATCGTGCTCGTCGTGCTGCTCGTGGTGAGCGGCGTCATGGTCGTGTTCACCGGCGGGCTGGCCGATCAGGTCGGGAACCTGCTTGGCCTGGGCAACACGTTCGTGACCGTCTGGGACATAGCCAAGTGGCCGGTGCTGGTGCTGATCGTCGCCTTCATGCTCGCGCTCCTGTACTGGGCGTCGCCGAACGCGAAGCAGCCCGGCTTCCGCTGGCTCAGCCCGGGCGGACTGCTCGGCGTGGTCATCTGGATCGTGGCGTCGGTGGCGTTCGCCTTCTACGTCGGGAACTTCGGCTCCTACAACAAGACCTACGGCGCGCTGGCCGGCGTGATCATCTTCCTGATCTGGCTGTGGATCTCGAACCTGGCGGTCCTGCTGGGCGCCGAGTTCAACGCCGAGCTCGACCGCGCCAAGGCGATCGAGGAGGGGCATCCGCCGGACCGGGAGCCGTTCGTCGAGCTGCGCGACGACCGCAAGGTGAATCCCGAGACGGATCCCAACGCCTGAGCTGTCGCCGGGACGCCCGTTCCCTCATAATCAGGGGTGGACTGGCCGGCTGGCCAGTTTCAGGCCCCAGCTTGAGGAGAGATAGATGGCGAAGCAGCCCAAGAGCCTGAACGGCCGCGTGGTGGCGATCACCGGCGGAGCGCGCGGAATCGGGAAGGCCACCGCCGCCGCGCTCGTGCGCGAGGGCGCGCGCGTGGCGATCGGCGACATCGACGCTGAGCTCGCGCAGAGGACCGCGGACGACCTCGGGGGAGGGGTGCGCGCCTATGAACTCGACGTGACGAGCCGGCCGTCGATGAGCGCGTTCCTCGACAGCACCGAGCGCGACCTCGGGCCACTCGACGTGATGATCAACAACGCTGGGATCATGCCGATCGGGCCGTTCGTGGAGGAGACCGACGCGTCGGCCGTCCGGCAGCTCGACATCAACGTGCACGGCGTCCTGTTCGGGATGAAGGAGGCGCTGCCGCGGATGCTGCCGCGCCGCTCCGGCCACATCGTCAACCTCGCGTCGGTGGCGGGCAAGTCCGGCTTCCCGCACCTGGCCACCTACTGCGCAACGAAGTTCGCGGTCGTCGGGGCCACGGAGTCCGTGCGTGCCGAGCACAAGGACTCGGGCATCGAGTTCACCTACGTCATGCCGTCGCTCGTCGACACCGAGCTCACCTCGGGGCTGAAGGCGGGGCGCGGCATCGAGAAGGCCAAGCCCGAGGACGTGGCCGACGCGATCGTGGAGGCTCTCAAGGTCCCGCGCGTGGATGTGTTCGTGCCGAAGGTGGTCGGCCGGATCAGCGCCGTGATGCAGGCGATGCCGCGCTCGGCGCGCGAGTCGGTGGGCCGGATGCTCGACGGCGACAAGGTGATGGTCCAGGCCGACATGGCCGAGCGCGCCGCGTACGAGCAGCGTGCCGCCGCGAGCGAGCCGGGCCACCTCGAGCAGACCGAGGAGGAGAAGCAGCCGGTCGGGTAACCGCTCCCCGCCTGCCCCACCCCGGAAAGCAGACGAGCCGGCTGGGCCGGCTCGCTGGCTAGACCGCGCCTTGGTTAGATGAGTCCCGGGTCGAGTGAGCCCGGCGGCGTCACAAATCGAGGCGAATGCGCCTCGTTGGCGATCTGCACCACGTCTATCGGCGCCGCGAGCCGGGGCTTTAGCCGATGGCGGCCGCCACCCGCTCCGGCTCGCGCATGGGGAGCAGGTGGCCGGCGCCCGGAATCTCCACGAGCCGGGCGCCGATCGCCGCCGCCAGCTCGCGGCCGTTGGCGGGGTCGGTCACCCGATCCCGGTCCGCAACGATCACCGTCGCCGGCGCGCGTACCTCGCCGATGTGTGGCCGCAGCTCGGGCAGCTCGCCGACGAGCGCGCGCTGCTCCACGTAGAAGCTCCGCCAGGCATGCCCGTCGCGCCAGTCCCGTGCCAGCTCCTGCACGCGCTCCGACCCGAACCCCGGCAGCGCCGCGGCGAACCGGCGTCGCAGCGGGAACCGATCGAGCGCGAAGCCCAGGGTGCGCATCGCGGCGTACGCGGCGCGCGGGCCGACGTGGCGGTCGGCCAGCAGCCGGTCGACCACCCCGAGCCGGTCGAGCGGCGTGACCGGCGCCACCAGCGCCAGCGAGCGCACTCGCTCCGGCGCCTCGATCGCCATGGCCAGTGCGATGCCCGCGCCCCAGCTGTGCCCGGCCACGGCCGCGCTCTCGACTCCCTGGCTGTCGAGCAGCCCGAGCGCCGACCGGACGTTGCCCGCGAAGCCTGTGGCCCTGCCGCCGGTGCGGCCGTAGCCGGGGCGGTCCGGGATCAGCACCGTGTGCGTTCGGCGAAGCACCTCCGCCACGCCGTGCCAGTCCGCCGCCGATCCCGGCTGGCCGTGCAGCAGCAACACGGCCGGACCCTCGCCCTCGATCCGCGCCGCCGGTGGTGCGGTCAAACGTGGCCCCGCGACCCGATCACGGGCTTGCGGAGCTGGCCCTCCACCCAGACCGCGGCGAGCCCCGCGCGTGGCAGCCCGAGCGCACCCTCGAACAGCAGGTAGCGCGGCTCCCAGCGCGGGAAGAACTTCGCGTTGAAGCGGTAGAGGCTCTCGATCTGGAAATACGGGTTGAAGGCCTTCGCGAGCCGTCCCAGCACGCGCTCGATCGGGTTCGACGGGCTGTGCATCCAGCGCGCGAAGGCGGCGAAGTTGAGTGACAGCTCCTCGATGTCGCGCTCGCGCAGCGCCTCGATCGCGCGCGCGACCATGAACTCGGTGAGCCCGTTCGGCGTGTCGTGCTCGCGGCGCATGAACGAGAGCGACATCGCGCGGCGCCCGTAGAGCGGGACGAAGTGGAGGAAGCCGCGCACGGTGCCGTCGCCGTCGCGTGCCACCAGCACGACGCTGTCCGAGAGGTGATTGCCCTGGAGGCTGTCCATCGCCATCGAGAAGCCACGCTCGGGCTCGCCGTTGCGCCAGCGCTCGGACACCCGCTCGAGCTCGCCGACCGCCTGCGGCGTGAGGTCGCCGAGCCGCGACAGCTCGGCGGTGTAACCGGCTTTGGCGACTCGCGTGACCGACTGCCGGACCTTGCGGATCGGGCGCCCCTCGAGGCTGAACTGACCGGTTGCGACGATCGCCTCGTCGCCCAGGTACATCGCGCGCAGACCCTCGGAGCGCCACATGTCCAGCGCCGACTCGCTCGCGCCGAGGACGCACAGCCGGAGCCCGCGGACCTCCGCGAACGCGCGCGTCTCGCGCGCGAGCGCCGGCAGCGCGTCAGCCGGGCCGACGGGGTCGCCCGAGATCACCATCACGCCGCTCTCGATCCTGTAGCCGACGAACGCCCGGCCGCCCGACGCGAGCAGGTAGCTCTTGTCGCGGCGGAGCTTGAAGAAGCTGAGCGTGTCGCTGCCGTGCGCGCGGACGAGTCGCTCGGCGGCGCTACGTGCGGCACCTGAGCGGCGCGGCGGAGGAGCGAGCGGCCGGAAGATCATCCACGCGAGCGCGACGAGCGTCCCGGCAGCGAGGACACCGACGGCCGTGGGGATCCACTCGAAGTGCTCGCGGAACGCCAGCGGGCCGTGCACCAGGAGCATCAGACGAGCGGTCTCGTCGAGCGTGCGGCCGATGGTGAGATGCTGCCCCGGCGACACCCCGACGCCGACGGCCACGATGCTCGCAATCGCGGTGATCGCGACGAGCGCGGGCCCCGTGCGCAGGACGCGCCCGAAGCCCGGGTCGTGCCGCACGACGAATGCGCCGCGGCCGGCCCAGAGCGCGCCCGCGAGCACCCAGCACGCGAGCGCCTCCTCGACGTCGAGCCCCTTTGCCACGTTCAGGACTCCCGCCACGGCGAGGACTCCGACCGCCAGCAGCAGGGCACGCCGGCGCCGCCGTGCGAGGTACGCCGAGAGCACGAGCAGCGCTACGCCCGATGCGAGCGTGAGCGCGTGCGCCAGCGGCAGGAACTCGCCGGACTCCCAGCGCAGCAGCAGTTCGACCCGGTTCGCGAAGTCGGGCGTGAGCGCGGACACGACGTTGAACAGGCCGACGAGCGCGGTCGCCGTGGCGGCCACGCGTGGCAGCCATGGCGGCCGGCGCAGGGCGTCAGTCACTCGGTGCATCGCGGTCGCGCACAGTTTGCGCTGCGTACCCGCCCGCGACCATCAACCGGCGGTGAGAATCCGCTCAGGGAAGGGGGACGCCCGGACCGCGGCCGGGCAAGAGCTGCGGCGGCTTCGACGTCTTGACCGGATGCTCCGAATACACCGGATGCGCGGGGTGCTGCGGCTTGGGCGGCTTGGCGGGGTGCTCCGGATGCGCGGGATGCGCGGGATGCGAGGGCTTCGCCGGATGCGCGGGCTTGACGGCGGCCTGCGGCGCGGCGGGCGTCGCGGGGTGGGCCGGGTGCGGCTTGGGAGAGGAGCCGCGCGACGAGCCGTGACGGCGCACCTGGCGCTCGGTGAGCAGCGCTTCACGCCTGGCCGGACGAGCGACGGCTGCGGCGGCCGGTAGCGGTAGCGCTCGTGCAGTGCGCGCGGCCGCCGGCGTCGGGCTCACGGATGCCGCCGGCGTGGACGGCTTCTGAATCGCGTGGGCGCGATCGCGCTGGGGCGCCGGGTGCTGGTCGAGCTGATGCAGTCCCACGTCGGCGGCGCCCGCGACCATGACGACGGTGGCGACGCCCGCGGCGACCTTTGCGCCGATGCCGACTCCCGCCGCGACGCCGCCGGACGACCAGCTCAAGAGCGACGCCGGGAGTGGGACGGCGGCCAGCTTCTTCATGGCGCCGCGCTGTGCGCGCGCCTGCCGTGCGAAGCTCGCGCAGTCCTCGCATTCGCGCAGGTGCGCCCGGAGCGCGGCGCGGTCGGGGCGGGGGAGAGAGCGATCGAGCTGGCGCGAGATCGCGCGGGCCGCCTCGTCGCACGTGAGTCCCTCGGTGAGCTGCTCGCGCATGGCCCGCCGGGCTCGGAACAGCAGAGCCTCGACGGCGGACACCGACAGGTCGAGCTCCGCGGCGATCTCGGCCTGGCGGCGACCCTCCAGCTCGCGCATGACCAACGCCGCCCGCTGGTTGAACGGGAGCATGCGGAGGGCGCGTGCGATGTCGGCGGCGCTCGGACCCTCGGACTCCTCCGGCGCGGCCGCCTCCTCGAGCGCGACCACCTCGTCGGGGCGGCGCGCGGCCTGGCGGAAGCGCTGCTTGCACACGTTGTGGGCGATCGTGCGCAGCCACGCGCGCGGCTTGCGCGGGCGCTCGCCGGCCTGGAACGCGCGGTAGGCGTTCATGAACGTCGTCTGCGTCACGTCCTCGGCGTCCGCGGGGCTGCCGAGCACGGCGAGCGCGTAGCGGTACACCTCCTGCACGTGGCGCCGGTAGAGCGTTTCGAAGGCGGCATCCGGCCGCTGGCGGAGGGCGAACTTGGGGGTCATCGCTCTACAAGATGCCCCCAACGCGCCATTCCTGCACTCTGCCCGAGCACATCGCAGGAATCCGCGCGGTGCGGCATCTAGTCCTGCAGAACCCCCCGAACACGAACTCAAGGCAGAGGAGGTCTGTTACATGCGCAGAATCGCGATCGCGTCGCTGGCACTCGCAGCGGCGGTTGCCGCGCCCGCGCAGGCGCACAATGACAACGCGCAGGCGCACAACGGCAAGCCGCACGACACGAAGGCGCAGAAGTGCAAGCCGCACGCAGTCGGATTCAACGCGTACGGCACGCTCGAAAGCCAGACGCTCACCCAGACGAAGGGCGCGGACACCGCGCGGCGGTCGGATGACCGCTACAGCGGCACCGTGACCGTGACCGTGAAGCGCGCGAACCATGGCGCGCCGAAGGGCACCCAGACCTACACGCTCGACAACGATCGCGTGAAGTTCTACGACGCGAACAAGGACGGCTCGGCCGACCAGCCGAAGGCCGGCGACCGCGTGAAGGTGCACGGGAAGATCACGAAGCTCGCCAGGAAGTGCGATTCGTCGGGCTTCACTGCGACCGTCACCGTCCGGACGGTCCGGTTCAAGCCTGCGAAGGCGTAGGCACGGAAGCTCACGGCCTGCGCCCCGCTTCGGCGGGGCGCATGGTCCGTGAGGCCGGGATCTCCATTTCGTACCTGAGATCCTGCGCTTAAGATCCTGCGCCATGACGCTCGCCGAAGACAGCGTCCGGCGGCTGCCGCGCGGATCTCACGGGCTGACCCGCGAGGAGGTCGTGCGGTCGCAGCGCACGCGCATCTTCGGAGCGATGGCGCGAGTGATGGCGGAGAAGGGCTACGGCGCGACCTCGGTGGCCGACGTGCTCCGCAACGCGCAGGTCTCGCGCGAGACCTTCTACGAGCAGTTCACCTCCAAGCAGGCATGCTTCCTCGCCGCATTCGAGGCGGCCGTCGAGTTCGTGTTCGAGCGTGCGAGCACCACGATTCCCGCCGACGCGAAGGGGGTGGACCGCTTCGACCGCGCGCTCCGCAGCTACCTCGACACGCTCGCCGAGCATCCAGCGGTCGGGCGGCTGTTCCTCGTCGAGGTCTATGCCGCGGGGCCGGAGGCGGTGGAACGCCGCGTGGCCCTGCAGAAGCGCTTTGCCGATGCCGTGAATCAGATGCTCGGCTCACGCACGGACGCTGACCGGTTCGCGGTTGAGGCGTTCGTAGCCGCCACCGCCGCGATGGTCACCGCGCGCCTGGCCGCCGACGATCTCGACGGCATCCGCGCTTTGCATGCCCCGCTGCTCGAACTGGTGCGGGACGTGTATTCGTCGCGCCGCCATTAGGTGCGCGATCTGTCGCCCTGCGGGGTCGTGAAGTCGACGGTCTCGGTTCGCGCGATGTCGAGGGCCTTGCGGACCCGGCGCCGCGCGACGGTGTCCACGACGCGCTGCGCTGCCATCCGCATCGGCAGGATCGCGGCCACGCGGCGCGGCGACACGACCCGCCGCGAACGGTTGCGGATGCCGGCTTCGATGGCGTCGATCGCCGGCTCGACCGGGGCGACGGGGATCGGCCCGTGGCCGCCGAGCCCGCTGCCCTTCGCCGCCTTGGTGGCGAAGCCGCGCGATGTCATGTCGGTGTCGAGCTCCGCGTAGTAGGCAACTCCCACGCGCGCGCCGTAGGACTGCAGCTCGCCACGCAGCGTGTTGCCGAGGGCCTCGACGGCGGCCTTGGATGCGCTGTAGGCGCCGAGCAGCGGCACGTGGACCGCGGCCGCCAGCGACGCTGTGAGCAGCACGTAGCCACCCGGGTGCGCGACGTGCTCGCCCGCCGCGCGGATGAGGTAGTAGGTGCCGAGCGTGTTGACCGCGAGCGTCTTCTCGAAGATCGCCGCGTCCCCGCCCACGAGCGGCAGCTGCGCGGCGATCCCGGCGTTGGCGATCAGCACGTCGAGGCCGCCCAGCTCCGCGACCGCCGCCTCGACGGCCTCGTCGACCTGCTCGCGGTCCGAGACGTCGCAGTAGTGCCAGGTCGCGTTGCACTCCTCGGCCACGCGCTCGAGCAGCTCCGGCTCGATGCCGAGCAGGGCCAGGCGCGCGCCGTTCTTCGCCAGGCGGCGCGCCGTGAGGGCACCGATGCCGCGCGCGGCGCCGGTGATCAGGATGCGGGACCCCGCGAGCTCGATCTGGCTTCGACTCATGTGTTCCTTCCTCTCGGACGCGTGCGGCGCTTCGCCACCGCCTGAACCACGCGCACGCCGAGGCTTGGCCGGGCGGGCGGCGGCGCGTCGGGCTGGATCCCGACGGCGTTGATGGTCCCGGCGAGCATCTCGTAGTGCCCGACGAGCATGCAGATCTCGATCAGCTCGTGGTCCTTGCGTCCCGATCGCAGCTCCGACCAGAGCTCGTCCGAGATCGTCCGCCGCTCGTGGAGCTCGTCGGCCGCGCGAAGGAGCAGCGCCTGCTCCTCTCCCCAGCCGTCGGCGCTCGGGCCGCTGCGTACGCGCTCGATGTCGTCGGCCGACAGGCCGGCCTCGCGACCCAGGCGCTCGTGGTGGTGCCACTCGTACTCGCAGCCGCAGTTGTGCGCCGTGCGCAGGATGAGCAACTCGGTCTGCTCACGCGGCAGCCGCCCGCCCGGCATCAGCGCGCCGGCGAAGCGCAGCCACGGCCGGAAGAGCGTGCGGTGACGCGCCAGCGTGGTGAACACGTTGGGCGGCCCGCCGCCGGTGGCGGCCCCGATCAACCGGGCCAGCCCGAAGTTCAGGCGGCCGACCTCCTCGCGGGTGCCGGGCGCGATGCGCGGAGCGTCGGCTGGGCTCACCGGCGCGACCTTATCCGATACGAACACCATTGTTCGCTACCTCCGTCGGCGGGGAAGGGGGAAGAGCTGCGGGAAGTACGAGGTCTTGCCGGCGAACGAGAGCGGCGGCTGGAGGTGGCACGGCGGCGCGGCGCCGAAACCGGGATTCGAGGTGTTGCGGCAGTCCGACGCGGCGATCCCGCCGTGGCCGACCCCGTTCAGGACGTCGGGGGCGGGGTAGGGGTTGTGCCGGCTGTTGCCGAGCCGATGCTCTTGCGTGGCCAGCGGGGTCTGGCTCGTGCTGGCGATGATGTTGCGCAGGTAGTGGACGCGCGTGCCGTCGCCGAGCGGCACCGTGGCCTCATACGCAGCCGCGATGTTGGCGAAGCTGGCGGCGAGCGGCGTCGCGTACATCTTGGTCAGATCGATCTGCGGGGTCACCTGACGGGCCGTGGCCAGCACCTGATCGACGAACGGGCCGGTTGCCTTCACGATCTGCGTCACGGCGGGCAGGCCGCTCTTCGAGGCGCCGATCACGGGGCCGATGTCGTGCATGAGCCCCTGGATCTGGGGCGAGAGCGTGATGAGCTCGGCCAGCGCCGGCCGGACGAGCGGGGCCACGGGCCGGAGTGCCCTGAGCGACGGCCCGGCGTATCCGGCGGTCCGGTCGACGGCGTGCAGCGTGGCCTGCAGCTGGCCCAGGAACGGCGGCAGCGCACGCACCGTGGCTGTGAGCTCCCGGTTGCGCGTGGCCGTAGCGGCCAGCACCTGGTTGCCCGAGCCGACGAGCCGGTCGAGGTCGGCGCGGCGGTCGCCGATCGTCTGGAGCACGGTTCCCGTGTCGCGCACGAGCCGGCCGAACGGCTGGCGCTGGCGGTCGACGATCGTCGTGATGTCGGCGAGCGTCGAGAGCGCGGGGTCCGCGTTGCCGAGCGCGTCGTTGAGGTCGCTGCCGCGCCCGTCCAGCGCGCCCGACAGCCCGCGCAGCAGCCGCTGGAGGTTGTGCTGTGTGGGCGCGTCGAACGAGCCGAGCACGGTGTCGAGCTGCTGCGTGTCACGCACGTTGGCGTCCGCGAGGTGGCCGCCGTCGGGCAGCTTCGGCGCATGCCCGCTGCCGGGGCTCAGCGCCACGAAGGTCTCGCCGAGCAGCGTCTTGAGCCGCAGGATCGCGTGCGCGTCGGAAGCGAGCGGGGCGTAGGCGGGATCGAGCCGGATCGTGGCCAGCGCGTGCAGCCCCTGGCGGCGCACCGACAGGACCTTGCCCACGTTCACGCCCGCCATCCGCACGTCCGCGTTCGGTGTCAGCTGGCTCGCCTGGGCGAAGGAGACGCTGAATCGGTAGCCACTGGGATGCAGCGGGAGCGACCCGCCGAACTGCGTCCAGACGTAGATGATCAGCCCGACACACACGGCGATGAACGCGACGATCGTCAGCACCGCGATGCGCCGGGGGGCCTGGGTCACCATCGCGCTCTGCTCCTCAGGGTCATGGCGAGCACAGTCCCGGCTGTCCGAGCAGGGTCGTGATCAGCGGCGTGAGGACGGGGTTGGCCGAGAGCGAGGTGCACGACGCCAGCACCAGGCCGCGAACCACGCTGCCGTTCGCGTCGGAGGTGGAGAAGGTCGAGTTGATGTTGTGGCCGAACCACGGCAGCCAGTACAGGAAGCCCTGGTTGCGGCCGCCCGGGTTGTAGACGAGCTCGTTGGTGAACTGCTCGAGCGTGCCGAACGCCTTGGTGAGCGGCGGCGTTCCCGCGCCCAGCGCCCTGATCGCGGGAGGCAGCTCGCGCGCCACGGGCAGCACCGCGTTCACGAACGGCTTGATCTGCTCGACGGGCAGCAGGCCACCGCCCTGGAACAGCGCGCGGCTGTCGCGCAGCGTGGGCGCGAGCCGCCGCGCCGTGGGGGTGAGCGCGTCGAGCGTCGGGCCGAGCTCGTTCGCGAACGCGGTGGTGTGGCCCAGCGTGGTCCGCAGCGTGCGCAGCGTCCCGGGCAGCTGTGCCGTCGAGGCGCGCAGCGCCGCGTCCTGCCCGGCGAGGGCGCCCAGAACGGCGTTGCTCGACTCCACGACGGTGCCGATCTCGTGATCCTTCGCGCCGGCCGCGCGCGTGAGGGTGGCGAGGTTGTGCACGAGCCGCGCGACCTGGCGGCGGCGAGCCGCGAGCGCGTCGCCCAGCTGCCTGGCCTGCTCGGTTGTCGGTCCGAGCGCCCTGAACAGGGCGTTCAGGTCGGCGTTCCGTCCCTTCGTGCCCTGGCCGAGGCCGGAGAGGAGCGTGACGAACCAGGTGCGCGTGTCGCCGTCAAGTGCCGCGAGCAGGTCGTCGGAGTCGATCGGCGAGGTCGTCTGGCCGATGCCGATCGTGTCGCCGCTCTGGAGCGCGCGCGCCGGCGGACGGCCGGGGTAGAGGTTCACCTGCATGTCCTTCAGCGGCGAGTTGGGCACCACGACCGCCCACCCGTTCGCGTAGACGCGGCGGAGCTTGGCCGGGTCGATTCGCAGGTGCAGCACGCCCACGCCGTTCCGCGTGCTCCAGCCGGCGATCTGCCCGACCTGGACCCCCGAGACGTTCACCGGCTCGCCGAGCCCCGGCGCGACTCCGGCCACGCTGCTGAACTCCGCGTTGATCTCGTACGACGTCGCGAACGGCGACGCGAGCCGCTCCTGGGAGAGGATGTAGATCGCGGCCACGACCGCGGCCACCATCACCACGGCGATGAGCGCGACGGAGCGCAGGTGTCGGCGGACCTGAATACCGATCACCGCCGTGCCTCCTTTGTCCGGCCCCGCAGCAGTTGCACGAGCGGCCGGAGCGCGCCGGGGGTGGGGGCGACGATCTTCGTCGTCTTGCCGCTGGCGCTCAGCCCCGACGGCCCGGGAGCGGAATGCAGGTCCGGCAGCGGCTGGTCCTCGCAGCGCGCGTCCGGCCGGAAGTCCGACGGCTTCAGGCGGCCCACCCAGACCGGCCGCGACCCCTCGATCTGGCTCGGCCCGGGCAGGACGCCCGTGAGCGCGCCCAGCCCCGGGATCGGCCCGGTGCTCACGGTCCGGTCGCTGCCGCCCGCCTGGTAGCGCAGCGAGTAGCCGTTGCCGTCGAAGGTCTGCGCGGCGCTGGCGATCCCGGGCAGCGCGTGCGCGATGTCCTGCCAGACCGGCCGGCCCGTCGAGAGCGCGCCGTCGTCGAGCTTGGAGCCCAGAATCGGCGTGACGTGCGAGGTGACGCAGTCGGAGATCGGCTTGACGATCGCGACGAGCTTCGTCAGGCGCGTCGTGAGCTCCGGAAAGTCGACGAGCGTGCCCTTGAACGCGGCGACCAGGCGCCTGCGCTCGCGCGGCTCGACGATCGACCCGAACTGCGTGACCGCGGTGGACAGGCGCGTGAGCAGCGGCGGAGCGGCGACCAGGCCGGGGTCGAGCGTGCGGCTGAAGCGCCCGAGCTTGGGGAGCACGCGGTCGAGCGCGTCGAGCGCGGGCGGCGTGACCCGCATCACGCGATCGAGCTCCGCGATGCTCTCGCCGAGCGCCCCGTCCTGCGACGCCAGCGCGGTTGCGGTCGTGTTCAGGTTGGACACGAGGCCGCCCAGCGCGACATCGTGCGCCGCGAGCGTCCTCGAGATGCGTGCCGTCTGCGCGACCACGGTCGAGAGGTCGTGCGGGGCGGTTCCCCGCGAGGCCTGTGAGACCAGCGCGAGGTCACGCAGGGTGGGGGCGAGCGAAGCGTTCATGCGGCGCAGCCCGTCGGCGCCGCCGTTCGCCAGGGCGTCCGCCGTGGCGTGCAGCAACTGCTTGCCGCTCGCGCGCGTGGGCCGGTCGAAGATCGACAGCACCTCGTAGAGCTGCACCGCGGAGCGTGTCTGCGGCACCGGGATCGTGCCGCCGTCCTTCATGACCGGCGCGTTCGGCGTGCCCGGCGACAGCGCCACGTAGAAGCCGCCCTCCACGAACAGGCGCGGCCGCGCGCGCACGGTGGCGTCGGTGTGCAGCGGCAGCGCCTGCGGGTCGAGCTCCATCTCGACCTTCGTCGTGTTGCCCGGGCCCCCCGTGACGTCCACGACCTTGCCCACCGTCACTCCCGCGATGCGGACGGGCGACTTGCGCCGCAGCGCGTTGGCGTCGTCCATCAGCGCGGAGACGCGGAAGCCGTGCACGAACGGCGGCCCTTCGTTGAACGCGTAGTACGCGATCGCGCCCACCACCAGGAGGAAGAGCACCGACAGCCACGCGGGGTGGAGCCGGCGCCGCTTTTTCGTGCGCTGCATGGTCATGGCTGCCCCGCCGCCTTGGCGCGCTCGGCCACGCCCGCGGGCCGCGTGGTCTCTTCCACGTTCCTGCCGTTGGTCGCGGCGGGATGGCCGATCGACTGCCCGGCGCTGTAGCGCTCGTTGCCCGCCTCGCACGCCGTCGCATCGAGCCGCGGGTAGGGGTTGAAGTGCAGGTCCGGCGACGGCGTGTCGGACTGCTGCTGCTGATCGACGCTCTCGATCGGCTGGAACGTGAGCCAGCTGCCGCCGGCGTCGCCGTCGCTGAGCGCGGACGACTGGTTGCGCGCCCACAGCCCGATCACGTTGCAGTTGAGCTGCGCCTCGGCCGTGTAGCGCAGCACTCCGCCCAGGCCCAGGAAGAGCGAGGTGGCAAAGGTGGCGAAGTCGTGGTTGCCGAGCGCAGTGAGCGCTTCCGTCGAAGCCGGGTCGCGCGCGAACCTGTCGACCGCGGTGAAGGTGACGCTGAGCGGCCGCGACATGGTCGGGACGCGCCGGAGCACGGGCGTGGTGGTGTTGATCGCACCGTCGAGGCTGCGCGCGGCCTGCGGCAGCAGCCGGCCGGCCGGCTGGAGCGAGCGCGTCACCGCCGCGGCGTCGGTGAGCACGGGGCGCAGGTGGCGCAGCGTGGTGGTGCCGGTGGTCTCGGTCGGGGGGAGGCCGCCGAGCGTCCGCCCGAGCGAGGAGCCGGAGGCGTCGAGAGCGTCGAACGTCGTGGTGCTCGAGTCGATCAGCGCGTTGATCCGGTCGGCCAGCGGGGCGAGCGCGCTCGTGGCCGCGGCGGCGCCGCGGATAAATTCAGACAGGCCGGTGCGCGGGGCGACCAGCACAGTGAGCACGCGTTGGAGCGGCGGCAGCAGCCGCTGCGCCGAGTCGATCGAGTCGTTGATCGCGGTGCCGCGGCCGGCCAGGCCGTCGCCGAGCTGCCCGATCACGTTTCGCAGCCCCCTCGCCGTCGGCGGGCCGAACGTGCGGAAGGCCTGGTCGAGGTCCACGATCGGCGTGGCGTTCGAGAGCGGCAGGTGGCCGCCCTCGGGCACCATCCTGCGCGAGGACCCGGGCGTCAGCTCGAGGTACTTGCCGCCGAGGAGCGATGCCAGGCGGATCTTCGTGCGCGTGTCCACCGGCAGGTTCGCCACCTTGCCCCGGTCGAGCGCGAGCCCGAAGCGGGCGTAGGGGGGATGCCCGTCGCGCGGCGGCTCGGCCGTGATCGTCAGCACCTGACCTACGCGCGCCCCGCCGATTCGCACGTCCGCGTTCTTCGTCAGCTCGGCAGCGTTCGGGACGTCGACCGTGATGTGGTACGTGCTCGCCAGCGGCAGCCCGTTCTGCGCGGTGTAGGAGACGTAAACCACGAACGCGAGCACGAGGATGATCAGCGTCCCGGAGACCTCTGGACGGGTCAGGATCGACGCGGCGCGGCGTGTGCGCGTCACGGCTTCATGAGGTAGTCGAGGGCCTTGTAGTTGGCGCTGCAGCCGGGCACCGGCGCGGTGGCGAACAGCAGGCAGTCCTGGTTGGCCAGGATGTGGCTCGGCAGGATGTGCGAGACCGAGTCGTAGCGCGAGAAGCCCGCCGCCCCGTAGTAGAAGAGCGACAGCATGTTCTCGATGAAGCCGCGGTCGCGCAGGTTCGTGTAGAGGCGGCCGCTCAGCCGCGCCTCGGGCAGCGACCGCTGCGCGTAGCTGCGGACCGCGCGCACGACCGGCAGCAGCCGCCGCGCCGTCGGCGTGCCCTGCTTCAGCGCGCCGCCGAGGCCGTGCAGCGCCGCCGGCGCCGCGCGCGCGAAGGCGGGAATGTCGGAGGACACGCGGTCAAGCTGCGGCGCCGCCCTGCGCAGCGAGCGCAGCAGCGGCGTGCCGGTGCGGGTGACGGTGTCGAGCTGGCGGAGCGCGCCGCGGCCCTCGCTCAGGAGCGGCGGCATGCGGGCCACGATCTGCGACACGTCGTCGCGGTGCTGCGCGATGCGGTCGGTCACGCGCGCGGAGCTGGTGATGAACTGCTGGACGCGGCCGCTGCGCCGCGCCAGCTTTGCGATCAGCCGGTCCGACGACGCGATCGCGGTGTCGAGCTGCGACCGCTGCCCGTTGATGATCCCGAGCGCGCGGCGGGTGAGTGCGAGCGACGGGTTGGCGCGCCGGATGATCGCGTTGATGTCGTCGCCGCGCCCGGCCACGCCGATGCCCAGCTCGTTGATGATCACCGACAGGCGGTCGCGTGTGGGCGTGTCGAAGATGTTGAAGAGGTCGGTGAGGCTGACCGGCTCGGTGTTGTGGCCGACCGGGACCGTGGGCGCCTGCCCGCCGCGGGCGGCCAGCTTCGGCCTGTCGCTCGTGCCCGGGTCGCACTGGACGTAGTTCTCGGCGATCAGGCCCTCGGGGCGGATCGTGCAGCGCGCGTCGGCGCGGAACGGCGCGAAGCGCGAGTCCACCTCCATCTCGACGCGCGCCCTGTAACCGCTCGTGAGCGAGACGTCCACGATCTTGCCCACGCGCGCGCCCGCGACCTTCACGACCTGACCGCCCACGAGCCCGCGCGCGTTGTCGAAGACCGCGTCGACGCGGTAGCTCGACGAGCCCGATTCGGCGTCGCGCAGGATGAGCACGAGCGCGACGGCCGCGACGGCGAGAGCGAGGATGGCTGCCACGACGCGTCTCACGGCTTGGGCGTCTGGCCGGGATCGCAGAGGTTGGGGGAGTCGGGCGGGACGAACGGCGTCGATCCGTCGGGCACCGGCTCGGACGCCGCGCCCGGGCAGCGCGCATCGAGCCCGGTCCGGTAGCCGGGCAGCGTGGCGAGCCCGGTGGGATCCGAGCCGGGACCGAGCGCCAGTTCGATGCGGGCGAAGTGGCCGTTGGCGTCGTAGTAGCCCGACTGGTTGCCGCCGAAGCCCTCGAAGAAGCCGCCGAGCAGGTCGGGGCTGTATCCGCGCAGCCCGGTCACGATCGGCTGCAGGCCCCTGAACGCCTCGGTGCCCGAGCGCAGCGCCGGGACGGTCGTGCGCGCAAGCTCGGGCATGGCGAGGAGCGTCTCGTGCGCCTGCGGCAGGAGCTTGCGGATCGCGACGATGGCCGGCTCGGCGTTGCGGGCGACCGGCACCACCTGGCGCAGGAGGCGCGCGGCGACCGGCGCGACGGGGCGCAGGTGGCGAACGGCCGGGTCGACCGAGGTGAGCGTCGTGCGCGTGCGCGCGAGCACACCGCCCGCCTGGTCGAGAACGGCGGGTGCCCGTTGCAGTGTGTCCTCCAGGGCGCGGCGCTGGCCGGCCACGTCCTCGAGCACGTTCGCGGTGTTCGTGATCGAGCCGCCGACGTCGGCGCGGCGGCGGGCGAGCGTGGTGGAGACGTCGGCCGTCGAGCGGATCAGCGCATCGAGCGCGCCCTGGTCGCTCACGAGCTCGCGGCCCAGCGCGTCGAGCTGGCTGAGTGCCGGGTTCAGCGCTGCGATCGCGGCGTTCGACTGGCGGTCGGCCGGCCTGGCGAACACGTGCGCGCTCTCGCGCAGGATGAGCTGTAACCGCTTGCGCGTCGGCGCGTCGAGGTTGTCGATGAGCACGTCGAGATCGACGATCCCGCGCGTCTGGTTCGGTCCGAGCACGCCGCCGTTCGGGATCTTCGCGGCGTCACCCGGCCCCGGCTGGAGGCGCACGTAGCGGTTGGCGACGCCCGACAGACCCGGCGTGCCGATGCTCGCGGTCGTGCCCACGTGCAACGGCTTCAGGCGCGGGTCGGTGATCTTCAGGCTCAGGTCGGCCAGGCCGTTCGGCGTGATCTTCAGGCTGTCCACCGAGCCGACCGGATCGCCGCCGAGCTGCACCTGGTCGCCCGCCACGATCTGGCCCGCGTCGAGGAACTGCGCGTGGATCACGTAGGAGCCCGACCCGCGCGCTATCACCAGCACCGCGACCGCCGCCACGGCGAGCACCGCGACCACGGCCACGCGCCTGAGCAGCGTGCGCTCCCGGCGGCTCACGGTCAGCCCCCGATCGGTGCTCGCGGATCGGCTCCCCAGAACAGCTGCGTCGTCACCAGGCCGATGGCGTGGATCGCGGTGATGTTCACCACCATCGATCGAGCAGTTGCCCGCCCGACACCCACCGGACCGCCGGCCGTGTAGTAGCCGTAGTAACAGCCCACGAGCACGATGACCGTGGCCATCAGCATGCCCTTGATGCCGGAGTAGAGGAAGTCCGTCGGGCTCTGGAACTGCCAGAACAGGCGCAGGTAGCCGCCCGATGAGACCTGCGACAGCTGCACCACGACCGAGAGGTAGGAGGCCACGAAGCCGGCGAAGACCGCGATGGCGTAGATGAACGGCAGCACCAGCCACGTGCCCAGGAGCCGCGTCGCGCCCAGGTACAGCACCGAGTCGAGCCCCATCACCTCGAGGGCGTCGATCTCGTCGGAGATCCGCATCGAGCCGAGCTCGGCCACGATCCCGGTGCCGACCTTCGCGGCCATCATGTAGCCGAACGCGTAGGGGATCACCTCGCGCAGGTCGCACAGCGACGTGATCACGCCGGCCGCGGACACGGCGCCGACGGCCTTTGCTCCGTACGCGCCCTCGATGCCGCACTCGAGGCCGAGCACGAACACCAGGCCGATCACGATCAGCATCGACCCGGTGATGAGCAGCGCGGCCTGGCGGAGCGCCTCGCCGATGAACAGCCGCACGCGCAGGGTCAGCACGCCGGCCATCACGCGCCCGCAGAACTCGAGCACGTGGCCCATCGACGCGAGCGAGTTCGTCGTCCTGGCCGCGATCGCCCTCATCGCGGGATGGTCAGCTCCGGGTGAGTCGCGAGCAGCGTCTGCGTGAAGACGTAGTCGATGATGCCGATGCCCATGAAGGCGATGACGATCGCCTGGTTCACGGCACGCCCCACGCCCTCGGCCCCGCCTGACGCGTTCAGGCCCTTGTAACAGCAGACGACCGCGATGAGTCCGCCGAACAGAGCCGTCTTGAGCAGCGACGCGCTGAACTCCGCGATCGTCGCGTTGTTGAAGTAGGTCGCGAAGAACGGCCCCAGCGGCGCCGCGTTACGGATCGACACGAGCGCGCCGCCGAACGTGCCGAAGATCAGCGCGTAGACGTCGAAGAGCGTGGTCACGATCATCAGCGCCAGGAAGCGCGGCACCACGAGGCTCTTGATCGGGTCGATGCCGAGCACCGAGAGGGCGTCGAGCTCCTCGCGGATCTTGCGCGCGCCGAGGTCGGCGCACATCGCCGTGCCCGCGACGCCGGCCATCACGATCGCGGCGACGAGCGGTGCGAACTCGCGCAGGACGAGCAGCGCGAAGATGCCGCCGAGGCGGTCGAGCGCGCCGAAGAAGTTCAGGAAGCCGCCGACCTGCACGCCGACCGGCCCGTACGTGAAGGCGAGCGCGGCGACGATCATCGGGACCCAGCACAGGCGCAGCGCGAGCAGGATCTGCGAGACGAGCTCGGGACCGTACGTGTAGGGCGGGCGAACAGCGGCGACGATCGTCCGCCGGGTGAGCGATGCGATGCCGCCGATCTGGATGGCGAAGCCGCGCCCGGGCACCGAAAAGCGGCCGCCTCGCGTCTGCATCCGCTGTCTCAACGCGCCGCGTGCGTCGCCGTCAGCGCGGCGGCGGCGGCCCTCAACCGCACTCGATTCCTCCCCAGGAAGCGCCGTCCCCTGCGGACGGCGAACGGCAGTGTACGCCGCGAGTACGGCTCACACGCCACCTCCCCGGGGAACTGCGAACGTCGCCGTTCGCAACCGCTACGATGCGCCGCGTGCGGGTGGGGGTTGTGCGATGTCGAGCGTTCCTGGCGTTCGCCGGTGCGCTGGTGTGCGTGGCGTGGGGGAGCGCTCCCGCAAGCGCCGCGCCGGTCAGCAAGGACGTGCGCTTCACCGCCGACGACGGCGTCTCGCTGCAGGCCACCATCAGCGGGGACGGGTCCCTGGCGCCGCGCCCCACGATCGTCGAGTTCAGCCCGTACGGCCGGGGCAGCGGCACGCTCGATCCGGGACCGGGGTTCAACTCCCTGCTCGTCCAGATCCGCGGGACCGGCGACAGCGACGGCAGGTTCGACGCGCTCGGCCCGCG
>JAICJV010000072.1 GCA_025928265.1 Thermoleophilaceae bacterium
ATCGCAGGTTAGCTACGTCCGGATCGGATAACCGCTGAAGGCATCTAAGCGGGAAGCCGACCTCGAGATGAGTTCTCCCATCTCCTTGAGAGAGTAAGAGCGCTGGAAGACCACCAGCTTGATAGGCCAGGCGTGCAAGCGCAGTAATGCACTCAGCGCACTGGTACTAATGCTTCGAGGGCTTGACGGATATTTTGATGCTCATGTACGTCTGATGTGGCCGGCTAGCGGTTTTCAAGCTCCGGAATGAGGAGTGCCTGGTCTCGCAACCTTTCGGTGGTCATAGCGAGAGGGAGACACCTCTTCCCATTCCGAACAGAGTAGTTAAGCCTCTCAGCGCCGATGGTACTTGGCCCTCGCGGGCCTGGGAGAGTAGGTCGCCGCCGATTAATTTGACGAGCCGTCCGTGAGGGCGGCTCGTCGCTTTTGCAGGGGTTTACTACCGGTGCGTTGGTGCTTCGTTCGTAGTTTCTCTGCCGCTGGCGGGCGGGTCCTGTCGTGCAGTAGCGACCCTCTCCCTCCGCTGGTCCTCGCCTGCGCCGGCCGGCGGCGCGTTGCCCGGCGGGGTCAGGGGCTACGTGGCCGGCTCCGCCTGTGGAATCGCTCGGGAGAGGTCGCGACCGCCGCCACCCGCCCGAGGGGCCACGCCGCGGCCCGGGTCTGCTGTTCCGGGTTCCTCGTCGCGACTGGCCGCGTGGTCTTTTCTTTCCCTGGGTATCGGCGCGTTAGGTAGGTCTTTATGCGCTTCCTTACACTGGCCGCATGTCCGCACTCGCAATCGTTCTCATCGCTATCGCGGTGGTGGCCGTTCTGTTGTTCGCCGGAGGGTTGATGGCAGTCCGCAGGCGTGGTGACCACCAGGAGTTCGCTGTCGACGTCGCGCGCGCCGATCGGGCGCTCGAGCAGGCGCGTGCTGAGGATCGGGGCTGGAACCGGCAGCTGCTCGACGACGCCGCCCGCCGCGCGCTCGGGGCCGAGCGCCCGGGATTCGACTGGGAGACGCTCGAGCTCGTGCTCGTGGAGGATCGGCCGGGCGTGGCCGAGGATCGCGCGCACGTGATGGCGCTCGGCGGCGAAACCACCGTGCGTGTTGTACTTGCCCGCGAAGCCGACGGCAGCTGGGTCGCCGAGTCGGTCGGCTGAGCCGAGGCCCCCGCGGCCAGGCGTGCGCCCAGCGCATCGCCCGGACCCGGCGGGGGGCGTGCCAGGTCCGGGCGGCGCTGCGGGGCTCTAGAGACGCTCTGAGCTGGGTCCCAGCGGGCTGAGACAGGGCTGCGGCCGCGGCGCGGGCTGACCTGCTCGGCTGCGCGCGCGGGGCCGGGCGGATGCCGGCGGCTCCGACTGCCGCATTGCCAGCGAGCGGACCGCCACGCGCGTGGACACACGGTTCGCGCGCTTGGCCGGGACGCGCTGGGGCTCCGCGCCGCGGCGGCGCGCCGCCGCGGTCGCCGGCACCACCTGGCTCGCCGTACCAGCGGGGCGCCAGGGCTGGCCGGGTGCGACGCGCGGGCGCCGTCGCGGCGCCGTGGGCGCCACCGCGGGCCCTTCCGGGAGCCCATACTCGCCTAGCGTGGCGAACTCGACCGCGCGGTCCATCCCGCGCCGCAGGAGTGCTGAAAGTGGGTTGGTGGAGGGTGGGAACATGTGTTCGTGGAGAGTAGGGAGGGGGGCGGACGGAAAAGGGGCGGCGGGTCCGCCGGCCCGGGTACGCTCGGGCGCAATGTCGCGCGTCTTCCGCCACCGCATTCGGGTCCGCTACGGGGAATGCGACCCGCAGGGCGTCGTGTTCAACGCCAACTACCTCGCCTACTTCGATGTGATCCTCACCGAGTTCTGGCGCGAGGCGATCGGCGACTACATGGCGATGATCGAAGACCACGGCGCCGACATGGTCGTGGCGGAGTCGCGGATCGGCTTCAAGTCGCCCGCGGCCTTCGACGACGAGCTCGACTTCGAGCTGCGCGTGGCCCGCCTCGGCACGACCGCGATCACCTGCCACATCGACGCGCGCGTGGGTGACCGCCTCGTCGTCGAGGGCGAGATCCGCCACGTCTTCATCGACCCGGCGACCAAGCAGAAGCGGCCGATGCCCGACGAGATCCGCACCGCTCTCGAGCCGTACCTCGCGCCCGAGCTCGCGCCGGCCGGCGGATGATCCACCTCCGGATCGTCGTTCCGGCCGACCTCGCGAAGCGGACACTCGACATGCTGTGCGCCGCCGACGCCGTCTCGAGTGTCATCCACCTTCACGCCGCCGCGCACAAGCCGAGCGGCGACGTGCTCCTCGCCGATGTCGCGCGCGAGGACGCGAGTGTGATCGTGGCGGCGCTGAAGGAGCTCGGCATCCACGAGCGGGGCTCGATCGCTCTCGAGGAGGTGGACACCGCGATCTCGCGTGTGGCAGCCGACGCCGAGAAGGCGGCCGCCGGGCTGCCGTCGGACGCGGTCGTGTGGGAGGAGGTCGAGAGCCGCACCTCCGAGGAGACGGAGCTCAGCGGCAGCTTCCTCGGCTTCATGGTGATCGCGACGATGATCGCCGCGGTGGGAGTGATGACCGACTCGCCGATCCTGATCATCGGCGCGATGGTCGTCGGCCCCGAGTTCGGCCCGGTCGCCGGTCTGGCAGTCGCGATCGTGCAGCGGCGCCGCGACCTCGCGAGGCGCTCGCTCATCGCGCTGGCGGTCGGCTTCCCGCTCGCCATGACGCTCACGCTGCTCGGCACGCTGCTCCTCCGCGCCACCGGAATCGCGCCTGACCAGATCGGCGAGACGTCGCGGCCGCTCACGCAGTTCATCTCGCACCCCGATGCCTTCAGCGTGATCGTCGCGGCGCTGGCCGGCATCGCGGGGATCCTCTCGTTGACGTCGTCGAAGTCGGGTGCCCTGATCGGCGTGCTGATCTCGGTGACGACGATCCCGGCGGCCGGCAACGCGGCGGTCGCCGTGGGCTACGGCAACTGGTCGGAGTGGCTCGGCGCCGTCGAGCAGCTGGTACTGAACCTCGCGCTGCTCGTGCTCGCAGGGGTCACGACGCTCGCCGTGCAGAGGCGTCTCTACGTCTCGCGGCGGCGCCGGCACGAAGGCGACCACTACCGCCGGGCCGGCGGCCTCGCCTAAGGACCCGGAGGTCTCGTCGCGGGCGTCTCGGCGAGCGACGGCAGGCCGGGCGAGACCGAGCAGTTCCGCTTCTCAGACGGTCGAGCCGAGTGAGGACCAGATGTCGATCTTCGTGCGCACGCGCGCGATGACCTCGTCGGTGAACTCGCTCGTGGTGGCGCTTCCACCGAGGTCGAAGGTGCGCACGCCGGTCGCCGTGGCCTCCAGGACCGCCTCGTAGATCGCGCGCGAGGCGGTGTCCGCCTCGGGATGGCCCTTCTCGGCGACGTAGTGCAGGACCGCGGCGCCGGCCATGATCATCGCCATGGGGTTGGCCACGTTCTTGCCCTGCAGCTGGGGTGCGGTCCCGTGCGGCGCCTCTGACATCACGGCCTTGACCTCGTAGCTGTCGTCGAACGACATGAGCACCGACTCGGCGCCGGCGATCGAGCCGAACAGCGGCAGCACCATGTCCGACAGGCAGTCACCGTCACGGTTCAGGGCCGGAATCACGAGCGGTGCATCCGCCGCGCCGCCGACGAGCCCCGCGTAGGTCGCGTCGATCAGCACCGGCTGGTACGGCACCTCGGGATAGCGCTCGGACGCGTCGTCGAGCTCCTCCTTCAGCATCCCCTCGTACACGGGCGAGACCGTCCACTTCGGCCCGCCGTACACGCGCCCGTGGATCTTCTTCGCGGTCCGGAAGCTGTGCTCGGCCACGGCGCGGCAGATCGCGCGCGAGATCCGCTCGGTCCGGTACGCGATCTCGTCGCCGTCCTCCTCCTCGCGCCACTGCTTGGCGCCGTACGCATCGCCGACCGCCATGCGCACGACCGAGATCGGATAGTGCACACCGGCGACGGGAGTCACGCCGGGGATGCGCCGCCCGGTGCGGATGATCACGCTGCCGTCGATCTCCTCCCGCAGGATGCGGTTGGGGCTGCCCACGTCGTCGGCGCCCTCGGGCGTGATAGTGGCTGCCTTGATGCCGAAGCCGGCCTCGCCCATCGCGCGCGCGGCGGTGTGGACGACCTCGTTGTCGGTCTTGCGGCGATTCTCGAGCGACAGGTCGTAGTGCTCGAGCTCGAGGTCGACCCCGGTGACCGCGGGGTCGAGCAGGCGGATCGCCTGGTCGAGCAGCTCCTGCCCGGTCTCGTCGCCCTCGAGGACGATAATTCGCACGTCGTCGGCCATCGCCGGTGACGATACCCGTGGGCGGACCCGGAACAACATCGAGCGACGAGCGCTGCAGCTGGTGCGGCAAGCCCGTCGAGCGCGACGACGGCTTCCGCATGGGCGAGGAGCCCGGGGCCCGCCGCGCCGTCTTCTGCCGGCTCGAGCACGTGGTGCCGTGGGCGATTCAGGGCGCTCACTGGGAGGCGGGCGACGCCGAGGAGCCGACGGACCTGCTCGAAGGACTCGACCACTGCGCCGAGTGCGGCGAACAGCTCTCCGACGTGCGCGTCTCGCTCGTCCGCCACCGCGGCGAGCACCGGATCCCCGACGCGTTCTGCTCGGTCGCCCACGCCGCGGATTGGGCGAAGGCGGGCGGCCGCTGGCGTTAACCAAAAGGAGTTGTTCGGCGCCGGCGGCCTGCGGTGCCGGGACCGGGCGCGCCGCACCGGCGCCTTCAGCTCCTAGGCCTGCTGGCCGTCCAGGCCCAGCTCGCTCGAGCGCTCCTCCATCGCGGCGATCACCTTCGCGACGTGCTCGTCGAAGTCGACGCCGAGCTCCTCGGCGGCTGAGCGCATCTCGTCGCGGTTCACCGCGGCCGCGAACGCCGGCGTCTTCATCTTCTTCTTGACCGACTTGGGCGTCATGCCGTGGATGCCGGTCGGGCGGACGAGCGCGCACGCAGTCACGAACCCGGACAGCTCGTCGACCGCGTAGAGCGTCTTCGCGAGCGGCGTTTCGCGCGGCACCCCGAGGTAGGGCGCGTGACCGGCAACCGCGTCGATCAGCTCGTCCGGGTAACCGCGCTCGCGAAGCTCCTCGAGGGCGATGCGAGGGTGACCCGTCTCGAGGTCGGGGTACTTCTCGTAGTCGAGGTCGTGGAGGATGCCGGTCGCCGCCCAGAGCTCCTCATCGGCGCCGTTCTCGCGCGCGTAGGCCACCATGCCCGCCTCGACCGCCAGGACGTGCTTCCGGAGCGAGTCGGACTCGGTCCACTCGCAGAAGAGATCCCAGGCTTGATCGCGGTTTACGTGTGCCATGAGAGCCACCCTAGGAGATGGAGGCCCTGGTGCGCGAGCAAAGGTGCCGACGCCGCAGGCCGCCAGGGCCGAACAGCTCCTTTTGGGTGGAGGCGAAATGCACCAAAGGTCGAACAATCCCGAAATGGCCTTCGCTACCCTCTCTCGGCCTCAGCCTTCTGCCCCCGACACGCTTCCTCGCATGGAGAAGTTCGTCATCGAAGGCGGGACGCCGCTCTCCGGCACCATCGTGCCCGCCGGCAACAAGAATGCAGCTCTTCCGGCGCTAGCGGCCTGCCTGCTGACAGACCAAGAAGTGATCCTCCGCAACATCCCGCGCATCAGGGATGTGGAGGACATGCTGGGCCTGCTCGCGGGCCTCGGCGTGGAGATCGCGTGGCGTGACGAGAACGTGGTGTCGTTGCGCGCGCGCGACATCGACCTGGGCGCCGTCGACGCCGACCGCGCCACCCGCATCCGCGCGTCGTTCCTGTGCGCCGGCCCGCTGCTGGCGCGGTACGGCCGCGCCGACATGCCGCTCCCGGGCGGCGACGTGATCGGCCGCCGCCGGCTCGACCCGCACCTGGACGCGTTCCGCTCGCTCGGCGCGACCGTCCACTACGACCGCAAGGGCTACCGCATCCAGGCGCCGGGCGGCACCCGCGCCACCGACTTCTTCATGGACGAGCCGTCGGTCATGGCCAGCGAGAACGCGCTCATGGCTGCCGCTCTCACACCGGGCTCGACCGTGATCCACAACGCCGCGTCCGAGCCGCACGTGCAGGACCTCGCGCGGATGCTGCTCCAGATGGGCGCGCGGATCGAGGGGATCGGCTCGAACGTGCTGATCGTGCACGGCGCGGACCAGCTCGGCGGTGCCGATTACGCGATCGGGGCGGACTACATCGAGGTGGGTAGCTTCGTCGCGCTCGCGGCGGTAACCGGGGGCGAGCTGCGCATCAAGGGCGCCGCCACGTCGGACATGCGGATGTCGCGCATGGTGTTCGAGCGGCTCGGCTGCCGGATGGAGTTCGACGGCGAGGACATCGTCGTTCCGGCCGGCCAGGAGCTGCGCGTGCGCGACGACGAGGGCGACGCGATCGCCAAGATCGAGGACGGGCCGTGGCCGGCGTTCCCGGCCGACCTCACGTCGATCGCCCTGGCGCTCGCCACGCAGGCGGACGGCATGGTGCTGATCCACGAGAAGATGTTCGAGAACCGCCTGTTCTTCGTCGACAAGCTCGTGACCATGGGAGCTCGGGTGATCCTCTGCGATCCACACCGTGCGGTCGTCGCCGGCCCGACCCGCCTTCACGGCGAGCGCATGGAGAGCCCCGACATCCGCGCCGGCATGGCCATGCTCATCGCGGCACTGTGCGCGAAGGGCCAGTCGGAGATCGGCAACATCCGCCAGATCGACCGCGGCTACGAAAGAATCGACGAGCGTCTCCGCTTGCTCGGCGCACGCATCGAGCGCGTGGCCGCAGAGCGCGTCACCGCCTGAGTCAGGCAGGATCCGGGCATGATCCATCCGGTTCCGCCAGGAACGCGCGACGTCCTGCCCGACGAGATGCGCGAGCTCCGCTCTCTCACCGAGCGGCTGCTCTCCGTGTGGGGTGACGCCGGCTACGGCGAGGTGTGGACGCCCACGCTCGAGTACGAGGAGGTGCTCCAGCGCGGCGACAGGCGCGCGGCCGGCGCCGGCTTCCGGACCTTCGACGACCACGGCAACGTGCTGGCGCTGCGGTCGGACATGACGATCCCGATCGCCCGGATGGTGGCCAATCGCTATCAGCACGTGGAGCCGCCGATCCGGCTCTGTTACTTCTCGCACGCCTACCGGATGGTGAAGGGGCGCAGCGGCCAGCCGCGCGAATTCCTGCAGGGCGGCCTCGAGCTGATCGGCGTACCGGCGCCGCACGGGGACGCCGAGGTGATCGCGCTCGTGCTCGAGGCGCTGAGCGCCGCCGGGCTTGGGCGCCACCGCCTGGGGCTCGGCGACGGCGCGCTGTACGGCCGCCTGCTCGAGAACCTCGAGGTGCCCGAGGCTGAGCGCGGGCCGCTGCTCGAGGCGCTCGCGCGGCGCGACCTCGTGGAGCTGGGGACGCGGGTCGACCGGCTGCGCGTCTCGCCCGCCTCGCGGGCGCTTCTGGAGCGCCTGCCGCGGCTGCGCGGCGGCATCGAGGTGCTGGGCCAGGCCGACGGCCCGGTGTCGGCCGCCGTCGAGAACCTGCGCGCCGTGTACGAGCTGCTGGCCGAGCGCGGCGTGGCGGATCGCGTGATCTTCGACCTGGGCCTGGTGCGCGAGCTCGGCTACTACACGGGCATGGTGTTCGAGGTCTACGACCCGGCGGTCGGCTTTGCGGTCGGCGGCGGTGGCCGCTACGACGATCTGCTCGGCCGCTTCGGGCGCGAGCTGCCCGCCTGTGGCGTCGGCCTCGACGTCCACCGCGTGCACATCGCCCAGCTCGAGGAGGAGCGGCAGAAGTGAGCGAGCTCATGATCGCGGTCCCGCGCGGCGCGCTGTTCGGCGAGTCGCTCGACCTGCTCGACCGACTCGGGATCGACACGACGCCCGTGCGCGACAACGACCGCCGCCTGATCTTCCCGGAGATCGGCGTGATCACGATGCGGCCGAGCGACGTTGCCGCGTACGTCGAGCACGGCGCCGCGGACCTCGGCATCACCGGCAAGGACGTGCTGCTCGAGCAGGCGGAGCGCGAGGTGTACGAGCTGCTCGACCTGGGCTACGGCGCCTGTCGCATGGTGGTGGCCGCGCGCGACGGCGACGACCCGCTCGGCGAGCCGCTGCGTCGGCGCGGCAGCGTGCGCATCGCGACGAAATACCCGCGCATCGCGGGCGAGTACTTCACGAGCACCGGTCGCCAGGCGGAGATCGTGGAGGTGAAGGGCTCGGTGGAGCTGGCGCCGCTCACCGGCCTCGCCGATGCGATCGTCGACCTCACCGCCACCGGCACGACGCTGCGCGAGAACCACCTGGTCGAGCGCGAGCAGATCGGGGTGATGACCGCGCGGCTGATCGCGAACCCGGTCGCGCACAAGCTGAAGGCGGCCGCGATCGACGCGTTCGTGGAGCGGATCCGCGGCCTGGATATCGTCGCGCCGCGATGATCGCGATCGTCGACTACGGGATGGGCAACGTCACCTCGGCGCGTATGGCGCTCGAGCACGTGGGCGCACAGGCCGAGCTGACCGACGACCCGGCGAGGATCGCCGCTGCCGACGGCGTCGTGCTGCCCGGCGTGGGCGCGTTCCCGAAGGCGATGGTGGAGCTGCGGCGGCGCGGACTGCTCGATGCGGTCCGGTCCTACAGCGGCCCGCTGATCGGCATCTGCCTCGGGATGCAGCTGCTGTTCGAGTCGTCCACCGAGCACGGCGGCGCCGACGGCCTGGGGCTGCTGAAGGGCCGCGTGCACGCGCTCGCCGCGAACGGCTTGAAGGTCCCGCAGATCGGCTGGAACGACGTGGCCTGGTCGGACGGCGCGCCCCTCACCGATGGCCTGCCGGAGCACACCGCGATGTACCACGTGCACTCCTACGCCGCGCGCCCGGAGGACGACTCGATCGTGATCGGCACGGCCGAATACGGCGGGCGCTTCGTGACGGCGGTGACGCGCGGGAACATATTCGGCGTCCAGTTCCACCCCGAGAAGTCGAGCACCCACGGCCTCGAACTGCTGCGCAATTTCGTGAGGCTGGCGTCGTGATCTTTTTGCCGGCGATCGACATCCGCGGCGGCCAGGCCGTGCGGCTCGAGCGCGGCGACTTCGCGAAGGAGACGGTCTACGACGCGGACCCGCTCGACGCCGCGCGCAAGTGGCAGGAGGAGGGCGCCCCGCAGCTGCACGTGGTGGACCTCGACGGCGCCCGCGAGGGGCATCCCGTGAACCTCGATCACCTGCGCAAGATCTCGCGCGAGCTCGACATCCCCGTGCAGTACGGCGGCGGCCTGCGGTCGTTCGTCGCCGTGCGCGACGCCCTCGCGGCCGGCGCTCAGCGCGTGGTGCTGGGCACCGCGGCGTACACCGACGTGGAGTTCCTCGACTCCGTCCTCGCGCAGTGGGGCAACCGCGTGGTGGTGGCGATCGACGTGCGCGACGGCTTCGTCTCCGTCGCCGGCTGGACCGAGAAGACGCAGATGCCGCCGGAGGACGTCATCCGCCGGATGCAGGCGCGCGGCGTCAAGCAGTTCGTCTACACGAACGTGGACCACGACGGGATGCTCGACGGGCCCGACCTCGACGAGATCCAGCACATGGCGGAGGTCATCCGCGGGCGCTTCCTCTATTCGGGCGGCATCGGCTCACTCGACGACCTGCGCGCGCTGAAGGAGCTGCGGCTCGTGAACCTCGCGGGCGTGATCTCGGGCAAGGCGCTCTACGAGGGCCGCTTCACCGTGCCCGAGGCGATGGAGATCCTGCGCGGGCGCCGCGGCAACGCAAATGCTGCTTAGGCGCGTCATTCCCTGCCTCGACGTCGACAAGGGGCGGGTGGTGAAGGGGACGAATTTCGTCGACATCCGCGACGCGGGCGACCCCGTCGAGCTCGCCGCGCGCTACGAGGCCGAGGGCGGCGACGAGATCGTGTTCCTCGACATCACGGCCACGCACGAGAAGCGCGACACGATCGTCGACCTCGCGAAGCGCACCGCGCACGACGTGTTCATCCCGTTCACGATCGGCGGCGGCATCGGGTCGGTGCGCGACGCGCAGGCCGTACTGGACGCCGGCGCCGACAAGGTGTCGGTGAACTCCTCGGCGGTCCGCCGCCCGGAGCTGCTCACCGAGCTGGCCGAGCACTTCGGGTCGCAATGCGTGGTGCTGGCGATCGACGCGCGGCGTGAGTCCGACGGGCGCTACTGCGTCTACACCGCGGGCGGGCGCAACCCCGCGGGGATCGACGCGATCGAGTGGGCGCGCGAGGGCGTGGAGCGCGGGGCGGGCGAGATCCTTCTCACCAGCATGGACCGCGACGGCACCGAGGACGGCTACGAGCTCACGCTCACGCGGGCGGTGGCGGACGCCGTCGATGTGCCGGTGATCGCCTCCGGGGGCGCCGGAAAGCTCGAGCACCTGGTGGACGCGGTCGAGGAGGGCCACGCCGACGCGGTGTTGTGCGCGTCGATCTTCCACTACGGCCAGTACACGGTCGGGCAGGCCAAGCAGCACATGCAAGAGGCAGGGATCCCGGTACGGCTGTGAGCCTGCGCGAGCAGATCGAGGCGGTGCCCGGCATGGGCGCGCTGCTGCCGGCGCTGGAGGACCTGCCGCCCACATACCTCGTCGGCGGCGCCGTGCGCGACCTGCTGCGCGGCATGCGGCCGTTCGACCTCGACGTGGCGGTGGAGGGCGACGCGCTCGACGCCGCGGAGACGGTCGCGCAGCGGCTCGACGGCGAGGTTGAGGTGCACGATCGCTTCGGCACCGCGACGATCGTCGCACCCGGTCTGGCCGTGGACTTCGCGCGTACGCGGCGCGAGACCTACGCGGCGCCCGGCGCACTGCCCGAGGTGGAGCCGGCGCCGCTCGAGGAGGACCTGCGACGGCGCGACTTCACTGTGAACGCGATGGCCGCAGGGCTCTCGCACGACCGGCTCGGCGAGCTGATCGATCCGCTCGGCGGGCGGGCGGACCTGGAGGCGCGCGTCATCCGCGTCCTCCACGACCGGAGCTTCATCGACGACCCCACACGGCTCCTGCGCGCGGTTCGCTACGAGGTGCGGCTCGACGCGTCGATGGACGAGCGCACCGAGGAGCTGGCCCTGGAGGCGATCGACGGCGGCGCGCTCGGCACGGTGTCCGGCAAGCGCATGCGCGTGGAGTTGATGTTCCTGCTCGAGGAGGAGGAGATGCCGTCGGCGGTCGCGCGGATCTGCGGCCTCGGAATCGACAAGCACATGTATCCGTGCCTGCGCTGCGACCCGGACCGCGCCGCCGGCACCGCTCTGGGCGCGGCGGAGGTCGGGGCGGAGCGGTCGCTGGCGGTGCTCGCCACGCTGATGGTGGGGGACGCGGACGCGCTCCACCCGTGGCTCGACCGGCTCGCGTTCCCGCGGCCCGAGCGCGAGCGGGTGGCGCGCGCGGCGCTCACCGGCCCGCACCTGGCGCACACGCTGCGGGCGGACATGAGCGATTCCGAGGTGCACTCGCTGCTGCACGGCGAGCCGGTCGAGGCGCTGGCCGTGGCACTGGGGTGGGGCGCACCGGGCGAGCCGGTCCTTCGCTACGTGCGCGACCTGCGCGGCGCCACGCTCGAGATCACCGGCGCCGACCTGATCGCCGCGGGCGTGGCGGAGTCGCCCGCCGTGGGTGAGGCGCTCGAGGAGACGCTGCGCCGCAAACTCGACGGCGAGGTGCACGGGCGCGACGAGGAGCTGCGGGTGGCGCTGGCAGTGGCGAGGAGAACCGGTGCGCTCGATTGACGTGGATCTGCCCGGCGGGCGCGTGGCGTTCTCGACGCGCCAGGACGGCGTGAGCGAGGGGCCGTTCGAGTCGCTCAACCTGGGGATCCTCACCGACGACGTGCGCGATCGCGTGGTCCGCAACCGGATGTTGCTGATGGACGATCTCGGGCTCTCGCGGGTGGCGATGGGGCGACAGGTGCACAAGACGGCGATCAGGGAATGGGACACCGCGCCCGAGCCCGGCGCCATGCTCGGAGAGGCCGACGGGCACGGAACCACGATGCGCGGCCTCGGGCTGCTCGTGCTGGTGGCGGACTGCCTGCCGGTCGCGCTGATCGGCTCCGGCCGCGCGGCCATGCTGCACTGCGGCTGGCGCGGGCTCGCCGGCGGGATCATCGACAAGGCGCTCGACTCGTTCGACGAGCCACCCGCCGCCGCGATCGGGCCCGGCATCGGCCAGTGCTGTTACGAGGTCGGCGACGAGGTGCTCGCGCAGTTCTCGTCCTATGACGACGTCGCGTCCGGGCGCATGCTCGACCTGCGCGCGGTCGCGCGGCAACAGCTTGCGGCCGCGGGCGTCGACGCGATCGAGGACGTGGACCTGTGCACGAGCTGCCGGGCGGACCTGTTCTTCTCGCACCGCCGCGACAACGGCGTCACCGGACGCCAGGGTGGTATCGCTTGGCTGACCTGACTCCCGCGCGCGTGCGCGCGAACCTGGAGGGTGTTCGCGAGCGGATCGCGGCGGCCGGTCGCGACCCGGGCGACGTGGAGATCCTCGCGGCGATCAAGTACGTGGACGTCGACGACCTGGGCGCTCTTGCGGAGGGCGGGATCGAGCTCGTCGGGGAGAACCGCGCGCAGGAGCTCGTGGCCAAGCAGGACCGCTGGGGCGACGCCTTCACGTGGGACTTCATCGGTGCGCTCCAGTCGCGCAAGGTCAAGGACGTGGCGCCGCGCGTGCGGCTCATCCACTCGGTGGCATCCGAGTCGGCACTCGCGCAGCTCGAAAAGCATCCCGCGCCCGAGATCCTGATCCAGGTGAACGTGGCGGGAGAGCAGAGCAAGACGGGCATCGACCCTGACGAGCTCGGCCACTTCATCGCCCGCTCGCCGGTTCCCGTCGGCGGCCTGATGACGATGCCGCCCGCTGTCGAGCGACCGGAGGAGAACCGCCGCTACTTCGCGCGGCTGGCCGAGCTGGCGGCGGAGCATGGCCTGTCGCGGCTCTCGATGGGCACGACGCAGGACTTCGAGGTGGCGGTGCAGGAGGGCGCGACGATCGTGCGCCTCGGGTCGGTGCTCTATGGCTGAGACGGCGATCGTCCTTGCCGGCGGTGGCGCGCGCGGCGCGTACGAGGTGGGCGCGCTCTCGGTGCTGCTGCCGGTGCTCGAGGCGCGCGGCGAGCGGCCGACGATCGTGGTGGGCACGAGCGTGGGCGCGTTCAACGCCGCCTACCTCGCCGCGAACGCGCATCGGCCGCTCGACGAGGCGATGCGCGACGGGATCGGGTGGTGGTCGGCGCTGCGCTGGCGCGACGTCCTCGCCCCGCTCACGTCGCCGCGCGGCGTCCTCCGCTCGCTTCGCTACGTGGGGCGCCTGCTCTGGGTCAAGCAGCCGCGCATCGACGCGCTCCTTCATCCCGACCCGCTGCCCAGGACGCTCGAGCGGATCGTGGCCTTCGATCACCTGCGCGCGAACGTCGACGGCGGCACGGTGCGCGCGGCGGCCGTCACGACGACCTCCGCGCTCACGAGCCAGACCGTCGTGTTCCACGCGGGCGACGGGCATCCTGACTACGACCCGATCCGCGGGATCCACTACGTGCCGACGCCGGTCGAGCCCGACCACGTGCTGGCGTCCGGCGCGATCCCGGGGCTCTTTCCCGCGCGGCACATCGCCTCGCCGGCGGCCGCACGCGGTTGGTATTTCGACGGCGGCACCAGGCTCAACGCGCCGATCAAGCCCGCTCTGCAGCTGGGCGCCGACCGCGTGCTGGTGATCGGACTGAACTCGACGGCGCGGCCGGCGGAGTCCCCGCTCGCATCCGAAGAGCGACCCGACGTCTTCGAGGGCTCGGCGCAGATCCTCCAGGCCCTCCTGATCGACCCGCTCGAGCAGGACGTGCGCGAGCTGGCCGAGGAGAACCTGCCAGGTCACGAGGGGCGCAAGATCCCCTACATCTTCATAACGCCGCGCGAGCGCCACGGCATCGGCGAGCTGGCGTCGCGGATCTGGCGCGAGCGCTACTCGGGCCTGCGCGGCTTCGTGCGCGACCGCGACCTCAACGTCTTCGGCCGCTTCACCGCCGCCGGCAACGGTGCGATCCACGGCGAGCTGATGAGCTTCCTGTTCTTCGCCCCCGAGTTCGAGAGGGCGCTGATCGAGATCGGGAAGGCGGATGCGCAGGCGTGGCTTGCGCAGACGCATGACGACGGGCCATGGCGCCTGGGGCCGCCGCCTACGTAAGCGCGCCCAGGAAGTCCGCGATCTCCTTCGACAGCCGCGCCCCCTGCCACGCGAGCGGCGACTTGCCCTCCTCCTCGGTCACGAGCTTCGCGTTCGGCAGCCGTTCCGCGTACGCCGCGCCCACCGAGTACGGGTGCCCCGGATCGGCCTCGTCGCGCGAGGCCACCACCAGCGTGGGGATGTCCATGTGCTCCAGCTCCTCCAGGCCGTCGAACGCGCGCGAGCGCGGCACGACCCGCAGCGCGTCCGCGACCGCCTCGGGGTGGCGGTGGCGCTCGAGGCGCTGGCGGGTGACGGTCATGACCGTGTCGCGGTAGCGCTCCGAGGCCTTCGGGTTGTACGCCGCCAGGAACCCGTCGACGCCGCCGTGCTCGAGCCCGTCGGCCAGGCGGTCCCACGCCGCCAGGTCGCTCCCCTCGTCGCGGACGCCCCCATACGCCGGCGTGATCTGGATCAGGGCGGACACGCGCTCGGGGTGCGCGAGCGCGAACGCCATCGCGGTGTGCGCGCCCATCGAGGCGCCGCCGATCGCCGCGCGCTCGGCACCGAGGTGGTCGAGGACGGCGCCAAGG
>JAICJV010000126.1 GCA_025928265.1 Thermoleophilaceae bacterium
GATGCCGCCCGCCATTCCGACCACGACCGCGAGCACGACCGCTCCGAACACGTCGAGGCGGTTGCGCACGGCTGCCAGGCCGCCGCTGATCCCGAAGACGAACGTCCCGACGAGGTTCAGGACGAGAATCAGGTCGGGCGGGAAGCCGCTCAGCACCGGCGGCCGCCCGCGCTAGCCGGACAGCCAGGCACAGGCCCCGGTGACGAGCGCCTCGACTCCGGTCTGGAGCGTCGGGTGGAGCACGGGCGCAAAGCGTGGGTTGTGGTTCGTGGGCAGCTCGGTGAGCCGCCCTTCCTGCTGCGCCTTCGCGTACAGGTCGGGGTCGGTTCCGCCGATGGTCCAGAACACCGACGGCACTTCCCACTCGGTGCCGAACGAGCCGAAGTCCTCGCTGGCCGACACCGGTCCCGATGTGACCACCCGATCCGCGCCGAAGTGCGCCCGCAGCGCCTCCCCCACACGGGCGGTCGCGCCGGCGTCGTTCGTGACGAGGTTGTAGCGGTCAAGCGTCTTGAACTCCGGCGGCTTGGGCGCTCCCGAAGCCTCCGCCTCGGCGTTCACGATCCGCTTGATCGCGTCGAGCACCCGTTTGCGCACGCCCTCGTCGAAGGTTCGCACGTTGAGCTTGATGACCGCCTCGTCCGGGATCACGTTCTCCTTCGTGCCCGCCTGCAGGGCGCCGACCGTGAGCACCGCGGACTCGGTCGGTGCCACCTCGCGGGCGACGACCGTCTGCAGGCGCATGACCGTGGCGGCGGCCATCACGACGGGGTCGACGCTCGCCTGCGGCATCGAGCCGTGGGCGCCGCGGCCGAACATGTGGATCTCGAGGCTGTCGGCGGCCGAGGTGATCACACCAGCGCGGCTGCCGATCAGGCCCGCCGGCGACGGCATCACGTGCTGGCCGAGGATCACCTCGGGCTTGGGGAAGCGGTCGAACAGCCCGTCGTCGATCATCGCCTGCGCGCCCTCGGCCGTCTCCTCGGCGGGCTGGAAGACCGCCATCAGCGTGCCGTGCCATGACTCCTTGTTGCGCGCCATCAGCGCGGCGGTCCCGGCCAGCCAGGCGACGTGCATGTCGTGGCCGCACGCGTGCATCACGCCGTCGACGGTGCTCGCGTAGTCCAGTCCCGTCTGTTCCTGGACGGGGAGCGCGTCCATGTCGGCGCGCAGCATCACGGTCGGGCCGTCGCCGTTCTCGAGCAGGCCGACCACTCCGGTCTTCCCTACGCCCGAGGTCACGTCGAAACCGGCGGCGCTCAGGCGATCGGCGGCGATCTCGGCCGTGCGCGCCTCCTGCATCGACAGCTCGGGGTGGCTGTGCACGTCCTTGTACAGCGCCTCCACGTCGTCGAGCATGCCGTCCAGGCCCTCGAGCACTGAGTCACCAGGCGTCTGCGTCGCCATCACCCGCTCCTCGTATCGCGTCGCAGGGAGATACCCCGGACACGGATGTGCGAGTCACGCGGTATGAGGGGTCTCACTCGGTCGGCGTAGTCTGCCTTCCCGGCCACCCCGAGATCTTCGTGGTGGGTGACCTGATGAGCCTCGACGGCCTACCCGGGCTGGCCGAGGTGGCCATGCAGTCCGGCGCGCACGCGGGTCACACGATCGCCGAGCGCGTGCGCGGCGACGGCGACGCAAAGCCGTTCAGGTACCGCGACCTCGGCACGATGGCCACGATCTCACGTTTCCGAGCGGTCGCCTCGATCGGCCCGATCCGCCTGTGGGGATTCATCGGCTGGCTCGCCTGGCTTCTCGTGCACATCGTCTTCCTGACGGGCTTCAAGAACCGCTTCACGACGCTGCGCCAGACGCTCCGCCGCGATTCCTGAGGGCGCGGCGTATCGTCCTCGTATGGCCGCGGCGTGTAGCCATCTCGACCACGTCCTCGTGACCGAGCTTCCGGACGCGGTCGACGGCTGCGCCGACTGCCTCGAGGCCGGCACGCGCTGGGTTCACCTGCGGATCTGCCTCGAGTGCGGACACGTCGGCTGCTGCGACAGCTCCCCCATGCGCCACGCGACCGCGCACGCGCGGCAGACGCGCCACCCGATCGTCCGCTCGATCGAACCGGGCGAGGACTGGTCGTGGTGCTACCCCGACCAGCTCGCCATGGTCATTCCGGAGATCCACGGGCACACGCGCATCCCGCCGTCGCCGCTCGGCGCCTGACGGGCCTTGGGCCGCCTGAGGGACGTCGCGTGGCCGGTCCTTCAGGGGACCGCCGCCGCGACGATCGCCTGGGTGATCGCGGTCCACGTCGTCAAGCATCACGAGCCCTTCTTCGCGCCGATCGCCGCCGTCGTGGCCCTCAACGCGCCGCTCGGGGAGCGCGGCCTTAACGCGCTGAGGCTGTTGCTCGGCGTGGTGGTGGGGATCGCGGCCGCCGAGCTGTGGATCGTCGTGATCGGCGGCGGCTACGTGACGCTCGCCGTCTCCACCGCGAGCGCGATGACCCTCGCGTTCCTCCTCCGCGGCGAGCGGATCGTGATTGCGCAGGCCGCTGCGAGCGCCATCCTCACCGTGGCCGTCGCCGACGGCCAGGCCGGCCCGAACCGCCTCGAGGACGCGCTCATCGGCGCGGGCGTGGCGCTCGTCTTCAGCCAGGTGCTGTTCTCGCCCGAGCCGGTGCGGCTGCTGCGGCGCGCGGAGGCGGCCGCCCTGAAGACGATGGCCGAGAGCCTCGACCTGACGGCTCGGGCGATCGAGGACGACGACGAGGACCTCGCCGACCAGGCGCGCACGGAGTTGCGAACGCTGCGCGACCGGCTGACCGACCTCGGCCGCACGCGCGACGCGAGCCGGAACGTCGCGCGCCACGCTCCGGTCTGGCGCGCGCAGATGGCGCCTGTCGTGCAGGAGACCGAGAACGCCGGGCACCTCGACCTGCTCGGCGCTTCCCTCCTCACGCTCAATCGCACAGCCATGGGTACAGAGCCACCGCTGCGCCCGAAGCTCGTCCCAAGCGCACGGGAGCTGGCGAAGGCGCTTGGGGATCTGGCGCGTGACCCCGGCGACCGCAGCACGCGGCAGGACGCGGCCGAGCGCGCGCTGGACGTCGCGCGCGCGCTGGCGGCGCGGAGCACCGAGAGCGATCGAGCACTGGCCGCGGCGAAGACCGCCACCCAGATGGTGGCCGGCGACATCATGGTCTTCGCCGGGATCTCGCCCGAGGATGCCGATGCAGCGGTGCGCGCAGGCACCGGCGAGCTGCACGTGCCCGACCCCGCGCGGGCGGCGCGCATTCCATTCAACCCCGAACGCTGGCGGCCGCGCCGCTGAGCCCCCATGACCGACTTACGCGCACTCCGCACTACTCAATGTCCACTCCGAGCTGCTCGCCGCCCAGCGGATCGAGGCCGAGCGGTTCGGTGGCAGGATGTCCTCAGCCGACGTCCTGCAAGCAGCGGCATCTCCAGGCGCTCCAGGACCACCCCGGCGTGGTCCTCGCCCACCGCGACGTCGTCGCGGCGCTCTGACTCAGTCGGTCAGCCGGCGAACTCCCGCACCGGCATCCCCCGCACGCCGGGCTCCGCCACGAAAAGCGACCCCGCGTTCGGATCCTCGCCGGGCTTCAGGTTCTCGCGCGAGGTCGTGATGAAGAGCTTGCTCAGGTCGCTGCCGCCGAACGTGCAGGCCGTGACCTGCCGCGCGGGCAGGTCGATGACCTCGACGAGCGTCCCCTCCGGGCTGTAGCGGTGAACGACGCCGCGGTTGAAGATGGCCGTCCAGACCCCACCGTCGCGGTCGACGGTGAGGCCGTCGGGATTTCCGCCGTCCGGGATCGCGACGAATTGGCGCCTGTCTGTCAGGCCGTGCTCGGAGTCGTAGGCGAACACCGCGATGGCGCGCGTGTCGGTGTCGTTGTAGTAGGCACGGCTTCCGTCGGGCGACCATTCGATGCCGTTCGAGATCGTGACGTGCGGGAGCACGACGCTGACCGAGCGATCTCGATCGAACCGGTAGAGGGACGCCGCCCCCTTCGTCTGGTCGTACGCCATCGAGCCGCAGTAGAAGCGCCCATCCGGGTCGCACCCGCCCTCGTTCATCCGGATGCTGTGATCCGACCACACCTCGGGCAGCTGATGGATGCAGCCGCCGGGCTCCTCGAGCGCGATCCCGCGTTCGGTCCCGATGACCGCTCCGCCGCCAACGCGAGGGCGCACGACCGCGGCAATCGGCGACCCGACGTTGCGGCGCTCGACGTCGCCGCGCTCGTCGAGCGACAGGATGTCCCCGGCGAGCATGTCCACCCACCGGAGGCCTCCCCACGAAGGCGACCACACGGGGCCCTCGGCGTGATACGCGATCGGTCCCGTCAGCTGCTCGACGTGCATCAGGTGGTCAAAGGCGCGGCGGGCCGTCGGAGCCCGCCGCGTAGTCGCGCATCGGCACGCGGTCGTCGCGCCACGCGTCGAGTACGGGGTCGACGATGCGCCACGCCTCCTCGGCCTCGTCACCGCGCACGGACAGGCTGTTGCCTCCGCTGAGCAGGTCGAGGAGGACACTCGGATAGGCCGTGGCGTCCTCGGAGTCGTCGATCTCGATGCGCAACTCGTCGCCCGGCGACTCACGGTCCGCGGGACGGAGGTGCAGGACCACGCCCTTGCGCCTGCGCGCGAGCGCCTTGCCCGCTCGCAACCGGAAGCGCGTGCCCTTCCAGCGCGGCATGTCGAGCTCGAGCAGCAGCTCGGCAAAGGTCTCCGTGCAGCGCGCCGGATCGACGCCCTCCTCCTCGACGTAGCCCTCGTAGCGCGCACGCT
This sequence comes from Thermoleophilaceae bacterium, assembly GCA_025928265.1. GTDB lineage: Bacteria > Actinomycetota > Thermoleophilia > Solirubrobacterales > Thermoleophilaceae > JAICJV01. Next base: position 4,767 of record JAICJV010000126.1, read on the forward strand.
GGGTGCAGCGCTCCACGTCCTCGGGCGCGAGCGCTCGCACGGCGTGCAGTGCGGCCACCTTGGCGTCACGCAGGTCGTCTCCGGCACCGCTCGCCAGTGGGTCCATCGCCACGAGGGCGAGCAGCTGCATCATGTGGTTCTGCATCACGTCCCTGAGTGCGCCGGCGCGGTCGTAGAAGCCGGCGCGCCCCTCGAGTGCGAGGGTCTCCTCCCACAGCACCTCCACCTCCTCGATGCGCTGACCGCTCCAGAACCTCAGGTTCTGGACGGTGGGCATGCCCAGCACGTGGTCGACGCGGAAGACCGTCTTCTCCGCGTCCTCTCCGAACGTGCTGTGGAGCAGCTCGTTGAGTTGCCGAGCGCTCTGGAGGTCCTCGCCGAACGGTTTCTCGAGCGCCACGCGACTTCCGCCGGGGAGGCCCGCACTGACGATGTTCTGGACCGTCGTGGCGAACAGCCCCTGCGGCAGCGCCAGGTACGCCGCGAGCGACTCGTCCGCGTCGAGTAGCCCGGCCACGCTCTGGGCGTCGGCCACGTCCACCGGCCGGTAGCGCAGCATGCCGGCGACCGCCTCGCGCGAGGCGGTCGCGAGGTCTGGTGCATGCGCCTCCAGCCTCTCGGCGGCGAACCGCCGGAACCCCTCGTCGTCCCAGTCCTCGGTTGCCGCACCGAGCACCTGGAAGCCATCGGGGAGGCGCCCCTGCGCGTGCAGTGCGCCAAGCGCGGGCAGGAGGAAGCGCCCCGTCAGGTCACCGCTGGCTCCGAAGAGGACGAGGCGCTCGATCACGCCGCAGGCGCCCTCCGGTCGCGCCGCAGCGATGCCGCGATCGCTACCCCCATCACGCCGAAGATCACCAGCAGCGAGATGCCGATCGGGATGTGCACCACGCTCGTGAGGATGAACTTCACTCCGACGAACATGA
>JAICJV010000107.1 GCA_025928265.1 Thermoleophilaceae bacterium
CAGACGCGCGGCGCAGCGGCCCGCCGGCGGCGTTTCGCCTTCGAGCCACGACTCCTGGATCACGTCACCGTGCTCGTCGATCACGCGCATGTCCCCGTAGACCAGTCCCACCTCGGGACGCGCGGCGAGCAGCTCGATCTGGCGGCGCGTCTTCCCGCGCGGCCACGCGTCGTCGGCGTCGAGCAGGGCGAGCAGATCGCCGCCGGCGGCCGCGGCGGCGCGCGCGACGGCGGCGGTGTTGCCCCCGTTCTCCTGCCTCATCACGCGGACGCGGCCGGCCGCGGAACGCGCCACCCGGTCGAGGATGGCCGGCGTGTCGTCGGTCGACCCGTCGTCCACCACGACCACCTCGAGCCGGTCGGCCGGGTAGTCCTGCTCGAGCGCGCTGGCGATCGCCTCTTCCACGAAGCGCTCGCCGTTGAACACGGGCATCAGGGCGCTGACCCGCGGCAGTGCGTCGTCCATCTTCACCGCCCCGTTTCATCGACGCCGGAGGGCCGCTCGACAGCGGATCTCGCAGAACTCTCACGGTGATGAGCCGGTTCTCACGAAGCGAGCGGCTTTAAGGCCGCCTGAACGCCAGGATTACCCTTGTGGGCGAGCAGTGAGCCGTCTTCTCCGCCCTGTACCGATCGTCGCCCTCGCCGGCGTGCTGGCGATCGTCGCCCTGCTCGCATACGGCGTGTCGTCGAAGCAGGACAACACCTCGATCGACACGCAGCTCGCCGCCGGCAAGCGACCCGCCACCCCGGCCACGACTCTGCCCACGCTCGACGGCGGCAAGCAGGTGGCCCTGTCCTCGTTCAGGGGCCAGGTCGTGGTGCTCAACTTCTGGGCCTCGTGGTGTGGCCCGTGCCGGAGCGAGGCGCCCGTGCTCGAGCGCTGGCAGAAGAAGCTGAACCCGCAGCGCGGAACGGTCGTAGGCATCGACGTGCTCGACGTGAGGGGTGATGCGCAGAAGTTCGTCCGCGAGTTCAAGCTCAGCTACCCGCAGCTGCGCGACGGCGACGGCTCGCACCTCAAGCGCTTCGGCGTCGTCGGCTATCCCGAGACCGTGGTGATCGACCGCGACGGCCGGATCGCCGCAACCTCGCGCGGCCCCGTCGACGACCAGTTCTTCACCACGAAGGTGATGCCGCTGATGAGGGAGCCCGCATGAGGGTGATCGCGCTGGTGATGCTCGCGCTGCTGGTGGCGCCCGCGAGCGCGCTCGCCGCGGCGGGCTGCCCGAAGACGTCGGTGACCGACATCGAGGACGAGGTCATGTGCCTCCAGTGCGGCGTCCCGCTCAACCTGGCCGAGGACGCCCCGTCGGCGCGGCAGGAGCGCGCGTTCATCACCTCGCGGGTCGACCGCTGCGAGTCGAAGCAGCAGATCAAGGACGAGCTGGTCGCGCAGTTCGGGTCGCGGATCCTGGCCATGCCGAAGTCGCGGAGCGCCTGGCTCGTGCCGGTGCTTGCATTCGTCGCCGGAGTGCTCGCGGTCGCCTTCGGTGCGTATCACTGGCGGCGGCGCCGCAAGCCGCCCGCCGTGGCGGCCGCCGGACCCGGCCTCGACCCCGGCGACTCCGCCCGCCTGCAGGCAGACATCGACCGCTACGACCTGTGACCGTGCTGACGCCCATCGCCGCCGGCGACGCCACGATCTTCGCCGCGTTCGCGGTCGGTTTCGTGTCGTTCATCTCGCCGTGCGTGCTGCCGCTCGTGCCGGGCTACCTGTCGGCGATCTCGGGCATCTCGTTCAGCGAGATCCGCGAGGGCAACAGGCGCGCGCAGGTCCTGGGTCCCGCACTCATCTTCTGCATCTCGTTCACCGTGATGTTCGTGGCGCTCGGCATGGGCGCGACGGGAATCGGCAGCTGGCTCGGCGACCACCGGGTCGCGCTGCGGCACGGCTCCGGAATCGTGATCGCGGTGATGGGCGTGCTGTTCATCGCCACGATGTTCATCCCGCGCCTCAACCGCGAGTGGCGGCCCGAGGCGCTCATGCAGCGCGCAGGCACCGGCGGCCCGGTGGTCGCCGGGCTTGCGTTCGCGGTCGCGTGGCTTCCCTGCACCGGCCCGACGCTCGCCGCCATCCTCACCGCCGCTTCGAACCAGGACACGGTGGCGAAGGGCGGCGTGCTGCTCGCGTTCTACTCCGCGGGACTGGCGGTGCCGTTCATCCTCAGCGCGCTGGCGTTCGCCCATGTGACCGGCGTGTTCCGCTTCTTCCGCGACCACTACTCGGTCATCACGGTCGTGTCGGGCGTGATCCTCATCGTGATGGGCGTGATGCTCTACACCGACCAGCTCTCGCACCTGAACTCGGTGCTCAACAAGGCGGGATTGAACTCGATCGGCGGACTATGACGCTGAAATCGTTCGGTTCCGCGGCCAGCCGCCGTCCTGCGAACGCCGCGGACCGGAACCTCCGACTTCAGAGGCGTACGATGCGACTCAGGAGGTGGTCGTATGTGCCACGGCTATTGGACGCGTCGGGAAGAGCGCCGCATGGAGGAGGAAGCGCGCCGCCGTGAGCAGGAACGGATCGAGTTCGTGTCCGATCCTGAGTCTCGCGAGCCTGCCGAGGAGGAGCTCCGGGAGCCGGAGCCGGAGAAGGTCCTCATAGCGGACTGACTACATGTGGTCCGGGGCCTCGACGCCAAGTAGGTCGAGGCTCCGGGCGATGACCCGCTTCGTCGCCGCCGACAGCGCGAGGCGGAAGTCCTCGTCGCCGCCCTCCTCGGCGGCACCGACAACACGCACGTCGCGGTAGAACGCCGAGAACGCCTGCGCCACGTCGTGCGCGTACGTGGTCATCCGGTGAGGAGCGCGCCGGTCCGCCGCCGTCTGCACCTCGGCGGGCAGCTCGAGCAGCCGCTTCACGAGAGCGCGCGCCGACGGGTGCAGCACCTCCTCGCTCGCCGCCAGGTCCTTCGACAGCGCGTCCGCGACGCGCTCGTCCCCCGCCTTGCGCAGGATCGACGCGATGCGCGCGTGCGCGTACTGCACGTAGTAGACCGGGTTCTCCTGCGACTGCTCGCGCGCGAGCCGGAGGTCGAGGTCGAGCGTGGTGTCGTGGGAGCGCTGGAGCATGTAGAAGCGCGCCGCGTCCACGCCGATGTCGTCGATCAGCTCGTCGAGCGTGACGATCGTGCCCGCGCGCTTGGACATCTGCGCCCGCTGGCCGCCCTCCATCAGGTTCACGAGCTGCATGATCACGAGCTCGAGATGATCCGGATCGCCGCCGAGCGCCTCGAAGGCCGCCTTCATGCGCGTCACGTAGCCGTGGTGGTCCGCGCCCCAAACGTCGATCAGGCGGTCGAAGCCGCGCTCGCGCTTGTGCTGGTGGTAGGCGATGTCGGCGGCGAAGTAGGTCGCCGCGCCGGTGCCGCGCGTGAGCACACGGTCCTTGTCGTCGCCGAACTGCGTCGTCCGCAGCCAGCGCGCGCCCTCGGACTCGTAGACGTGTCCCGCGCCCTCGAGCTGTTCCAGCGCCCGTTCGACCTCGCCGGCATGCAGCTCTGACTCGCGGAAGAAGGTGTCGAAGCGCACGCGGTAGCGCTCCATCGTGCCGCGCATCGACTCGAGCATCAGCTCCACGCCCCGCCGCGCGAGCTCGTCGACGTCCATGTCGGCGGCGCCGTCGATCTGCTTCGCGACATCGACCACGTAGTCGCCCTGATAGCCATCCTCGGGCGGCTCCTCCCCACGCGCGCGTGCCCTGATCGACTCGCCGAAGCGCTGGACCTGCGAGCCGAAGTCGTTCACGTAGTACTCGCGCTCGACCTCGTGGCCGGCGAACTCGAGGATCCGCGCCAGCGCGTCGCCGTACGCCGCGTGCCGGCCGGTGGCGGCGTTGGGCGGCCCCGTCGGGTTCGCGCTCACGAACTCGACCATCACCTTCTCCCGGTCCGTCGGCGCGACACGGCCGTAGTCGTCGCCTGCGGCCACCGCTGCCGCCACCGCGGCGCGATACCACTCGTCCGACATGAAGAGGTTGAGGAACCCGGGCCCCGCCACCTCGGCCCGTTCGAGCGCGCCACCCAGCCGACCGCGCACCCGCTCGGCGAGTTGCTCGGCCACCTCGCGCGGCGGCCGGCGCATGGCGGGCGCGAGCAGCATCGGCACGTTCGACGAGTAGTCGCCGAACTCGGGCTTGGGCGGTCGATCGAGCTTCGCGCCGGAGCGCGCCCCGTTGCCGGCGAGCTCCCCCGCCGACTCGAGAACAGCGCCCGCGACTTCGGCTACGGGGTCAGCGGCGTCCACGAGCGCCAATGGTATGGCGGCGAAATCGGAGGTCCCGGTTCCGTTGCGTTCGGCCCGTCACCGGCAGGCCGCCGGGACCGAACGAGTTCGCCATCGGAATCGGAGGTCCCGGTCCGGCTACGTCCAGACCCGTCACCGGCAGGCCGCCGGAACCGAACGAGTTCCGTCAATAATGGTAGGGCTCTCCCGCCAGGATCTTGTGCGCGCGGTAGAGCTGTTCGAGGAGGACGACTCGGGCCAGTTGATGCGGCAGCGTCATCCGCCCGAGCGACAGCCTCATGTCACAGTCATCGAGGTTCAGCCCGCGCGGCCCGCCGACGACGAAGCAGAGGTCGCGGCCCGACTGGCGCCGGTCCTCGAGCCAGTGCGCGAACTCCTCCGACTCGAACTCGCGACCCCCGGAGTCGAGCAGTACGACGAACGCGCGGTCGGGTAGGCGGCCGTCCACGCTCTGGTCCTCGCGCACCTCGATCGATTCGAGGCGCGTGTGGCGAGCGAGCAGCTTCCTGTAGTGCTGGACGTCGTCCGCGTATGGCGGTCGCAGGCGCCCGACTGCGAGCACGGTGGTCCTCACGCGACGTCGAGACTAGTGGGTCCGCGCCCAGGTGAGTGCGTAGCCGATCCGCTGCACCGTCTTGGGGTGCGTGCCGAACACGAACTGGAGCCAGTCGGGCGGGTCGGGGTCGGCCACGTTCTGCGTCGCGAGGCGGCGCTCGAGCCCGATCATCGCCGCGGGGTTCCCGTCCAGCTTGAGCGAATAGGCGTCGGCGGAGGCCTCGATCCTGCGCGACATCGCGTTCCCCGGGATGTTGAGCGCGAAGCTCACGAGCGCGATCGACAGGGCGGCAGCGGGCAGCACCACAGGCCCGGCGCCGCGCCCGAGCCGCGCCTCCGGGGCCAGCCGCTCGGTCAGCCGCTGGACCAGCAACGTGCCGGCGGGCGCCACGATCGCGAGCCACAGCAGGCCGCGCGGCACGTCGTCGTGCTTCACGTGCCCCAGCTCGTGCGCCACCACCGACCGGATCTGATCGGGTGGAAAGTCCTTCAGCAGCGTGTCGTAGAGCACCACTCGCTTCGTATGCCCGAGACCGTTCACATACGCGTTCGCGCCCGTGGTGCGCCGGCTCGCATCAACGCGGTAGACCTGCCCCACATCCACGCCCGCCCGCCGCGCGAGGTCGAGGACCTCGGTCCGCACCGGCCCGTCCGGCAGCCGCTCGAACCTGTTGAAGATCGGGTCGATCAGCACCGGCGAGAAGAAGACGAACACCGCGCTGAACAGCACGACCGCAACTGCGCCCAGCGCGAACCACGACCGCGGGAAGCGGCGGATCAGCCCCATCAGGAGCATCGCCCCGAGCGCGGTGATGACCATCGAGATCGCCGTCGACTTGAGGAGGTCGGCGGTCCAGCTGCCCCACGTCTGCGTCGAGAGCCCGAAGTCACGCGAGCGCTGCTCCGCCGGGATCGACACGGGCAACTGCACGACCACGAGCAGCACGGCGTACGCCGCTCCCGCGCCCGCCGCCGCCAGGATCGGCCGCGCCTTCCCGCGCTCGAGTGCCCGGCGGACGCGCCGCGGCGGCCGCACCGCCAGCAGGACCAGCGTGCCGGCCTCGATTGCGATCGCGCCCAGCCCGAGGAGGCGCTGCGGCCCGGCGTAGTCGCGCGCCCTGCTCAGCTCGGATGGGCTGAAGTAGTCTTGCGCGGCTACGGGAGCCGGATGGATGAGCCCGTGTCGCGGCCTCAGGACGAAGGTCGCCGCACCGGCCGCAAAGACCGCGATGCCCACGGCCAGCGGCAGCCCGAGACGATGAGCCTCCATTCGCAGGACACTCTAGAGAGCACGCCGGTGCCCCCGGTCCGGGTCGCGATCCTTTCGGACGTGCACGGCAACCTGCCCGCATTCCAGGCGGTTCTCGCCGACGTCCGGAACGAGGGCGTCGACTCGATCTGGTGCCTCGGCGACCTCGTCGGGTACGGCGCGCACCCGGACGAATGTGTGGCCCTCGCAAAAGAGGCTTGCGGCGTGTGCCTGATCGGTAACCACGACCTCGTGGTGGTGGACAAGCTCGATATCGATGAGTTCTCGATGAACGCGGCGATCGCGGCGACATGGACGAAGGAGCACGTGGCGGCTGAGACCGTCGAGTTCCTGAACGGGCTCGAGTCGCGCGACGAGAACCACCAGCTCGGCCTCTACCACGCCAGCCCGCGCGATCCGGTCTGGGAGTACATCCTCTCGGCGACGGCGGCGAAGGAGTGCATGGACGCGATGTCGCCGCGCGTCGGCGCCGTCGGCCACTCCCACGTGGCGCTCTACTTCTCGCGCAGCGGCGACGGCGCGGTGGCCGGCGACCCGGCGCCGTGCGGCACGGAGCTCGACCTCTCCGACGGCGACTGGATCGTGAACCCCGGCGGCGTCGGCCAGCCGCGCGACGGCGACCCGCGCGCCGCCTGGATGCTCCTCGACTTCTCGACCTGGAAGGCGAGCTGGCGCCGTGTGGAGTACCCGATCGACGTCGCCGCCCGCGCGATCCAGGACGCCGGCCTCCCCCACGCCCTCTCCGACCGCCTCTACCTCGGCCAGTGATGCGCGCGCTCACAGCCCTGGCGGTTGCGGCCTCGCTCGTCGTGGCCGGCTGCGGCAGCGACAAGAAGACGATCCCGAACGACGATGGCGCGTCGCTCATCCGCGCGCTGCGCCAGGCTCGCGATGCGACGGGCGATCCGCAGAAGTGCACGCAGCTGATATCTGCTGTCGACAAGGTCCGGACGCGGGTGGTCTCGTTGCCGTCGAGCGTCGACAAGGACACCCGCGACAGCCTCGTGAACGGCGTCAATCACCTGATCGACGACGCGAACAAGGAGTGCTCGAACACGCAGACGACGCCGACCACGACGACTCCGACGACCACCACGCCGCCGACGACGACGACCGAGACGACCCCGACCCAGACCACGACGACCCAGACCACGCCGACGCAGACCACGCCGACGCAGACCACGCCGACGCAGACCACGCCGACGCAGACCACGCCGGGTAACGGCGGGACCGGTCCCGAGAACGCGCCGGGGCAGGACAAGAAGAAGGACAAGCCCGGGAAGAAGGGACACGGTTGAGCGCGCCACGTGAGATCGCCGGCCGCTACAACATCGAGCGCAGGCTCGGGGCGGGTGGCATGTCCACCGTCTTCCTCGCTCGCGACAGCGTGCTGGAACGCCTCGTGGCGGTGAAGCTGCTGGCGGAGCACCTGTCCGACGACGAGGCGTTCGTCGCCCGCTTCCGCCGCGAGGCACTCGCCGCCGCGCGGCTTCAGCACCCGAACATCGTGCAGGTGTTCGACTCGGGCGAGGACCAGGAGTCCGGCCGCCATTTCATCGTCATGGAGTACGTCAACGGCCCGTCGTGCGCGGACCTGCTGCGCGAGTCGCCCAAGCTCGCCGTCGAGCAGACCGTCGAGATCGTGCGCGGCGCCTGCCACGGGCTCGACTACGCCCATCGCGCCGGCGTGGTCCACCGCGACGTGAAGCCCGGCAACCTGCTCATCGCGGAGGACACCGGCAGCGTGAAGCTCGCCGACTTCGGGATCGCGAAGGCCGCCGAGCAGACGCGCATCACGCAGGTCGGCGCCGTGCTCGGCACCGCCGCGTACCTCTCCCCCGAGCAGGCCACCGGCGAGGAGGCCGGGCCCGCCTCCGACATCTACTCGCTCGGCGTGTGCGCGTACCAGTTCCTCGCCGGACGGCTCCCGTACGAGTACAGCTCGCTCACCGAGCTCGCGCTCAAGCAGCAGAGCGACGCGGTCGAGCCGATCACCAACTTCCGCAGCGAGGTGCCGCGCGCCCTCGACATGGCGATCCGCCGCTGCCTCGAGCGCGACCCGGCGATGCGCTACGCCTCGGCGCTCGAGATGGCGGCCGCACTCGATGCCGGGCTGCAGGGCGACGAGGCGGCAACCGCGGCGTACAACACCGCCTCCACGCAGATATTCAGCGGCGACGACGAGGACGCCACCCAGGCGCTGCCGCGCACGACTGCTCTGCCGCGACAGCAGGAGGCGTGGGCGCCCGCTCCCGTCGCGACGCCGCCTCCCGCGCGCGAGCGCCGGCCTGCTCAGAAGAAGCGCGACGGCGCCGCGCGCGCTCGGCTGTTCGCGCTCCTGCTGATCCTGATCCTCGCCGGCGTGGCGGTCGCGCTACTCGCGTCGTCGTCGGGAGGCGGCGGCTTCACCGACATCAACGCCGGCAACGCACACGACCAGGCGGATCAGCTCATCCAGTACGTGCAGGACCACCGGAAGTGACCGCTTCCGCGTAGTCGGCGAGCCGTCCC
>JAICJV010000026.1 GCA_025928265.1 Thermoleophilaceae bacterium
CGTTGGGCGTTCCGAAGCCGGTCACGTAGTCGTAGCCCGTCTGCGCGGCGTTCAGCCCGTTCGAGCCGACCGTGACGTCGAAGAAGCTGCGCCTGTAGCGCGCCGGGTCCTTCGCGATCTTGTAGATGGCCTCGTTCGCGAAGCCGTAGCCGGTCGTGCCCGCCGGCGCCGTGCCCACCACTCGCGCCCACATCCCCGCCCACAGGGGCGACGACAGGCTGGTGCCGCCGCCGGAGCTCTCCTCGCCGTCGGAGACGATCGTGTAGCCGTTCGAGATCACGTCGCCCGACAGCGCGGCCACGTCCGGCACACCGCGGCAGAGCTGGCCCGCGTTGCTGGGCGCCCCGCTCGGGTCGCTCACGCACGTGCGGTTCAGGTTCGTCACCCCGTGCTGGTAGTCCGGCGCCGTGATGAACGGGCTGGCGTTGCCACCGGAGTGGGTCCATGCGTACTCGAGCAGGCGGCCCGCGCTCGGGAGGTTGCTGTCGGCGTAGAGGACGGTGCCGCCGACACCCACCGCGTACGGCGAGTCGGCGGGATCCTCCGTGAGCGGCACGCCTTCGTTCAGCACGCCGTTCAGCGCCGGGTAGATCGCGGCGCACGAGGAGCCGGCGTCGCCGGAGGACGCGAAGAACGTGCGGCCCTCGATCACGGCCTGCTTGAGCAGCATCCCCTGCGCCGGCTCGGACGAGTTGCTGAGTCCCTGGCTGACCGGCGTGGCCTGCTGGTTCTCGTTGCCGTTGATGGGATAGAAGGCCTGCTGGTTGAGCACCGGGTTCAGCGGACTCACCTCGCACTCGCCGAGTGACGCGTTCATGATCGGCGGGCCGGTCGGGTCGTTGACCCATGTCGCCGTGCTTCCCACCAGGTCGGTGTCCGCCAGGCTCGGGGCGAAGTACAGGACTTCCTTCGTGATGCCGGGTGCCATGCCGTGGATGGCCTGCATGTCGATGTTCCACTCGCCGTTGCCGCTCGTGTCGTCGAACTTGGCGTTCGTGGGCGTGTGGACGACGCTCACCGGCACCTGCGGGAAGCCGTTCTTCTGGTCGAAGGTGTGGAGGTCCTTGATGACGGAGTCGGTGGCGCCCTCGCCGAGGATCGCGACGGACACACCCTGGCCCGTGTGCTCCGGCGGCTGCTCGTAGATGTTCCACAGCTGCTGCGGCGTGCGGCTGCCGATCGACGGCGCCGCGCTGGGCGCCGCGTGAGTCGCGCTCGCGGCCACGCCCTCGGTGTGCATCGTGTGGAAGTGCTGGTAGGTGTTCAGGCCGAGCACCGAGAAGACGGGCAGCTTCGCGGGGATGCGCGGCGGCCGGTCGTTGGCGATGAAGGACGCGCCGGCGTAGCGGTAGGTGCCGAGCGTGGTGTGCGTGAGCCGCTCGACCTGGCGTGCCGTGCCCTGGAGGATGAGGTAGTCGCGCGCCCGCGACTGGTAGGCCACGTGCAGCCCGGAGCCGGCGACCCAGCGACGCACCGCGCGGATGCTCGCGCGCGTCACGCCGAAGCGCTTCGCGTATGCCGACGGGGTCAGGAACTGGTGGTAGCGCGGGCTGCCCGGGTCGTACAGCGACGCGAGGAAGGCGTCCTCACCGGTCGGGTTCGGATGGCCCACCGCGACGCCGACACGCATCTGCCGCTTGGCGCTCACATCGCCGGTGCGAGTCGCGCGCGAAAGGGCGCTCAGGTAGTCGTTGCGAAGCGGACGGAGGCGCGCTGAGGCGACTCCAGGCGCGGCGCTCAGCGCCACCACGAGCATGCTGAACACGAGCGTGCCGACGGTGCGGCGCCCTGCCTTCATCACTGCCATCCGACCCCCTGCCGGCCGACGTCAACGGGCACCGAAAGCTAACACTCGGTAAGGCCGTTTCGCGCCGGTCCGGGGCTATACTCCCCGGCTCGCGCGGATGTAGCTCAGTTGGCTAGAGCGTCTGCTTGCCATGCAGAAGGTCGTGGGTTCGAGTCCCATCATCCGCTTTCGCCGCGTGCCCGTTCCGGGGTGCTTTGTCACTCCCCGTACCACCGCGCAGACGACGTCTTGCGCTCCGCCGTGGCAGTGATTAGCTGGGCCGGTGGGCGCATGAGGAAGCGGCTTGCGAGCATCGCCGCGGCACTCGCCGCATTCGGCGCCGCGACGGCGGTCTGGATGACTGCGCCCGCCGGCGCCATCACCTTGCACGCGGGCGAGTTCTGCTCGCCGGCCAAGCAGGGCTACTACCACGCGCACGGCTACAGCTGCCGCCGCGCCTCGGACGGGCGCAACCGCCTGTTCACCTACGGCGGCGGCGGTGGCCGGCCGAGCGCCCCGAGCCGCCCGGCGCTCGGCCACACCGTCTACCTCGGCCACATCGACAAGGCACGGATACGCGGGCACGGCTGCAAGCTGCGCAGCCATCGCCGGCTGCCCGACCGGAACTGCTCACCGGGCGGCTACTACAAGAAGGCCACACGCCGGGAGATCTGCCGCAGCGGCTACGCGAGCAAGGTCCGGCACGTGACCGAGTCCACGGATCACGCCGTCTTCGCCGAGTATCGGATCCGCCATCACTCGGCGCGGACGTACGAGGTCGACCACATCGTCCCGCTCGAGCTGGGTGGCAGCAACGCGCGCGGCAACCTGTTCCCCGAACCGGCCGGGCAGGGACTCGGCTTCCACCAGAAGGACCGGCTCGAGGACCGCCTCCACAGCGTCGTCTGCGCGGGCGGCCGGTCGTTGCGCACCGCGCAGCGCGCGATCGCGCGCAACTGGCTGCGCGCCTACCGGCGCGCGTTCTAGCGCCGGCGCGCGTCGAGCGCCTCGTTCACCAGCCCGTCGGCCCGCGAGTTCTCCGCGCGCGGCACGTTGCGCACGCTCCAGCCGTCGAACGACCGCAGCGCCGCCATCGCCTCCTGGTAGAGCGGCTTCAGGTGCGCCTGCTTGACCTTGTACTCGCCGCCGATCTGGCGCGCGACAAGCTCGGAGTCGTTGATCACGTCGACCTCGGTCGCGCCGACACGTTTCGCGAGCTCGAGGCCCAGCAGCAGCGCGCGGTACTCGGCCACGTTGTTGGTCGCCTCGCCGATGTAGTCGTTCTCGTGGGCGACCTCGTCCTCGCCGATCGTCACGACCGCGGCTATGGCGGCGGGGCCGGGGTTGCCGCGCGCGCCGCCGTCCACGTGAACCGTGACGCGGCTAATCGCCGGGGTAGGTGGGCGGGAACGAGCCGTTGGCGCGGCGCTTGCGGCGATCGCGGATCACGCGGCGCTCGTCGTGCAGATTGCCGGCGGCGCGGCGGCGGTCGGGTCCCTCGCGGCGGTCGATGATGACCGTCACGTTGGGGTCGTCCTTGTAGTACGCGACCATCTTCTCGTAGAGCTCGTCCGCAAGCGCCTGCGGGATCACGCAGTAGATCATCGCGGCAAAGTCTAGGCAGGAGGGCGGACTATGAGGCCACGCCGACTGCCAGACGCCCGTCCGACAGCGCTGTGGCGTTCCAGTCGCGCATCGACTCGTCGAGCTCGTCGAGCTCCTGCCCCTTGGCGACGAGGCTGACTGGATCGTCGGCGTCGCCGAGGTCGACGCGGTACCGGTACCACGACAGCTCCCACGCCACGACGATCGACACCTCCGCCGGCGCCTCGGCCAGCGGCGCGGCGCTCACCCACGGCTCGCCGAGGGTCTTGGCGATGCCGCCGATCGTGCGGACGTGCTCGGAGTTGTTGAAGAGCTCGAGCGCGCGCTCCACCTTCACCTGTGCGTTGGTCGGCACCGCGCGCACGTGGCGAGCCTCGCGGCGACGCTCGCGCGGCGGCGGCGCCCACGGCTCCGGCGGGGCCTCGGGCAGCGGCTCCTCGTACGCGGGCTCGGCGGGCGCGGCCTCCTCGGCGTCGGGCGCCATCTCCTCGTCCGCCATCGGTGCCGCCTCGGCCTCCGTTCCGCGGCGACGTCGCAGCTTGCCGAACAGGCCGCGGCCTTGATCGGGGCGGCGCATCGTGGCGGGCATCTCGTCGTGGGCGGACTCGCGGATCCAGCCCTCGTTGTAGGCGCGGTCGGTGCACAGCTCGCACACGACGTGCCGCTGACCGCCCGGCGCCAGGTAGGGCTCGATGCGCTCGCCCTTGAGAATCGACCGCCCGCAGATGGCGCAGGCGATGTCTTCGTTGCGGGGACGGAGCTCCTTGGCCATGGGACTCCGATCCTAGCGCCCGAAGCTAACCCGATTGGGGGATTGCAAGGCAGATCGCAGCCCGCAGCCCGCAGCCCGCAAATTCCGCCTCTGCGGGCTGCCTTCTGCGGGCTGCCCTACGCCGTGACCTGCTCCCTTTCAGCCTCCGCAATCACCTTTTGCGCGAGGTGGGACGGGACTTCCTCGTAGCGGGCGAAGTCCATCGTGTAGTCGCCCTGGCCGCCGGTGATCGCGCGCAGGTCGGGTGCGTAGGTGAGCATCTCGGACATCGGCACGTCGGCCTTCACCTCGGTCATCGAGCCCTTCGGCTCCATGCCGAGCGGGCGGCCGCGACGCGAGTTGAGGTCGCCGATCACGTCGCCGACATACGCCTCGGGCACGGTGACGGTCACCTCCATGATCGGCTCGAGCAGCGCCGGCCTGGCCTGCGCCGCGGCGTCCTTGAACGCCATCGAGCCGGCCACCTTGAACGCCATCTCCGAGGAGTCGACCGTGTGGTAGGAGCCGTCGTAGAGGCGCACCCGCACGCCCCTCATCGGGTATCCCGCCACGACGCCCTGCGCCATCGCCTCCTCGATCCCCTTCTGCACCGCGGGGATGAAGCCGGACGGGATCACGCCGCCCTTGATGGCGTTGTCGAACTCGAACCCCTCGCCGTCGGGCAGCGGCTCGATCTCGATGTGGCAATCGCCGAACTGCCCGCGGCCGCCGGTCTGCTTCTTGTAGCGCCCGTGCGCCTTCGCGCTCCCCTTGATCGTCTCGCGATAGGGCACACGCGGCGTCGTGAGGTTGACCTCGGCGTCGAAGCGCTCCTTCAGCCGCCCGACGATCACCTCCACGTGCACCTGTGACAGCCCCGCGACGATCTGCTCGCCGGTCTGCTCGTCGCGGTGCAGGTCGATCGTCGGGTCCTCCTCCTGGAGGCGGCGCAACGCGGTGAACACCTTGTCCTCGTCGCCGCGCGCCTTCGGCTCGACCGCGAACGCCATGACCGGCGCGGGCATCGGCGGCAGGGAGAGCGCCACGTCATCGCGGTCGCTGCCGCAGAGGAGGTCGTTCGCGTGCGTCTCCTTGAGCTTGGCCACGGCGCCGATGTCGCCCGGCCCGAACTCGTCGGCGTGGCCGGTTTCCTTGCCCTGCGGCACCAGCAGCTGGCCGATCCGCTCCTTGTTGTGCGTGCGGCAGTTGTAGACCTGCGAGTCCGGCCGCAGCTTGCCCTGGTAGACGCGGAAGAGGTTGATCCGCCCCGCGTACGGGTCGGCGAGCGTCTTGAAGACGAACGCGACAAGGTCGCCCTCGGGATCGGGGTTCAGGTAGACGTTCTCCCCCGCCTCGACGGCCCCCGCCTTCACCGGCGACGGCAGGTCCTCGATGATCGCGTCGAGCAGCCGGTTGGTGGCCAGGTTCTTGGTCGCCACGCCGCACGTGATCGGGAAGAGCTTGCCGTTCGTGACGCCGTCCTTGAGCGCCGTGACGAGCTCCTCGTGCGGGATCTCGATCCCCTCGAGGTAGTGCTCCATCAGCTCGTCGGAGTTCTCGGCGACCTCGTCCATCAGCTTCTCGCGGTACTCCTGCGCGCGGCCCTTGAGGTCGTCCGGGATCTCGATCTCGCGGCAGTTCTCGCGGTCCTCGCCCTCGTACTCGTAGGCCTTCATGTCGATCAGGTCGATCACGCCGCGGACCTCGTGCTCGTGGCCGATCGGGATCTCGGTGGCCACCGCGTGCGGGCCGAAGCTCGACTTGAGCGAGTCAAGCGTGCGGAAGAAGTCGGCGCGCTCGCGGTCGAGCATGTTCACGAAGATCAGCCGCGACAGTCCGAGCTCGGCAGCGCGCGACCAAAGCCGCTCGGTGTTCACCTCCACGCCCATCACGCCGTTGATCACGAACACGGCGGACTCGCAGACGCGGAGCGCGGCCATGGCGTCCGCCACGAACGACGGCTCGCCGGGGGTGTCGATCAGGTTGACCTTGCGACCCTCCCACTCGAACGACGCCAGACTCGACGCGATCGACATCTGGCGCGACTGCTCGTCCGGGGCGGAGTCGGACACCGTCGTTCCGTCTGCCACCGAGCCAAGGCGGTTGACCGCACCCGCCTCAAACAGGAGCGCCTCGTTCAGAGACGTCTTCCCGCTGCCTCGGTGGCCCACCAACGCCACGTTGCGGATCTTGTCTGCCGGCATGGCCTGCTCCTCTCCTCAAAGGGCCGGAGAGGCCAGGGTACATGTCCGCTCGTGATGAGATCGAGGAAACGTTCGATTCCGGCGGCCTCCGGCGCCGGGCTGAGCGTTACGGCACCGGGATCTCCGTTTCCTACTAGTCGAGAATGTCCGACTGCAGGGCTGACTTCAGGCGCAGAACCGCTTTGGTGTGGAGCTGCGAGACGCGCGACTCGGTCACGCCGAGCACCTCGCCGATCTCGCGGAGCGTGAGGTTCTCGTAGTAGTACAGAGCCACTACCAGCTTCTCCCGCTCGGGCAGCCGCGCGATCGCGTCCGCCAGCCGGTCCTTCATCTCGGTGGCGTCCATCGCCGCCGACGGGTCGACCGCGTCCGGGTCCTGGATCGTGTCGAGCAGCGAGACCTGGTCGCCGGACGAGTCCGACAGCGTCCAGAGCTCGTCGAGCGCCACGACCGAGCTGTTCGAGATGCGCGTGAGCGCCTCCTGGAACTCCTCGATCGACATCTCGAGCTCCGCCGCCACCTCGGCGTCCGTGGGTGCGCGGTGGAGCTGGTGCTCGAGCTTGGCGTTCGCCTTCTCGATCTGGCGGGCGCGGGCGCGCACGGAGCGCGGCACCCAGTCGAGCGACCGCAGCTCGTCGATGATCGAGCCCTTGATGCGGGTCATCGCGAAGGTCTCGAACTTGATCTCGCGGCCCGGGTCGAAGCGCTCGATCGCCGAGATCAGGCCGAGCAGCCCGTACGAGATGAGGTCGGACTCCTCGACGTGCGCTGGCAGGCCGGAGGACATGCGGCCGGCCACGTACTTGACCAGCGGCGAGAAGGCGAGCACGAGCTGCTCGCGAGCACGCTTGTCGCCGTCCTCCTTGTAACGCCGCCAGAGCTCGCGTAGCTCGACGGCCTTGACGTTGGTCTCCACTATGGCTTCCTACCCTGCCCTATGCGCGGGGATGCGCCTGCAAATAGGCCCGCTTAAGCCTCTTCGACTCTATCCGAGTGTATGTCTGGGTCGTGCTGATGCTCGCGTGCCCGAGCAGCTCCTGAATCGAGCGCAGATCGGCTCCACCCTCGAGCAGATGCGTCGCGAACGAGTGCCGCAGGGTATGCGGTGAGACCCCCGCCCCGGCTCCTGCGCGGTTCGTTGCCAGGCGCAGCCGGCGGCGTACGTCGCTCGTCGAGAGCCGCCGTCCGGTCTTCGAGAGGAACAGCGCGGGCTCCACGCGCTCGCCCGCCGACGCGCTCGCCAGCTTGGGCCTTCCGCGGTCCAGATACGACTCGATCGCGCGCCACGCCGGCTCGCCGGCCGGGATGATCCGCGTCTTCGACCCCTTGCCCGTCACGCGCAGCTCCTCGGCGTCGGCCTCGAGGTCGGAGACGTCCAGGTTCACGACCTCCTCGGCGCGCAGGCCCGCGCCGTAGGCCAGCTCGAACATCGCGCGGTCGCGCAGCTCGAGCGGCGACCGCGCGGGGATCCGGTCGAGCACGTCGGCCACCTCGCCCGGCTTCAGGACCCGCGGCAGGTAGGAGTCCTTCTTGGGAGTGGCGACCAGGTCGGCGGGGTTGGCGGACAGCTCACCGCGCTCGACGAGGTGGCGGTAGAACGCGCGCGTCGACGCGATCTTGCGGGCCACCGACGTCTTGCCGAGGCCGCGCTCCGAGAGCACGCCGGCGAAGCGGCGCAGCATGCGCGGCGTGGTGTCGAGCGGACCGAGGCCCTGACGCGCGGCCCACTCGGCGAGCTGCTCGATGTCGGCCCCGTAGGCGCGCCGCGTCTTCTCCGCCATGTCGCGCGCGCGCATGTGGGCGTCGAAGCTGCGCAGATGGTCGCGCCAACTAGCCTCGGGTGTCGTGGGGGTGTTCTTCATCGACACTCAGAACGGTCGCGTCGCCACGCAGACGCAGCTGATCGAGGCGGGCGTGGCCGACGAGACGGGCAGGCCGCCGCCGCCGTGGCACCCGGTGAACGGCCCGGGCGACGCCTCGACGATGTGGTACGTGGTGATGCGCAAGCAGACGCGGGGGATCTTCATCGGCCAGCTCTGCATTCGTCACACCGGTCGTCAGGCCTCCCTCGAGGAGCAGGGCTGGTCAGAGGTACCGATCGCGGAGATCGGCGTCGCCGAGGCCTAGGTCTACGCGATGAAGACCGCGTCGCCGACCTCGACCTGATCGAACAGCCCCTCGACGTCGGGGATCGCCATCCGGATGCAGCCGTGCGACGCCGCGCTGCCGAGCGAGCCGATGTCGGTCGTGCCGTGGATCCCGGCGCCGCCGGCGATGCCCATCCAGCGCGCCTTGATCGGGTTCGACGGGCCGGGCGGGATGACGCGCCCCGCGAGGTCGCCCGCCCACGCGCTGTTCGGGACGTGCCAGGACGGGTCGACCTGCTTGTCCTGGATCGCGTAACGGCCCGCGGGCGTCTCGAGGCCCGCCATTCCGACGGCGATCCGGTAGGTCTTGACCGGCTTCAGGTCGCGGTAGAGCGTGAGCCGGAACGCGCTGCGGTTCACGGTGATCACGCGCGGGTACTGCTTCGCGAGCTCGGCCGTCGTCACCTTCGCCTTCACCGACTGCACCGGCACCTTGACCTTGTGATCGGCGGTCGCCTGGGTGAGCTCGGTGCCGATCTCGCGCTCGAGGGCCTCGGCGTCCACGGTCCGGCCGTCGCGTGAGTCGACCTTGATGATCTGACCGGCGCTGGCGTCGATGTCGGCGTCGCGCGGCGCCTGGTCGATCTTGCGCTTCACCTTCGCGGACCAGTGCTTCACGACGCGCTGCGAGTACGAGACCTTCACCGGGACCGCGGCGTGGACGCTGCCGCCCGTGATCGACCGCAGCGCGCGCGTCACGACGCTGCCCTTGCGGCTCTGGTCGAGCGCGTCGTCGGCCATCGCGTCCACGTCGACCTTCACCCCGGCGCGCCGTGCGCTCAGCTTGTAGTCGCGGCCCGCGTAGTGGACCACGAGCGGCCTGTCGAGCGGCGTCGCCAGTTCGTTCGCCAGCTTCTGGCGCGCCTGGTCGCGGTGCAGCCCGGAGAGGTCGACGCCGCCGGCCGTCACGCCGTTCGCGATCAGGTCGGCACGTGTCTTGTCATACGCGTAGACGCCGACGGCGCCCACGACGAGGAGGGCTACGGCGATCGCGACGACTATGAACGAGCGTTGGCGCATGAGCAGGCGAAGCGGTCAGTCTAAGCGGCCTTTTAGGCTTTTCACCTGCTGCGCGCGCGATTTGCATGCGCGCTTGCGCCGGTTGTTGCTATCAGCCGCGATCTCCGGTTCGACGCCGGGTGAGCACACCCTCCAACGCCGAGATCACGCGTGGTCGCGCGAGGTGGCCGCGCTCGTACTCGAGCAGCGAGGTGAGGTCGTCGCTCTCGAGCGAGTCGACGAGGCCGACGATCTCATCGGCCTCGAGGTCGTCGTAGTGCTCGAGCGACGCGGACAGGGCCGCAGCGCCGTTGCCACCGTCGGCGGCCGGCTCCGGAGCCTGCTCGGCGGCGCGGATGGCCGCCTGCGACTGCTGCCTGCGCGAGCTGCTCCCGCCGCCGAGGCGGTCGCCGTAGCTCGCGAGCATCTTCTGGAGCTCGACGGCCTCGGCCGGCGCGAGCCGTCCCTCCTTGCGGTAGCTCGGGTTGCGCACGTACGGGCTCCAGCGCAGGAAGTCCTCCACCTCGCGCTCGTAGCGATACGGCTCCTGGAGGCCGCGCAGCACAGGATGCAGCCGCATGTGCTCGGCCAGCTTCTGGACGGTCTCGCGCGTGGTGTAGCGGTACTGGAAGCCGGTCGCCTTGAGCTTGCGGTTGTCGAGCCCGCGGCCGAAGCGCATCTGCTGGAGCATCTCGGGCGGGATGTCGAGTCCCGTGCGCCGCAGCGCCGCGGCCGCGATCGAGGTCCCCCACGGCGGCAGCAGCGGCACGTAGGTCTTGCCGAGCAGGCCGACGACCTCGCTGAACGCCAGGACGCCGTCCCCGGCGACGTTGAAGATCCCGCGCAGGTCGTTCGCCACCACGTGCTCGAGCGCCGACACCACATCGTCCTCGTGCACGAACTGGTAGCGCGGGTCGAAGCCGAGGATCATCGGCACCGCCGGCATCGACAGCAGCTTGGTGTGCGAGGTACGCACGTCCGGGCCGAGCACGTTCGCGTAGCGGAGGATCGTGACCGACACCTCCGGGTTCTTCTCGGCGAAGTCGGCGACGGTGGCCTCGGCCTCGACGATGTCGCGCTCGATCCGCGTGCGCGGCGGGTGCGGGCGGCCCATCGCCTCGGTGAAGAAGGCCGGATCGTCCTGCTCGGACCCGTAGTAGTGGGCGCTCGACTTGAAGACGAACTTGCGGACGGTGGATCCCTCGCCGCCGCACGCCGCGAGGATGTTCATCGTCCCGATCACGTTGTTCTCATGCGCCTCGCGGGCGGGCAGCACGATCGAGTCCGGGATCAGCCGGCTGTCGACCACGGTGTCGATCTCCGCGGCCTCCACGATCCGGCGCAAGAGGCCGTGCTGGGTCCCGACGCGCACGAACTCGGTGCGCTCGAGCTCGAGCGTGGGATCGCGGCTGTCGACGCCGATGATCGCCTCGATCTCCTCGTCCTGCTCGAGCGCCTGTGCGAGCCGCCCGCCCCAGTAGGTCGAGAGGCCGGTGATGAGGACGCGCCGCGAGTTCATCCGAACCAGACCGACTTCCGCTCGCGGACCATCTCCCAGACGTTCTCCTGGATGCGGGCTCGGACCTCCTGCGACACCGTCTGGACGAGCGACTTGTCGAGCCACATGTCCTCGTCGTCGAACGGGATCGGCTCGAGGAAGCGAATCCGGATCTTGGCCGGCAGGAACAGCGCCCCCGGGAAGATCGGGCTGAGCGGCGTGTACAGGAGTCCGGTGAGCTTCTGGAGGACGTTGATGTGGGCGAAGATCGGCGCCGCCTCCTCTGCGCCGACCACGCAGACCGGCACGATCGGCGCCTTCGCGCGCATCGCCGCCTCCACGAAGCCGCCACGGCCGAAGCGGCGCAGCTTGTAGCGGTCCTTGTAGAGCTTCTCGGTCCCCTTGCGACCCTCGGGGAAGACGAGCACGAGCTGCTCCTCGTCGTAGAGCAGGCGATGCACGTTCGCGGGGTGCGCCGCCACGCAGCCGATCTTGGGCAGCAGCATGCTGAAGCCCGGATAGCCCTTGAAGAAGTGCTCGACGGTCACGTTGAGCGCGCGGGGGTGGCTGTGCTCCTCCTTGATGGCCTTGCCGATCATCGCCGCGTCGGGCGGGAGCGCGCCCGAGTGATTCGAGACGAGCAGGGCGCCGCCACTGGCCGGCACGTTCTCGACGCCCTCGACGTCGCAGCGGAACCAGTAGCGGTAGTAGAAGTCGACGATGTTGCGGTCGAACAGCCCCTCGACCCGCTCCGAGCGCCCCCAGTCGTCTACCTGGCGCTCGGGCTCGACGCCCGGGAGGTAGCGCCGCAGCTCGCCGCTGCGGACCGCGGGTAGGCCTGCTCGGTCCGCGCCGAGGTCGTCGGCAACCGTCTCCCGCATCCGCAGGCTCGTGCGTCCCCCGTCGGCCACTGGGGTCGATTGTGGCATGTCAGGCGCGGGGCGTCAGGCGCGTCCGCGCCGATTCAGCACTCGGTCGAGCTTCTCCCGCAACTCCGCCCAATCGCGGGCGCCGATCACGGCGTTGTCGTCCACGACGTCGGCGTTCCACGGGTGGATGATCGTCGCGCCGAGGATGCCCTGCTCGCGGGCGCGGTCCAGGTTCACGGGGCTGTCGTCGACGAGCACGTCGATCTCGAGCTCCACGCAGCGCGTGACCTTGTCGTAGGAGCAGTGGAGGTCGTCGTACGGCATTCCGATCCGCTCGAGCCAGCGCTCGGTGGCGGCACGCGCACTGTCGGACCGGTGGCTCGTGATGTGGATGTAGTGGCCCCGTTCGTGCCAGTGCCTGACCGTCTCGACCGCGTTCGGGTACGGCTCGGCGTCGACCACGTTGTCGTGCGAGTGCGTCTCCTCCACGAGCGCCTTGAGCTGGTCGGGCTCGAGCCGCGTGATCGACCAGGTCGTCTGCTCCCGGTAGGGAAGGCTGATGCCGAAGCGCCGCTGGGAGAGCTCGTCGAGCAGATCCCAGTAGTGATGCAGGGTCGAGTCGATGTCCAGCGCGATTCGTGCCATGCCGTTAGTACCGTACGACGCCGTGCCACGCCGGTTTCCCACACCTGTCATGCCCGGTCTCCCGCACCGCGCTCGCCGCGCCGGCGACGATTACGGCGCGCCCGCCGAGCCGAACTGGCGCGAGGTGAACTGGCGCGAGCATCTGCATCAGGTTCAGGTCGACGGACGCAGCGTGAACTACGTCGACTATGGCTCCGGGTCGCCCGATCTCCATCCGGTCGTGCTGATCCACGGGCTCGGCGGCTGCTGGCAGAACTGGCTCGAGAACATCCGGCCGATCGCCGAGACCGGACGCCGGGTGATCGCACTCGACCTGCCCGGCTTCGGCTATTCGGAGCCGCCGGCGGACGAGATCTCGATTTCCGGCTACGGGCGCTGCGTGAACGCGCTTTGTGACGAGCTCGACCTCGGCGAGGTGGTCCTGATCGGGCACTCGATGGGCGGCTTCACGGCGTGCGAGACCGCCATTCAGTTTCCGCAGCGGGTGGAGACGGTGGTGCTGATCTCTGCCGCCGGGATCACGACGAGCGACATCGTCCAGCAGCCGGTGCTGGTGGGCGCGCGCGTGCTGGCGGCGCTCGGGACGCGGGCGGTCGCCCAGTCGCACCGGGTGGTGGTGCGCAAGCGGCTGCGACGCCCGCTGTACGCGTCGTTCATCCGCTACCCGGACCTGATCAAGACCGACTTCCTGTTCGAGATCACGCAGGGCTCCGGGCGGCCCGCGTTCAATCCGGCCATTCGCGCGATCCTCAACTACGACTTCCGCGACCGCCTGCCGGAGATCTCGGTTCCGGTGCTGATCGTGTGGGGGTCGGAGGACATGCTCGTGCCGCGCTCCGACGCGTCCGAGTTCGAGCGGGCGATCCCGAACGCGCGCAAGGTCGTGCTGGGCGACACGGGACACTCGGCGATGATGGAGCGGCCGCGGACGGTGAACGACCTGCTCATCGAGTTCCTCGCCGAGGTGCAGGGGCCGCCCGAGCGCGAGGAGGATCTGGGCGCCGCCGCGACGCGTGGCGCGCAGGCTTCGGGCTAGTTGGTGACGGCGCCCTGGGCGGCGCTGCCGACGTAGCGCGCGTACTTGCCCAGCACGCCCGTCTTGTAGCGCGGCTCGCCGGGGTCGTAGGCCGCGACGCGGCGCTGGATCTCGTCTTCCGCCAGTTCGAGGCGAAGCTCGCGGTTCGGGACGTCGAAGACGATCGTGTCCCCGTCCTGTACCGCGGCGATGGCGCCGCCCTTGACGGCCTCGGGCGCGACGTGCGCCGCCATGAACCCGTGGGTCGCGCCGCTGAAGCGGCCGTCGGTGAGGAGAGCGACGGAGTCGCCGAGGCCCTCGCCCTGGATGGCCGCGGTCACCGCGAGCATCTCGCGCATGCCCGGGCCGCCGCTGGGACCCTCGTTGCGGATCACGACGACGTCGTTCTCCTTGATCTCGTTCGCCTTGACGGCGGCGAACGCCTGCTCCTCGGACTCGAACACGCGCGCCGGTCCGCGGTGCTCGATGCGGTCGTGGCCGGCGAGCTTCACCACGCAGCCGTCGGGCGACAGGTTGCCGCGCAGGATCGCGAACCCGCCGTTCGGCTTGATCGCGTGGTCGAGCGGGCGGATGACCTCCTGGCCCTCGGCCTCCTCGGCGGCATCGGCCTCCTCGCCGATGGTCCGGCCCGTGACCGTGGGCGCGTTCTCGTTCAGGAGGCCCGCGTCCTTCAGTCTCTTCGCCACGACGGCGACGCCCCCCGCGCGGAACATGTCCGGCGCGACGAAGCGGCCACCGGGCTTGAGGTCGGCGAGCAGCGGGGTGCGGGAGGCGATCGCGTCGAAGTCGTCGATCGTGAGCGGGACCCCCGCCTCGTGCGCGACGGCGAGCAGGTGCAGGATGCCGTTGGTGGAACCGCCGGTCGCGGCCACGCAGGCGATCGCGTTCTCGAGCGACTCGCGCGTGATGATCGTGCTCGGCCGCACGTCCCGTTCGAGCAGGTCCATGACGAGCTTGCCGACCGCGACGGCGGCCTTGCCCTTCTTGCCGTCCTCGGCAGGCACCATCGACGTGCCCATCGCGGAGATGCCGATCATCTCGAACGCGGTCGACATGGTGTTGGCCGTGTACTGGCCGCCACAGGCGCCCGCGCCGGGCGACGCGACGTCTTCGAGCTCGTGGAGATCCGCTTCGGACATGCGCCCTGCTGCGTAGGCGCCCACGGCCTCGAAGACCTCCTGGATCGTGACCCTCTCGCCCCTGAAGTTGCCGGGCGCGATCGAGCCGCCGTAGAGCATTACGCTCGGCACGTCTAGACGGGCGAGGCCCATCACGCAGCCGGGGATGGTCTTGTCGCAGCCGCTCAGTGCGACGATCGCGTCGAACATGTAGCCGCGTCCGACGAGCTCGATCGAATCGGCGATGACCTCGCGGCTGACGAGCGACGCGCGCATGCCCTCGGTGCCCATCGTGATGCCGTCCGACACCGCGATCGTGTTGAACTCCATCGGCGTACCGCCGGCCTCGCGGACGCCCTCCTTAACCTTCTCGGCAAGCCCCCGAAGATGGAAGTTGCAGGGCATCGTGTCGGTCCAGGTGTTCGCGATGCCCACGATCGGCTTCGACAGCGCCTCGTCGTCGTAGCCGATGCCCTTCAGGTATGCCCGCGCGGCGGCGCGATCCGGGCCCTCGAGGATGACCCGGCTCTGCAGCGGCTTTCCGTTCCTCACGTCCGCGGCGCCTTCAGTGGCCCACGGCGCTGGCGCTCCCATTCGGAGAGCCGCCAGAGGTCACGGCGTACGCGGCTCGGGTCGACCTGGCGACCCGGCAGGTGCATGTTCGCGTTGCGGATAAGCCGCTCCTCGTCGCCGGTGAGCGCCATCCACTTGGCCAGCACGTCGTCGGAGTCCGGCAGGCGGCTCTGGGAGATCGCGCCCGTCAGGTCCGGGAACTCGACGCAGTATTCACTCAGGAGCCGACCGGTCTTCGCGACGTAGGCGACGATCGGCTTGTGCGGGTAGATCAGGTACGCGTACGCGGAGCCCGATCCGCCCTCGCGGCCCTGCCTGCGCGTCATGCGACCGAAGACCCGGATGAACCCGAGGTCCCGGTACATCGCCCACTCCTCCTCGTTCACACACGAGCGGAGAAGTTCGCGGGCCCGCTGCTCGGCGCGGCGCTCGCGCCCCGGATCGCCGAGGTCACGCAACTCGCGGCGGCGACGGGCCTGGGGCCGCTTGCGCTGTGAGCGTTGCCGCTCGAGCGCGCGGACTGCCACCGGGGCCGCCAGCGCGGCGGCGACGATGGCGAGCACGAGGAGAGCGAGCATCACGCGCTCTCAGCCCCCCGCCGCTCGCGGGAAGAAGATCACCCGCTCCGCCTCGGACGGGATCTCGGCGTAGGACTTCACCATCCGCGCCTGGCGCCGGCCACTCCGCGACTCGGTCTCGGGCACGGCCGCCCACATCCCCTCGTCCAGCTGACGGCGGAATTCCTCCACGAGCCGCTCCTCGTCCTCGCGCACCGACGGATCGCCCTCTGTGAGGAGGACTTCACCATGACCCGGCTTCATACGGAGGAACTTCATTGACGCTCCCAGGCGATCGTAACTACGGCGGCCCGGCGGGCCACGGGGCAGATGATTATGTCAAACGGCCGGTCCCGCCCGGCCGCGCGCCGGCCGAATCGACAGGTAACGCGCCGCCACGGGCGCGAACATCGAGCACGTCGACCGGCCCAGCGCCTGCACCGACCTCGCGGAGCCCGTGTGCCACGGCGAACGCGGCGACCTCCTTCGCCCGGCGCGCGGACTCCACCGGCTCGAACCCGTGTGCGAGAAACGCCGCCAGCGCCGAGGAGTGCGTGCAGCCCGAGCCGTGCGCCGATCCGCCCGGGACGCGATCTCCGGGGATTTCGGTGACGATGTGGCCGTCGAAGAAGACGTCGGTGACCTCCTCGCGGTGGCCACCTGTGACGACGACCGCCCGCGGCCCGAGGTCGTGCACCGCCCGGGCTAGCGCGGCCGGATCGCCGCCTCCGCGCGTGCCGGCGAGCGCCTCGGCCTCGGGGATGTTCGGCGTCGCAACCGCCGCGCGCGGAAGGATCAACTCGACCAGCGCCGCGTGCGCTTCCGGTTCCAGCAACCGCGCGCCGCTCTCGGCGACCATCACGGGGTCCAGCACGACCGGCGCGGACCCGACCAGGTTGAGCGCCTGCGCCACCGCTTCGATCGTCGCCGCGGTGCCGAGCATCCCGATCTTGACCGCGTCGACTCCGATGTCCTCGGTCACCGCGCGCACCTGCGCGACGATCGACTCGCCGGGCACCGGCCAGACCCCGGTTACAGCCACGGTGTTCTGGGCTGTGAGTGCCGTGATCGCGGTCATCCCGTGGACGCCGCAGGCCGCGAACGCCTTCAGGTCGGCCTGGATCCCGGCGCCCCCGCCGGAGTCCGACCCCGCGATCGAGAGCACAGTTGGCAGTCGCTGAGGATCTGAGGACATCGACGGCGCGCAAGCTTAGGCGGGCTCGCATCGGAGCCCCGTTCGCTCGTATCCCCCCAGGCCGTCGCGGCGGACGAGCCCAAGCACCTCGAGCCGACCCAGCGCCGCACGGACGTCCTTCACGGGATGGACGCATGCGTCAAGCGGCGAGTCGCCGGCCTCGACGGCGTCGAGAACCGCTCGTCCGATCGGGTCCAGCGCGACCCGTAGCGGCGGCGGCTCCGGACGCGCCCCGACCCCGTAGAGGGCATCCAGGACGTCGCCGACCCCGAGGATGGGCTTCGCCCCGTCGACGAGCAGACGATTCGAACCCGCCGTGCCGGCGGACGTGATCCGACCCGGCACGGCGCCGACCTGACACTGGAGACCGGCCGCGAACTCGGCCGTGATCAGCGTTCCCGATGCCTCCCGTGCCTCGACGACCACAACCATCTCCGCCAGCGCGGCCATGATCCGGTTGCGTGCGGGGAATGCCCAGCGCCGCGCTCCCGCGCCAGGCGGCAGCTCGGAAAGGATCAGCCCCGTTCTCGCGACGCGCGCATACAGCTCGCGGTGGCTGCGCGGGTACGGGACGTCCGCTCCCGAGCCGAGCACCGCGAGCGCCCTGCCATTTCCGGAAAGTGCCCCGCGGTGGGCCGCGCCATCGACGCCGAGCGCGAGTCCGCTGACCACCGTGACGCCGCTCACCGCCAGACCGCGGCCGAGTTCCTGGGCGACCTCGAGCGCGTAGGTGGACGCCCTCCTCGCGCCCACGATCGCCACGGCGGGCTCCTCCGATACCCCCGTGAGCAGAGCGGGGTCGCCACGCATGAACAACGCCGCCGGCGGGTCGGGAAGCTGAAGCAGGCGCTCCGGGTACGCGGCGTCGTGACGGCACGTGGCCGCGAGGTGCGCGCGGACCACCTCCTCGCGCATCGCTCGCGGATCGAACGCCTCCAACTGCGCCTGTACCTCTGCGGCTCGGCTCCCGGCCACCGTGTACACGAGCTCGATGTCCGGAAGCGCAAGCAACATGCGGGCGCCACGGGCACGTGGCGTGCTGAGCTCCGCGATGCGCGGGGCCAGGATGCGCAGGAGCTGTGCCCGCCGGAGGCAGTCGTCACACGCGGTCATGCGGCCGCCCTCCAAGCTGACGACATCCGGTAGCTGAGAGCCTCGTCCACGTCGCTTGCGCGAACGGAATCGCGACCGTCGAGGTCGGCGATGGTCCGAGCCAGCCGGAGGACGCGGTCGTGGCCGCGCGCACTCATCCCGGTGGTCGCGTGCCCCTCGAGCATCCGCGCGCGAACGCGCGCGCTCATGCGGACGTGCACGCGCGTGAGCGGCGCGTCCATCTCGGCGTTGCAGGTGGCGGTTGTGCCGTCGAGCCGGGCACGCTGCCCCTCGCGCGCCGCGACCACGCGCTCGCGGATCGCTGCCGACCGTTCGAGCGCGTCCGCGGATATCAGCTCGCCGGGCCGCGCCGGCTCGAGCTGGCAGATCAGGTCGATGCGATCGAGGAGCGGCCCGCTCAACCGCTGCTGGTAGCGCGTGCGAGCGACCTGGTCGCACGCGCAGTTGTCGCGTGGCTTTCCGCACGGGCACGGGTTGCACGCGCCCACGAGCATCGCTGCAGCCGGGAGCGACAGCGAGCGCTGCCCGCGCGTGATCTCGACGCCGCCTCCTTCCAGCGGCTGGCGGAGCGCCTCGAGGGCAACGCGCGAGAACTCGGCGAGCTCGTCGAGGAACAGGACGCCGCGATGCGCGAGCGTGATCTCGCCCGGGCGCGGGATCGAGCCGCCTCCGATGAGACCCGATGGCGAAATCGTGTGATGCGGGGCGCGGAACGGCCGCTGCCTGATCAGGCTGCCACTCGCGATGCCGGCGACGCTGTGGATTCGCGTGATCTCGAGCGCCTCGTCGAACGACGGCGGCGGCAGGATGCCCGGCAGGCGGCGGGCGAGCATTGTCTTGCCGCTTCCGGGCGGCCCGACCATCAGGACGTTGTGTCCGCCGGCAGCCGCGATCTCGAGCGCGCGCTTTGCATCGGACTGCCCGCGGACGTCGCAGAAGTCGAGCGACCGGACGGGTTCGGCGTCGACGGCCGACATCTCGGTGACGGGCTCGGGGGTCCAGCGCCCGTTCACCAACTCGACGAGCGAACGCAGATCCGGTACCCCCTGGACCTCGATACCGCCTACGAGCGACGCCTCGAGCGCGTTCTCCACCGGGACGATGAGCCGCTCGAATCCTGCGGCGCGCGCGCCCGCCGCCATCGCAACCGCGCCTCTGACGGGCCTCAGTGCGCCGCTCAGCGAAAGCTCGCCCACGAGTGCGCAGCGTCCGAGCTCGTTCGTCGGAATCTGGTCACTGGCCGCCAGCAGCGCGCCGGCCAGCGCAAGGTCGAAGCTCGGCCCCGCTTTTCGCACGTCCGCGGGCGCGAGATTTGCCGTTATCCGCTTCTGCGGGAACTCGAGCTCCGAGTTCAGGAGCGCCGCGCGTACGCGCTCACGCGCCTCACGCACGGCGGCATCCGGCAGCCCCACGACGTTGAACACCGGGAGGCCCTGACGCACGTCGACCTCGACCGTCACCTCCCGGCTGTCGACGCCTTCAATGGCGAATGTGGCCATGCTTGCGAGCATGCGGCGAAGCTAGGCCGAAGCGCGTTGCAGCGGGGTTACAGCCGTAACGATTCAGCGCCGTTTCTGTGACGTTCTCGTTGCACTTCGACGGCGTTGCAGAGTTGTCACGAATCCGTCGCGAAATTGTGGCTTCTGTAACCCCGCTGTTACACGGCGGCGCCTACGTTGCCGCCATGTCCACCGACCTCCGACGCCACCGCGGCAACCTCGGCGAGCGCCTCGCCGCGCAGCACCTGATACGGCGCGGGTACGCGATCGTCGATCGCAACTACCGCACCCGTCACGGCGAGCTCGACATCGTCGCGGCCAACGCGCGCACGCTCGTGTTCTGCGAGGTGAAAACGCGCGTCGTGGGCGGCCGGACGGGACCTGCGACTCCGCTGGAGGCGATCGGACCCGACAAGCAGCGAAGGCTCCGCGCGCTCGCGCGTGAATGGCTTGCGACCGACGAGGAGCGGCCACACCGGCCGGAGATCCGCTTCGACGCGATCGGCATCACGATCAGCCCGAGCGGCAACCTGCTCGCGCTCGAGCACCTCGAGGCGGCCTTCTGATGCCGCCGCGCGGCTCAGCCGCCCAGCGCGAGCTGCTGGTACGCGATCGACGCGAACGACATCCGGTGCAGCGGCGACACACCGTTCGCCGCTATCGCCGCGCGGTGCTCCGGAGTCGAATAGCCGACGTTCGTCTCGAACTCCCAGCCGCGATGGACCTCGGCGGCGCGGTGCATATAGCGGTCGCGCGTGACCTTGGCGAGGATCGACGCGGCGGCGATCGCGGCGCTCTTCGTGTCGCCATCCACCACCGCCCGCTGGTCGCGTTCGAACGCACCGAGGCGGAAGCCGTCGACCAGGCAGAGCGTCTCGTCGTTGGCCACGCTGCGGAGCGCGCACTTCAGCGCGTCGAGGTTGGTCCGGTGAAGTCCGCGCGAGTCGATGCCACGGACGCAACGCACGATGACCGCGGTCTTGGCGGCCGCGCGCAACACGAGCGGATAGAGCGCCTCGCGGCTCTCCTCGTCGTGCTGCTTGGAGTCGTTCAACCGCGCGAGGGCGCGCCTGTCTGACAGCGTGAGCCGCTCGATGTCGAACAGCACCGCTGCCGCCACAAGCGGGCCCGCGAGCGAGCCGCGGCCGGCCTCATCCGCGCCCGCAACGAAGCGGCGCTCGAACGAGCGATCGAACGCGAACAGCTTGCGCCCGCGCAGCTTCTTAGAGCGTCCCGATGCGGTTCGGCGGCCAGTAGGTGAAGAACGCCTTGCCGATGATCCACTTCTTCGGGACCGGTCCCCAGTCGCGGCTATCGTCGCTCTCCCCACGGTTGTCGCCCATCATAAAAAAGTGGCCCGGCGGAATCGTGATGGGTTTCGGCAAATTGCAGAGGTTGTCGCAGCCGGTGCCCTTGTTGATGTACGGCTCGTTCAGCGGCTTGCCGTTGATGTAGGCGCGGTTGTTGCGCACGTACAACGTGTCGCCCGGCAGGCCGATCACGCGCTTGATGAAGTTGCTGCTCGAGCGCTTCGCCGTCGGTTTCGCGCAGGCATGGCCGTCCTCGGGCTCGCTCGGGATGCCGCACTCGTGTGTATCGGCCCCCGCGGGCGGCTTGAAGACGACGACATCGCCCCTGCTCGGGTCGCCGAAGTGCGTCCCGATGCGGTTGACGAGGACACGCTGTCCCACGTCGAGCGTCGGGACCATGGACGGACTCGGGATCCGGTACGGCTTGACGAGAAATGCCTGGATGACGATCGCGAGCCCGAGGGCGACCGCGATGATCACGACGAACTCGATCAGCGAATTCGCAGTGCTCTTCTCGCGCTTTTGTTTCAGACCCGCCACGAGCGACCTAGGCGCGCGTGGGGCGCATCAGGAACTGGTCGCCTCGGAATCGGAGTCGTCGGCAGGCTGCGCGTCGGAAGCGGGCTCCTCGTCAGCCGCCTCGGCCGTGGGCTCCTCGGGCGCGGCAGCCTCGGCAGCAGGCTCCTCGGCAGCGGGCTCCTCCGCCGGCGCCGCTTCGGGCGCCGCCTCGGTCGTCTCGGCATCCGCGAGCTCGGCGTCGGCCTCGGGCGGTGCGGGCGGCGCCTCGGCCTGCGTACCGGATGCGTCCTCGAGGACCTCGGAGTCGGGATCCGCCAGAGCGGGCTCGAGCGGATCCGGGCGGCCGGTGAACTGCCGCTCGCGCACGCGTGCGCGACGACCGACACGGCCGCGCAGGTAGTAGAGCTTCGCGCGGCGGACGTCGCCGCGGCTCGCGACCTCGATCCGCTCGATCTTGGGCGAATGCACGGGGAACGTGCGCTCCACGCCGACGCCGAAGGACTGCTTGCGCACGGTGAAGGTCTCGCGCGCGCCGGAGCCCTGGCGCTTGATGACCGTGCCCTCGAAGACCTGGGTACGGCGGCGGGTGCCCTCCACGACCTGGAAGTGGACCTTCACGCGATCGCCGGCCTGGAAATCCGGGACCTTGCGCAGCTGGGCGCGCTCGAGGGTGTCGATAACTCCGCTCATTGCATGAAGAAGGCGCGGCAACTGCGGTGGCCGCGCGCGCAGGGCGACATGGTAGCGAAGGGGTTTCGGCGGGCTCTAAGACTTCGAGCGCTCTTCGAGCCGCTCTGCGCTCCTGGCGCGCCGCCAGTCCGCTATCCGCGCGTGATCGCCCGAGAGCAGGATCTCGGGGACGCGCTGACCGTGCCAGTCGACCGGCCGCGTGTAGTGCGGATACTCCGGGGCGCCGCCGAGGGCCTCGCTGAACGATTCCTCGATGGCACTGTCTGCGTGACCGAGGGCACCCGGGAGCTTCCGGATCACCGCGTCGCAGACGACCATCGCCGCAAGCTCACCGCCTGCCAGCACGTACGGCCCGATCGAGACCACGTCGGTGGCGAGATGCTCGTTGACGCGCTCGTCGAATCCTTCATACCGCCCGCAGAGGAGCGTCAGCTGCTCGGCTGCCGCCAGCTCATTCGCCAGCGCGTCGTCGAACTGCCGGCCACCCGCCGCCATGGCGACGACCCGGCGGCCGGGCTCGTGCTCGCGCGGATCCGTGCCGTACCGCGCCCGCAACGCCGCCTCGACCACGTCCACCCGGATGACCATCCCCGCCCCACCCCCGTACGGAGTGTCGTCGACCTGGCCGGCTGTGAGAGGAGTGGTCGCACGCATGTCGACGAAGCCGAGTTCGAGTGTGCCGGCGCACGCGTTCCGCACGTGACGCTGCCCGGCGAACCAGTCGAACCAGGAGGGGAACAGCGTGAAGACGTCGATCTTCATTCGGCTCCGGGCTCCAGCCCCAGGAACGCGCGGTCGACCTCGATCAGGCGCGCGCCGGTATCGACGCGCTTCACGGCGTCGGAGATGAACGGGATCAGGATGCGGTCACTGCCGACCTCGAGGAGGTCGCACGAGGGCGCCGGCACCACACGGACGACTTCGCCGATGCCCGGGACGCGGCAACCGACGAGATCGTCGATCAGGAACTCCCCCTCCTCGAGCTCGCCGGCGGGCACCAGCAGAGGCTCGCCGCGCAGCTCCCCCGCGGCGTCCCGGTCCGCGACTCCGCGCACGCGGATGATCGGCCGTTCGGCGGTCCCGGCGCGGCGTTCGACCACCGTGGCGCGCCCGGCAATCTCGACCTCGGTGCCTTCCTCGAGCTGCTCGGCTGCGTGCGTCACGTGGAAGCTGCCGTCGAGTCCGTGCGGGCGGCCGACGCGGCCGGCGGTCACCTGGCGCTCGGCTGCCGTCAATCGACGACGTCGACGAGCACGCGGCGGTCCTGCTTGGCGCCGCACGCGCGCATGACGGTGCGGATCGCCTGGACCGTGCGGCCGTTGCGGCCGATCACCTTGCCGGTGTCGTCGTCGGCGACGCGCAGCTCGAAGACGAGCGCGTCGTCCTCCTCGAACGACTCGACCGAGACCTCATCAGGGTGGTCGACGAGTCCCTTGGCGATATACCCGAGGAGGTCTTCCATGGCCGGCTCAGGAAGAGGCGCCGATCCCCTTCGCGCGCATGAGCTTGCGCACGGTGTCCGTGGGCTGGGCGCCGCGCGACAGCCAGTGCTGGAGGCGCTCCTCGTTCAGGACGATCTCAGACGGCTCCGTCTGCGCGTTGTAGCGGCCGACGGTCTCGATGACTCGACCGTCGCGCGGCGAGCGCTGGTCGGCGACGACCACACGCCAGATCGGGTTCTTGTGACCACCGACGCGGGTCAGCCTCACTCGTACCGCCAAGTCTCAGATCACCTCTCTGAAGGGAAGATTCCGCGGCGCATCGGGCGCCGCTGCCGCGCCTACGTTAGCGGCCGCCGGCCAGCTGTTGCAGGTTCGGCATCTTGCCCTGCGACAGCGACCTCATCATCTTCTGCATCTGGCCGAACTGCTTCACGAGCTGATTCACGGCCTGCACGTTGGTCCCGGACCCCAGCGCGATGCGGCGCCGGCGGGAGCCGTTCAGGATCGCGGGGTTGCGGCGCTCCTCGGGGGTCATCGAGGTGATGATCGCCTGGAGCCGGTCCAGATCGCGATCGTCGACCTTGAGGTTGCCGAGCTGGTTCCCGACGCCCGGCATCATCTTCAGGAGGCTCGTGAGTGGGCCCATCTTCCGGATCTGGTGCATCTGGTCGAGGAAGTCGTCGAGCGTGAACTGCTGCTTGCGGATCTTCCGCTCGAGCTCCGCCGCCTTGCGTTCGTCCATCTGGCGCTCGGCCTTCTCGACGAGCGTCAGGACGTCGCCCATACCGAGTATCCGCTGCGCCATTCGGTCGGGGTGGAAGCGCTCGAACGCGTCGAGCTTCTCGCCGGTCGACGCGTACAGGATCGGCTTGCCGGTGACGGCCTTGACCGACAGTGCGGCGCCGCCACGCGCGTCGCCGTCGAGCTTCGAGAGCACGACGCCGTCGAAGTTCGCGACCTCCGCGAAGCGCTGCGCGACGTTGACGGCGTCCTGGCCCGTCATGGCGTCGACGACGAGCAGGACGTTGTGCGGCTTCGTGCGCTTGCGGATCTTCGCGAGTTCCTCCATGAGCGCGTCGTCGATGTGCAGCCGCCCGGAGGTGTCGATGATCAGCACGTCACGCCCGTCCTGGCGAGCCTGGTCGAGCGCCCACTCGGCGATGTCGACGGGGTCGCGATCGGTGCCCTGCTGGTACACGGTGGCGCCCGCCTGCTGGCCCACCTTGACGAGCTGGTCGACCGCGGCCGGGCGGTATACGTCGCACGCCGCGAGAGCGACGTCCTTGCCCTGCTCGCGGAGGTGGCGGGCAAGCTTGCCGCACGCGGTGGTCTTGCCCGAGCCCTGGAGGCCCGCCATCAGGATCACCGTCGGCGGCTTCGAGCCGAACACGAGGTCGCGGCCGGCGCCGCCCATCAGGTTCGTGAGCTCCTCGTCGACGAGCTTCACGACCTGCTGGCCGGGGTTGAGCGACTCCAGCACGTCGGCACCGAGCGCGCGCTCCTTCACAGCGCCCGTGAACTGCTTAACGACCTGGAAGTTCACGTCCGCCTCGAGCAGCGCAAGACGGATCTGGCGCATGGCCTTGTTGATGTCGTCCTCGGTCAGCTTGCCGCGCGAGCGGACGTCGCCGAGGGCGGACTGGAGGCGTTCTGAGAGCGTGTCGAACACGGCTAGATCAGGCTAGCGCCCAGGCGTCGCCGCGAGCGGCGGGTCACTACGCGGGACCCGGTCCGGGCGAGGGCGGCGCGGGCGGTCGGTCGGGACCCTCGCCGCGGTCGACGGCAGGCGGCTTCGGGTGGTCACCGCCGCCGGCTCCGCGGGACGGCTTGACCGCGGACTCCACCGCGCTGCCGAGGCTGCCGAGCGCCTGGGTGATCTCGCTCGGGATGATCCACACCTTGTTCGATTCGCCCTGCGCTATCTGCGGCAGCATCTGCAGGTACTGGTAGGCGAGCAGCTCGCGGTCGGGCTTGCCGTCGTGGATGGCGTTGAAGACCGTCTCGATCGCCTTCGCCTGGCCCTCGGCATAGAGCCGCTGCGACTCGCGCTGGCCCTCGGCGCGGAGGATCGAGCTCTGCTTCTCGCCCTCGGCGGTGAGGATCTGCGACTGCTTCACGCCCTCCGCCTGGAGGATCGCCGCGCGGCGGTCGCGCTCGGCGCGCATCTGCTTCTCCATCGCCTCCTGGATCGTCGGCGGCGGGTCGATCGACTTCAGCTCCACGCGGTTCACGCGGATGCCCCACTTGCCGGTCGCCTCGTCGAGCACCACGCGCAGCTGCGAGTTGATCTCGTCGCGCGACGTGAGCGTCTGCTCGAGTGTCATCCCGCCGATCACGTTGCGGAGCGTGGTGACGGTGAGCTGCTCGATCGCCTGGATGTAGTTGGAGATCTCGTAGGTCGCCGATTGCGGATCGGTGACCTGGTAGTAGATGACCGAGTCGATCTCGACCGTGAGGTTGTCCTCGGTGATGACGGGCTGCGGCGGAAACGACACGACCTGCTCGCGGAGGTCGATCAACGGTCGCACGCGGTCGACGAACGGCACCACCAGCGCAAGCCCGGGGTCGAGCGTGCGCTGGTAGCGGCCGAGGCGCTCGACCACGCCCGCGCGCGCCTGCGGCACGATCCGGACCGCGCGCCCGAGCGTGATCAGCACGACGAATGCGATCACCAGCAGGACGATCACGCCTGCGGACATGGGACTACCTCCTCATTCGGCGACAAGCGCGGTCGCGCCCTCGATCTTCATCACGTCGACGCGCGTGCCGGGCTCGAACACCTCGGACTCGTCGTAGGGCCGCGCCGTCCACACCTCGCCGCCGATCTTCACCTGACCGTGGTCCGCATCGACGCGCTCTAGCACCACCGCGCGCTGCCCGATCAGGGCGGCGGCCCCCGTCCGCAGGGTCCCCTGCGCACGGGTATGCCGGAGCGCGATCGGCCGCAGGAAGAACAACGAGCCGACCGAGCAGACCACGAACACGGCGAACTGCACCTCGACGCCGGCGCCGACGGCCGCCACGACCGCAGAGATCACCGCGGCCACGGCGATCGGGCCCAGGAAGAACCCGAGCGTGAATATCTCCCCGACCGCGAAGGCGGCGGCGACGATCATCCAGGCGACCCAATCCGGCATGGCCCGATCCTATGTGTGAAGGAGCCCGATTGGGCGGGCGGACCTCGTCTCAGCCCGACCGGTCGAGCGCCTGCTCGACGTCCGCGATGAGGTCGGCGGGCGTCTCGCAGCCCACGCTCATCCGGATGAAGCCCTCCGGCACCTCGTTGCCCGGCCAGCGCGCGCGCCGCTCGGCGGACGAGTGGACGCCGCCGAAGCTCGTCGCGTCGGCCACCAGCTCGGAGAGGGCGAGGAAGCGGTCGGCGCGCTCGCGGCTGCCCACATCGAACACGACGATCGCGCCGAAGCGCGACATCTGGGCCGCGGCGAGCGCGTGCGACGGGTCGTCTGGCAGCCCGGGGTAGCGGACGCCGGCCACGTCGTCGCGCCCCAGCAGCCGCTCCGCCAGCGCCAGAGCCGTGCCGCACTGGCGCTCCAGCCTGACGTCGAGCGTCGCGAGCGAGCGGTGCGCCAGCCAGGTCTCGAACGGCCCGGCGATGCCACCCGTTGTGCTCCGCCAGGTGCGCAGGCGTTCCGCCAGCGCCCCGTCGTCCACCGCGACGTGGCCGAGCAGGAGGTCCGAATGTCCACTCACGTACTTGGTGTCGCTCGACACCGAGAAGTCGGCGCCGAGCCCGAGCGGGCGCTGCCCGAGCGGCGTGACGAGCGTGTTGTCGACCGCGACGAGCGCACCGGCGAGGTGCGCGCGGCGGGTGATCTCGCGCACGTCGGATACCTCGAGCCCGGGGTTGGACGGCGTCTCCACCCACACGAACGCGAGGTCGTCGGTGACGGCTTCGGCGAACTCCGCGCCCGACGGCGCGTAACGCACCTCCACCCCGCGCGGCGCCAGATGCTCGCGGGCCAGCGTGCGCACCGCCGGATAGCCGTCCTCGGGCAGCAGCAGCGCCTCGCCGGGAGCGAGCGACGACAGGAGGACCGCCGAGCAGGCGGCCATCCCCGAGCCGAACACCACGGCGCTGCCGCCTTCGAGGTCGCCGAGCGCCGCCTCGAACGCCGCCCAGGTGCGGTTGTCGTAGCGGCCGTACGTGTACGCGCCGCTGGGCTCGCCGCTCAGGTGGTAGAGCGACGCGAACTCCGGCCCCGGCAGCAGCGGCTCGCCGTGCGCGGCGTCGGGAACGCCCGCGTGAACGACGCGCGTGCCGTCGGCGCGCTCGGCCATCAGACCTCGAGCAGCGCCCGGGCGAAGTCGTCCGGGTCGAACGGGCGCAGGTCCTCGAGCGTCTCGCCGATACCGATCAGCTTGACCGGCACTCCCAGTTCCTGGGCGATCGCGAGCGCGATGCCGCCCTTTGCGGTGCCGTCGAGTTTCGTGAGCACGATTCCGTCGACATCGACCGCCTCGCGGAAGAGCATCGCCTGGCGCAGGCCGTTCTGGCCGGTGGTCGCATCGATCGTGAGGAGCGTCTCGTGCGGCGCGTCGGGGATCTGCTTCTGGATGACCTTGCGGACCTTGCGCAGCTCGTCCATCAGATGCTGCTGCGTGTGCAGGCGGCCGGCGGTGTCGATGATCACGACGTCGCGCCCGCGCGCCCGTGCCGCGTCGATCGCGTCGTAGGCGACGGCGCCCGGATCCGAGCCGTGCTCGGCGCGGATGAAGTCGGTGCCCACCCGCTCGGCCCAGATGCCGAGCTGCTCCACGGCGGCCGCGCGGAACGTATCGCCGGCCGCGAGCAGCACCGACTTGCCCATCTCGTGGACGAGGTGATGGGCGATCTTGCCGATCGTCGTGGTCTTGCCGGTCCCGTTCACCCCGGTCATGAGTATCACCGTGGGCTCGTGGCGCAGGTCGATCTTGTCGTCACCCGTGCGCGCGGCGTCGGCGAGCAGCTCCTGGAGGCGGCGCGTGAGGTCCTCCCCCGAGGCGAGATCGCCGGAGCCCGCCTCGGTCTCGAGCCGCTCGACGATCTTGGCCGTGGTGGTGGCGCCCACGTCCGCGTAGATCAGCGTCTCCTCGAGGCGTTCCCAGGTCTCGTCGTCGAGCGTCTGGAACACGCTCGCCTGGAGCTCGGCACCGAGTGCCTGGCGCGACTTGGCCATGTTGTCGCGGAGGCGGCGGAAGAAGCCGCCGCGGCGGTCGGGCTCCTCCTCGGCCGCCGCACGATCGGCAACGGGCTCGTCGGTGATGAAGAGTTCTCGCCAGGTTCGCGCCATCGCGTGGCGCAGGATAGGGCTACGCCGCCGCGGCGTCCGACTCCGAGGCCAGCGTCTCGAAGTCGCGGTCCGGGCCGAGCTTGCGGGACACGACCTTCGAGACGCCGTTGCCGCCCATGCTCACGCCGTAGAGGCAGTCGGCCGCGTCCATCGTCCGCTTCTGGTGCGTGACGATGATGAACTGCGCGCGGTCTGAGAACCGGCGGACGAGCTGCAGGAAGCGGTCGATGTTCGCGTCGTCGAGCGCGGCCTCGACCTCGTCCAGGATGTAGAACGGGCACGGCCGCGCGAGGAACACGGCGAAGAGGAACGCCAGCGCCACGAGCGACTTCTCGCCGCCCGACATGAGCGACAGCCGCTTGGTCGCCTTGCCCGCCGGCGTGACCTCGATCTCGACGCCCGGCTCCGACCTGTCGGGCTGCTCCTCCTCGGCCTCGGCGGCGGCCTCCGCCACGTCGTCGGCCTGGGCGGACTCCTCAGACTCGTCGGCCGCGGGCGCTTCGGCCCCCCCGATCACGGGGCGCGGGCCGTCGGGCTGGACGAGCCGCAGCCGGCCGCGACCGCCCGGGAAGAGGTGCGCGACCGTCTCCTCGAAGTTCTTCGCCGCCGCGTCGAAGGTCTGCTCGAAGCTCTCGCGGATCCGCCGGTCCGTCTCCTTGATGAGACCCTCGAGCTCGGCGAGCGCGCTCTCCATGTCCTCACGCTGCTGCTCGAGCTCCTCGACGTGCGCGACCGCCTCCTCGTACTCGTCCTTCGCGAGCGGGTTGACCGGCCCCAGCTGCTCGCGCCGCCGCGCGAGCCGCTCGATCCGTGACTCGAGATCCGCCCGCGCCTCCTCGCCCAGCTCTTCCTCGAGCGGCGTGCGCTGCTCCGCCTCGGGATCGAAGCCGAGCGACTCGGCGATCCGGTCGAGGTCGATCCGCGTGTCGCGCGCGTGGTCGCGCAGCTGCTGGGCGCGCACCTCTGCCTTCGTCACCACCTCACTCGCGTAGCGCAGGCGCGACTGCAGCCCTGCTTCCTCGCTCGCGCACTCGCGCAGCCGCGCCGCGGTGGTCTCGCCCATCGCCTCGTCCGCCTCGAGCGCCGCGACCAGCGACTCCCGCCGCGCGCCCACCGCCGACTGCGCCGCCTCGAGCGCAGCGGAAGCGCGCTCGGCCAGCGCGACCACCTCGGCATCGCGGGCGATCCGCGCCCGCAGGAAGTCGATCCGCCGGAGACGCTCGGTCCGCTCGCGCTCGGCCTGCTCCGCCAGCCGCCGTTCGGCGCGGAGCTCCGCGCTGAGCTCGGCGTGGCGGACCGCGAGCGGTCCCTCGTCGGGCGCCTCGCGCCGGCGATTGATCGTCCAGTCCGCCCGGCGCACGGCCTCGGCCGCCTCGTCGTGCTCGCGCACCGCGCCTCGAAGCGCGCCCTCCAGGCGGTCGCGCTCGGCGTACGCCTCGTTGACCGCCTCGCGCGCGGCCTCCACGGCCCGCCCGGCGTCGCCCTCGCCCTCGGCGGCCGCCGCCGACGCCGCCACCAGCTCCTCGCGCCGGTTGCGCTGCTCGAGCACACGCTGCTCGCCGCCGCCCGGCGCGCGGCGGATCTCGCCCGTCGCGCCGACGAGCACGTGCCCGTCGGGCGTGGCCGCGATGCCGGTGAACGGCGCTGGGACCGACTCCAGCGAGTCGACGACCCAGGCGTTCGCGAGCAGGCGCTGGGCAAGCGTTGCCACCTGCTCGGAAGGCTGCACCAGGTCCAGCAGCGGCCGGCCACCCGGAGGAGACGCAGACGCGGACACAGATGCAGAGGGACCGAGGATCAGGGCGCTGCCGCCGTCGCGTGCGCCGTCCAGCAGCCTCACTCCCGATGTCACGTCCTCCACGAGGCCAGCTCGCAACAGCGGCCCGAGGACCGCGGCCAGCGCCAGCTCGTAGCCGGGCTGGACGCCCAGCTCGTCGGCAAGAGATCGCGCCCCGCCCGGCGCTCCGCCGGCGGACCGCAGGTACTGGTTCACGCTCGCGAGCTCCGCGCCGACCGACGCCGCCTCGCGCCGGGCCGCCTCCAGGGCGCGGTCCGCAGCGGAGCGCGCCGTGCGCGCCTCGTCCGCGGCGCCCTCGGCCGCCTGCAGCGCCGCACGCGCCTCCGTAACCCCGGCTTCGAGCGAAGCCCGCCGCGCCTCCGCGGCATCGCGCTCGGCCGCGAGCTCCGCGAGCTGCTCCTCGAGCGCCCGCTCGCGCTGCGCATCGACGGCGGCGAGATCCCGTTCGATCTCGGCGATCCGCTCGCTGCCCGCACCGGCCTCAGGCGCCTCGCGCTCGGCGGCCTCCAGCGCTTCCAGCTCCACACGCCGCCGCGCCGATCCCTCGGTGGCCGCCCGTGCGACGTCCCGCGCGCGCTCCAGCCGCATGCCGATCCGATCGTGCGCGGACCGCGCCGCGTGGACCCGCCCGGCCCGCGCCTCGCGCATGCGCGACTGGCGCGCGAACTGCTCCTCGGCCGCCTGGCGCCGGGCGACAACCTCGCCGAGCAGGCGCTCCGCCTCGTCGCGCGCCGCGACGGCCTCGGCGGCGGCAGCCTCGGCGGCGGAAAGGTCGCGCGTTGCGCGGCCGAGATCGTCGCGCGCGAGGTCGAGCCGCGCCTCGAG
>JAICJV010000040.1 GCA_025928265.1 Thermoleophilaceae bacterium
CGAACGTTTCGTCGGCTACGAAACGGAGACCTCGGTGCCGAAACGTCCGCGCCCTGCTCGGCAGGCCGCCGAGGTCGAACGTTTCGTCGGCTGGGTAGCGCGGCGCGCGCCGGGCCCCCGCGACCCGACGCGCGCCTGCGCAGTGCGCGCCCCTAGAGGCGCGCGAGCTTCGCGGACTTCTTGCCGCCGGTGGTGCCGACCTTCGGCGCCAGGCGCAGCAGGAGGCCCTTCGGCGTGAACTGCACGACCGTGCGCGGGAACACGCCGGCTGTGGCGAGGAACCGAGCCGTGCGCGCGATCGCGCGCTCGTCCGCCGCGGTGCGGCTGTCGACCGCCCTGTAGGCAGCGAGGTCGACCGGCGACTGGTCGGCCGCCCAGCCGTTGCGCGACCACGTCTTGAGCGTCGCGCACGGATCGGGGATCGACGGCAGCGAGTGGATCGCCGCCAGCTCGTCGCTCCAGCCCGCGATACCCGAGGCGAGCACCGAGCGGCCCGTCACGACGTTTCCGAGCGCCGCGACGAAGTCGGTCAGCGCCGCGTCGTTCGGCGCCACCAGCGCCTCCACGGTCGCGATGTCCACGATCGCGGCCGCCGTGCTGCGGCGCGCCTTGGGGACCTTGAGATTGCGGCAGCTGCGCAGCGACGTCTCGAGGGCGTCGAGCGACTGCCTGGTCTCGGCGGTCGTGGAGCGAAGCGCGCGAACGGCGCTGCGCGTGGCCGCCTCGATGGCGAGCACGTCCGACGGTATGCCGTTGCAGCGCTGACCGCGGAAGCGCGCACGCGTCGTGGTCTTGTGCACACCGACTGTGCGCGTCACGACCAGGGTCGCGGTGCAGTACACGTTGTCCGCCGTGCGGTCGTCGTACGCGAACACGACCGACCGGCGGCCGGTGCGCTTCGCCTTCGTGATGTGGAACGAGACCACGTCGCGGCCGCGCACCTGCTTCGCCGCAAGCGTGCGAGCGAGCTTCTTCGCCTGCGAAATCTTCAGCGTGCTTGTACGAGCCGAAGCGGCACCGCAGCACGCAAGCGCGGCGATCAGCACGATGACGACCGCCGGCACCCCCCTCTTGGTCATGCGTGTCCCCTCAATTAGAGCCTCACGTATTCACGGGTATGCGCATCATGCGCCAACCGGTGACTGGCGCCAGAGTACAGCCAAATTTCTCATTTCGCGCGGTTCGCAACCCCGGTTGCGTTAGCGTGCCCGCGCGATGCGCGCCGAGATGATGAGCGAGATGCGGGTGGCTCCGTCGATCCTCTCGGCGGACTTCGCGCGTCTCGGCGACCAGGTGGCGACCGTGATGGACGCCGGCGCACGCGTGATCCACGTGGACGTGATGGACGGGCATTTCGTGCCGCCGATCACCATCGGCCCGCTGATCGTCGAGGCGCTCGCGGGTCAGGTGCACGGCGCCGGCGGGGTGCTGGACGTGCACCTGATGATCGAGCGGCCCGAGCGCCAGGTGAAGGCGTTCGCCGACGCCGGCGCGGACGCGATCACCGTCCACTTCGAGGCGACGCCGCACGTGAACTTCGCGCTGAACAGCGTGCGCGAGGCGGGCTGCCGCGCGGGGCTCGCGCTCAACCCCGGCACGCCCGCCGTCGCGGTCACCGAGGTCGCCGACGTGGTCGACCACGTGCTCTGCATGACGGTGAACCCCGGCTGGGGCGGGCAGTCGTTCATAGAGTCCTCGATCGACAAGCTCGTGCGGCTGCGTCAGCTGCTTCCGGCGACCTGCACGATCGAGGTCGACGGGGGCGTCGACACCGAGACCGCGCCCCGTTGCGCGGACGCCGGAGCGACGCTTTTCGTGGCCGGCTCGCACGTGTTCGGCGCGCCGGACCCGGCTCAGCGCTATCGCGCGCTGGCCGCGTCCATATCAGCGATCTGACCGCAGATAAGTTGCCCACAGCCCGGACCGGGTAGCTTTCCCTTAGGGACGATCCAAGGGGGAGATATGGCTGACGTCGAGGAACGCGAAGACCTCGAGGTACTTCTCAGGGACGAGGACGTATTCGACCCGCCCGAGGAGTTCAGGAAACAGGCCAACTTCAACGACCCCGCCGTCTACGACGAGGCCGAAGGCGACTGGCAGGCCTGGTGGGAGAGCTGGGCCAAGAAGCTCGACTGGTTCGAGCCGTGGGAGACCGTTCTCGAGTGGAACGCACCGTGGGCGA
This sequence comes from Thermoleophilaceae bacterium, assembly GCA_025928265.1. Taxonomy (GTDB): domain Bacteria; phylum Actinomycetota; class Thermoleophilia; order Solirubrobacterales; family Thermoleophilaceae; genus JAICJV01. Next base: position 2,183 of record JAICJV010000040.1, read on the forward strand.
AGTGGTTCAAGGAGGGCAAGATCAACGCCTCCTACAACTGCCTCGACCGCCACGTGGACAACGGGAAGGGCGACAAGGTCGCCTATCACTGGGTCGGTGAGGACGGCGACACCAGGGACGTGACGTACAGCGAGCTGCTGGAGATGACCCAGCGCTTCGCGAACGTCTTGAAGAAGCTCGGCGTCGAGAAGGGCGACGTCGTCGGCATCTACATGCCGATGCTGCCCGAGACGCCGGCCGCGATGCTCGGCTGCGCGCGTATCGGCGCGATCCACAACGTGGTGTTCGGCGGCTTCTCCGTGAACTCCGTCAAGGAGCGCATGGAGGTGTCGGACGCGAAGGTGCTTGTGACCGCCGACGCGAGCCTGCGGCGCGGCAAGCCCATGCCGATGAAGGAGAAGGTCGACGACATCCTCGGCGATGAACTGCCCTCGCTGAAGAGCGTGATCGTGGTGAAGCGCACCGACGAGGACACGCCGATGACCGAGGGGCGCGACCACTGGTGGCACGAGATCAGCCAGGAGGTCGACACCGACTGCGAGCCCGAGCAGCTGGAGGCCGAGCACCCGCTCTACATCCTCTACACCTCGGGCTCGACCGCGAAGCCGAAGGGCATCGTGCACACGACGGGCGGCTACATGACCGGCGTCGCTGCGACGCACGAGGTGGTGTTCGACCTCAAGCCGGACGACGACGTGTACTGGTGCGCGGCCGACATCGGCTGGGTGACCGGCCACTCGTACATCGTCTACGGGCCGCTGGCCAACTGCACGACGTCGATCCTGTATGAGGGCGCGCCGGACTTCCCGGACAAGGACCGCTGGTGGGAGATCGTCGAGAAGTACGGGGTCACGATCCTGTACACGGCGCCGACCGCGATCCGCGCCTGCATCAAGTGGGGCGACGAGTACCCGAACAAGCACGACCTCTCGTCGCTGCGCCTGCTCGGATCGGTCGGGGAGCCGATCAACCCGCGTGCGTGGGCCTGGTACCACAAGGTGATCGGCGGCGAGCGCTGCCCGGTCGTCGACACGTGGTGGCAGACCGAGACCGGCCACATCATGATCACGCCGCTTCCGGGGATCACCCGGACCAAGCCGGGCTCGGCCACGCAGCCGTTCCCGGGCATCGAGGCGGCCGTCGTGCGCAAGGACGGCGAGATCGTCGAGGAGGGCGGCGGCTTCCTGACTCTCCGGCGGCCGTGGCCGGGCATGGCCCGCACCCTCTACAAGGAGGACGACCGCTTCGTCGAGACGTACTGGTCGAAGTACGGCAAGGACATCTACAACGTCGGCGACGCCGCGAAGATCGATTCCGACGGCTACTTCTGGATCGTCGGCCGCACCGATGACGTGATCAACGTCTCGGGGCACCGGATGTCGACGATGGAGATCGAGTCCGCGATCGTCTCGCACGAGAAGGTGGCCGAGGCGGCGTGCATCGGCGCGAAGGACGAGGACACCGGACAGGCGGTGGTCGCGTTCGTCACGCTCGAGGGCAGAGCCGGCGAGGGCGACGACGACATGGTCCAGGAGATCCGCGACCACGTGGCCGACAAGATCGGCAAGCTCGCGCGGCCGAAGCGCATCGTGTGGGCGGACGATCTGCCCAAGACACGCTCCGGCAAGATCATGCGCCGGCTGCTCAAGGACATCGCCGAGGGCCGCGAGCTGGGTGACGTGACCACCCTGCGCGACCCGACCGTGACCGAGAAGATCCGCGAGAAGGTGGCCTCGGGCCAGACAGACGAATAGGTTGTGGGGCTCCTCCCCGCGACGGAAGGAGCCCCGTGAGCGACGAACAGGTCAAGTACACGCTGCCCGAGTCGGAGATCCCGACTCACTGGGTGAACCTGCTCCCGGACCTTCCGGGCGACCCGATCCCGCCACTCAACCCGCAGACCCAGGAGCCCGCGGGACCGGACGACCTCACGCCGATCTTCCCGATGGGGCTGATCCAGCAGGAGGTGTCGCCGGAACCGGAGGTCGAGATCCCGGAGGAGGTGCGCGAGGCCTACAAGCTCTACCGCCCCACGCCGCTCTTCCGCGCCCGACGGCTCGAGCGCGCGCTCGACACGCCCGCGCACATCTACTTCAAGTACGAGGGCGTGTCGCCGGCCGGATCGCACAAGCCCAACAGCGCGATCCCGCAGGCGTACGAGAACGCGCAGGCGGGCGTGCGCAAGCTCGCCACCGAGACCGGCGCCGGCCAGTGGGGCTCGGCACTGGCCCTCGCCTGCTCGCTGTTCGGGATCGAGTGCGAGGTGTTCATGGTGGGCGCCTCCTACGACCAGAAGCCCTACCGGCGGGCCATGATGGAGACCTGGGGCGCCACGGTGCATCGCTCGCCCTCGAACCTGACGCAGGCCGGGCAGTCTCAGCAGTCACACCCCACCGGGTCGCTCGGCATCGCGATCTCCGAGGCCGTGGAGGTGGCGGCCACCAACGACGACACCAACTACGCGCTCGGCTCGGTGCTCAACCACGTGTGCCTGCACCAGACCGTGATCGGCCAGGAGGCGATGGCGCAGATGGCGATGGCCGGCGAGGAGCCCGACGTGGTCGTGGGCTGCGTCGGCGGCGGCTCGAACTTCGCGGGGCTCACGTTCCCATTCGTGCGGCGCGTCCTGCGCGGCGAGGCCAGGACGCGCTTCGTGGCCGCCGAGCCGTCGGCATGCCCGACCCTCACGCGCGGCGCCTACCGCTACGACTTCGGCGACACCGTCGGCATGACCCCGCTGCTGCCGATGTACACGCTCGGCCACGACTTCGTGCCACCGCCGATGCACGCGGGCGGTCTGCGCTACCACGGCGACGCGCCGATGCTGTGCGGTCTCGTGAGGCACGGCGTGATCGAGGCGCGCGCGTACGGGCAGAACACGTCGTTCGAGGCGGCCGTCCGGTTCGCGCGCACTGAGGGAATCGTCCCGGGACCGGAGCCCGCGCACGCGATCCGCGCCCTGTTCGACGAGGCCGAGGCCGCGAAGCAGGCGGGCGAGGCGCGGGTCATCCTGCTCGGGCTCTCGGGGCACGGCCACTTCGACATGGCCGCCTACGACGCCTACCACGCGGGCCGGCTCGAGGACGTCGAGTTCTCGGAAGCGGACATGGAGGCCGCGCTCGAGCGGCTACCCGAGGCGCCGGCGATCGCGTGAAGCCACGCGTGCTCGTGGCGGACGACGACGTCGACGTCGCGAGTCTGGTGAAGGCTGCGCTGCAAGGCGGCGGCTTCGACGTGATGACCGTCGCGAATGGCAGCGACGCGCTGGAGCAGGCGCTCGAGCAGCCGCCGTCCGCGTTCGTGCTCGACATCATGATGCCCAACCTGAACGGCTACGAGTTGGTGCGCCGGCTGAAGGAGGAGAACGCGACGCAGCACGTCCCGATCGTGCTGCTGTCCGCCCGCACCGGCGCGCTCGATCGCGACTACGGGCTGCGCATCGGCGCCGACGTCTACATCGAGAAGCCGTTCCCGCCCAGGAAGCTGCTCGAGACGCTGTGGCGGCTGCTCGACACCGGGCCCGAAGCGCGCGCCTGACAGAAATCTCCCAGCGGCCTCAATTCTTCGCCGGTCCGGGCGATTACCCCGGTTGCGGTAACAAGGATGTCGCCGCTGTAGCCCCTAGAGAAGTGTGAGGCAAGGATGCCGACTGACAGCAGCATTGTTCGACCTCTGGTCCTCGTGGCCGATCCCGATGTCGAGTACGCGGCGCTGATCTCGCGCCAGCTCGAGTGGGCCGGCTACGGCGTCATCGCTACCGACAACGGCACGGAGGCGCGTGAGCTGATCGAGGAGAAGCGCCCGGACGCGCTCGTCCTCGAGGCCAACCTGCGTGACATCACCGGCTACGAGCTCGTGCGCGAGCTGCGGGAAGAGGCGCACAACCGGCTCATGCCGATCGTGATGATCAGCGCCCGGGCCGGCAAGCTCGACCGCGACTTCGCGATCACCGTCGGCGCCGATGAGTACATCAAGAAGCCCTTCCCGTGCGCCACGGTCGTCGCGCGACTGACGCTGCTCACGCCGTCGCTGCCCATCGCGCAGCCGATCGTGCGGCCGCGCACGCGCACGCGCATCGTCCCCTACGCGCACCGGCTGGCTGCGGCTTCGTAGCTAGCGGCGCTTTCGCTTCCGCTTCTTCGAGCGGGGGTGTGAATTCGTGACGGGTCTGTCGCCGTCCGGCTCTCCCTCCGGAGCCGGACGGCGCCCTCCCGCCGCAACCGGCTCGCGCGCCTCTTCACGCTCGAGCTCGCGGTCGGCGCGCGCCTCGGCCATCGCGGCGGCGCGATCCTGAGCGGTCGGCCACGGAGTCGCCTCGCCGGTCTCCCACGCGGGCCCGCGCCCTCCCTGCGGCCAGCGGCCCAGGAACAGCAGCGCCAGCGCCGCGACCCAGAAGACCTCGACGATCGGGACCTGTCCCAGCAGCGGGATCACGAACAGGACGCCGACGATGATCCCGATGATCCCCATGAAGCGCGACAGGACGCCCGCCCGCATGGAGTTCAGCGAGATGATGATGAAGGCGAACGCGAGCGCCAGGCCCGCCGCCAGCGCCAGCCCGCCCACGATCTGGATCGCGCCGTGTGAGAGCTCGTGCTTCGCGTGGTCGTTCGCGGCCTGCGGCGGAAGACCACCTTGCGCGGCGAGGTACTTGATCACCTTGTCGGCCACGTTCGTGACCTGGATCTGGCGGATCAGCAGCAGGACCGCCGCGGCGATCGGCGCGTACAGCGCGAGGTAGCGCGCAAGCGGCGGCAGCTCCTGGCGGCGGTAGCGGGTGACCTTGTAGAGGAACCACAGCGGCGCTGCGAGCAGACCGGTGGAGAGCGCCTGGAGGACCGTGGTGATCAGGACCGCGCTCTTGTTGTCGTGAATCAGGCGCAGGCCGTCGATCGTGTCGTTCGTCGACTGGTTGAGCTTGCTGCTCGAGTAGACCATCGACACCACGAGCAGGATCGCGGAGACGAACGCGGCGATCGCCACGGGGCGGCCCATGCGGGCCTCCCAGCTGAGCTGTTCCTCTCGATTCACGGGGGCGCGAAATCCTGACAGACGAGTGTTAGGGGCTCAGGAAGCGCCGGACTTGGGCGTCTCCCTGCTCTCCTCCTCGAGCAGCCCGGAGCGGACGGGGTAGTACTCGCTGTCCTCAGGCTCGACCACGCGCGAGATCCGGTCGCCGGCGGCGAGGACGAGGTTGAGGAAGGGCGCGATCAGACCGATTCCGCGCTCGAAGCGGTCGCGTGTGCGACGTTGCTCGGGACTCAGTCGCTGGGACATCAGCGCCCGATCATAGGGCGCTCGCGATCGCGGCGGCGACGCCCGCCGGATCCTCGACGTGAGCCAGATGACCGGCGGCCACGTCGACGTGACGCGCGTCCGGCAGCAGCCTCACGAGCGTGGCCGCGGCGTCACGCCGGACGGGCGACGTCGAGGTCCCGCTCACCACCGTCACCGGCGCGTCGATCCTGGCGAGCTCGCGCCTGCCCGCCGGCCAGCTCGCCGCGGCAGCGAGGTCGGCGGCGAAGGCGCGCGGCGGGACCGACGCACGCTCGGGGCCGAGCCGCCCGAGCGCCCGCGGACCGTCGACGGCCTCGAGGAAGGCCGTGACCGCGGCGTCGGCGCCGCGCTCGTACGCCGCCTTCTCCACCACCTCGCGAAGGGCGCTCAGGGCGTCGGGCCCCGCGGGGCTCAGCCACAACATCGACGGCTCGACGAGGACCGCTCCTCTTGTCAGGCCGCGGTGGCGCAACAACACGTCGAGGCAGACGAGCGCGCCCAGCTCGTGGCCCACGAGCAGGACCGGTGAGGTGTCGAGCGACTCGATCAGCTCGGCCAGGTCGTCGGCCTGCTCGCCGACCGTGGTGCCGCCGTAGGGCTCGGGCGCGCCGCTGTCGCCGTACGCGCGGCGGTCGTAGGCGATCGCGTGCACGTCACCGCCGAGCGCCGCGATCGTCTCCCGCCAGACGCTGCGCGCCGTGGCCGTGCCGTGGACGAACACCACGTCCGCGCCCGTGCCGCTTTCCTCCATCGCCAGCTCGACCCCGCCGGCCTCGACTGTCACGAGCGCCATGGGTTTCAGGCTATCCCCAGGGGCTAGAGTTGTTCACATGTCCTCAGAGGATCCATTCGGACTGTTCGGAGACCCCGACGAGCTGCGCCGGCGGATGGCCGAGTTCGCGGAGCAGATGCAGGGCGCGCAGAAGGTCGCCTGGGCCGACAACGCGATCAAGCTGGCGGTCGACATGACGGTGGCGGCGCTTCAGCGCATCAACCTCCAGGGCGGCGTCGATCAGCAGGCCGCCGACCTGCGGCAGGCGATGAGCACGCTGTTCCCCGAGGCCGTCACCCTGGTACGCGAAGCCCGTGAGGGCTTCGGCACTTAGAACGCGATCTGCTGCGCCCGGTGCGCGGCCTCTCGCCGGCACCGCCAACCCGCGTGTCCGGGCTTGCATCTCGCGGGCGGCTATCCCGCAGGGTTCGGAGCCGCAGCAGCCTTGTCCGCCTCGCGGTCCTCGCGGCCGCGCGCGATCACTTCCTTGAAGCTGCGGATCCGGAAGATCGTCGCCAGGCCGATGAAGCCGATGGCGAACGACCAGGCCGCGATCGCCACCTGCTGGCCGACCGAGTAGGCCGCCACGGTGTCGGCGCTCGCCGTGCCCGCGAACACCTTCACGAGCAGCGCCTGGACGACGCCCGCGCCTCCCGGTGTGAACGGCACGACCGCCGATACCGCCATTGCCCCCAGCACCAGCATCACGTTCCGCACGGACCCACCGATGTTGAACGCCTCGAGCAGGAACCAGAACGCGGTGAAGCGGCAGAGCCAGCCGCAGAACTGCACGAGCCAGACCTGGCGGATGTAGCGGCGGCGGTCGAACAGGATCGTCAGGCCCTGGCGTACGCGCGCCCAGAACGCCCTCACGCGCGAGGAGAGGATCGCGGTGAGCACGATGACCGCGATGGCCAGTGCCGTCAGCACGAACAGCGTGAACTGCGGGTGGGATGCGAAGTACGAGAGGTCGAACGCGTTCAGCTTCGAGAAGTCGGGTGGCTTGGGAAACACGCCCTGGGTGAACGCGAACCCGAGCACCACCACCGCGATCGTCGCGTCGTAGACGGCCTCGACGGCGAACGAAGCCGCGACCGCGGGGTAGGTCGAGCCGGGCACCGAGGTCTTCGTCAGGAACAGGCGGATGACGTCGCCGCCGCGTGCCGGGATCACCATGTTGAATCCGTAGCCGGCCCAGTACGCGGCCCAGATCTCGCGGAAGCGAATCGGGCTCTCGGGGTACGCGGCGCGCAGGATGTTGAACGAGGCGCGGGCGCGCAGCGTCAGGTAGACGAGGAACGCCAGGAGCCCGATCGCGAGCGGTCCCCAGTGCACCGCCGCGAGCGACGAGAAGAACTTGTCGAGCGCGTCGAAGAACGACCGGAATGAGTCGCCAAGAGCCAGCGGCAGGGTCACATTCCAACCTTACGTCGAACGGGCGCCCGCAAGGCGAAGGACGGCGCGCAGCGATTCCGGCGGGCCCGGCCAGTGCTCTCGCATGAGATCGGGGCCGCCGGCGCGCGTGAGGGAGCGGAGCGCGAGTGCCACGAGGATCGCGTCGTCGAGCTGGCCCGCGACCGGGATGAAGTCGGGTATGAGGTCGATCGGCGAGATGAGATAGCCGGCGAGCAGGACGAGCGGGAGCTTGCGGCGACGCGGCACGCGCTCGTCGCTGATCAGGCGCTTGATGAGGACCACGCAGTCGGGCACGAAGCCCGCGACTGCGCGCGCCTGCGTATGGCGGCCCGCGGCGATCAGCGCGAGCACGAAGCCCACGTAGAGACCGACGACGATCAGCGCCGCGGTGATCACGGTCGCAGGCGCTTGACCAGGCGGACGCCGCTCACGGTCGGCTCCATGCCGGCGCGCTGGTAGAGGCGCGTCGCGGTCTCGTTGACGCCGTTCACCCAGAGGATCGCGCGCGTCATGCCCTCCGCGGCGAAGCGCGCGAACGACTCGGCCAGGAGGGCGCGACCGACGCCGCGGCCGCGCCACGCGCGGCCGCCTGCGATGTAGTCGGTGGAGCCCACCAGGGGTCCGAGTCGCCGGCACAGCGCGATGCCCGCCATCTCGCCGGCGACCGTGCTCAGTTCCGGCGCCAGTCCCTCCCCCAGCGCACGGACGCACCACTGCTCGAATGAGCGCTCGGTGTCGCCGGGGATGTCGCTCATCGCCTCCGAGACGAGCTCGTAGGCTGCGTGGTCGTCGCGGCCTCGCTCGAACCGGCGCAGTGGCAGGTCGTTCGGCCAGTTCGGGCGCGGCTCGGTCCCGTCGAGTGCGCGCTCCATCCGCCAGTAGCGCTGCTCCTGCTCGTAGCCCGCCGCCTCCAGCAGCGCCCGCGCCTGGCTGTTCGAGCTCATGATCTCCTGGCGGATCACGTCGCCCTTCGCTCGCGCCTCCACCTCGGCAAGGAGCCGCGTCCCGATGCCGGTGCCGCGGGCGCGAGGGTGGACCTCCACGTGCGCGTCGATGTCGTGGACAAGCGCGAACGCGACGATCGTGCCTTCGCCGTCGCACACCACGAGGCCGTCGGAATGGGGCAGCTCGTTCCGGACGTCCGCCAGGGACCAGTCCGTGACGCCCGCGTCCGCGAGGTCGGCGGCGTGCGCCACCGCGAAGATCGCCTCGGCGTCCTCGGCGGCGGGCGTTCGGGTGATGTAGCCGGCGATCACTTCAGGCGCTTCACGAAACGATCGGCGCGGAACTCGACGTCCATGCCGGCCTCGCGGTAAAGGCGTGTGGCGGACTCGTTGCGGCCGTTCACCGAAAGCACCGCACGCTTCAGGCCCGCGTCCGCGAAGTTGCGCAGCGTCGCCTGGAGCAGAGCGCGGCCGAGGCCGCGACCGCGCCAGTCCCGCGCGACCGCGAGATAGGACAGGTAGCCCTCGCCGTCGCCCCAGCGCTCAGCGAGGGCGACGCCCGCCATGTCGCCCGCGACGGTGGCCAGGTCGGGAGCGAACTGGGCGCCGAGCGCGCGGCCGCGCCACTCGTCGAAGGTGTGGCTCACGTTGCCGGGGATGTCGCTGAAGGCGTCGTCGACCAGCCCATACGCGGCGTGGTCGTCCTCGCCGGGCGTGTACGGACGCGGCTGCGCGCCGTCCGGCCAGCTCGGCTCCGGCTCCGTGCCGTCGAGGTCGCGGACCATGCGCCAGTAGAGCTGAGTGACGTCGTAACCGGCGCTCTCGAGGAGCTCGCGGGCCTCGTCGTTCGCGCCGAAGATGTCCTGGCGCAGCTCGGTCGTACCGGCCGCGCGTGCTCGATCCTCCAGCTGCTCGCGCAGCCACGTCCCGATCCCGCGCCCGGTCGCATCCGGGTGCACGTTCGGGCGCGCGAGCCCGCCGTCGAGGAACCCGAAGGCGACGATTGCACCCGCGGGGCCGCAGACGACCAGGCCCGCGTCGATCTCGGCCATCTCCTCGCGAACGTCGTCGATCGACCAGTCGGGGTGGCCGACGTCGGCGGTGTCGCGGGCGACGCCGACGGCGAGGATCGCCTCGGCGTCGTCGTCGGTGGCAGGGCGGCTGGTGTGGCCATCAGGAAGAGGAGCGGTCATGTGCCCATTGTGGTGAACGCCGCCGTTGTCTCCGGCCCGGCCGCGGGCTACCGTCCCTCGCGGGAGGAGGAGGCATGCGGCCAGTTTCGGGGTCCGGTCCTGCGGCGAGGGACGCTCACCCAAGCGCGGTTGCGCGGCTCAAGCGCGCGCTGCTGCTCGCGGCGATGAGCGCGACCGCGCTCAACGTGTGGACCGGCAGCCCGCTCGCGGCGCTCTGGGTCGGATCGCGCGTGCAGGGCAGCTCCCAGCAGCCGACGATGGCACCGGTCGCCGTGGTCGCGGTCTGCATGGGCGTCTTTTCGTTCGTGCTGCTGCGAGTGTTGCGGTGGCTCGGCGGAATCTACGACCGCATGACCGGCCGCCGCCCGACCATCCGCCAGCACGTGCCGTGGCTGCGCAGCCTCCGCGGCGAGCGACCGCACGAGCTGGGCCCCGAGTACTCGCTCTCAGCCCTCGACCTCGTGCTCTGCGCAAGCGTGATCATCGTGATCGCGGTCTTCGAGTACTGGTTCTTCTTCCTCTCGACCTCGTCGATCGACCAGCGCTCCGGGCGGGGCTAGGACGTCGCCCATCGCAGGTGGCGACTCGATCAAGCCGTCCTCGATCTCGCCGTGACAGTTCGCGCACACGAGCACGCACTTGAGCATCTCCGCGCGGTACGCGACTTCCGACTTTCCGCGTGCCATCGTCATCTCAAAAGACTTCTTGGATGGATCGACGTGGTGAAAGTGCAGGTTCTGCTTGCACCGCGAATAGCCACAAACGACGCAGGATCCGCCTGCTTCGGCAAGCAGGATCGCGCGGATCTTTCGATGGCGCCTCGTGACCGCTTCAGCGCAACAGCGCTTGCACTTGTAGCGGTAGCGCCTACCGCCCTGCTTGTACCGTCCGAAGTCAGCCTCGCCGTGACGGAAGCACACGCGCTTCACGTTGACCGCGTGGGGTGATCTGGGTCGTCCTTTGACTTCTTTGTCTCGTCCCTGCACGAACACATGTTCGCACACCAATCGGACGGATTGAGTGGGCCCCCCGAGACTCGAACTCGGATCTCTCGCTTTAAAAGAGCGGTGCTCGACCGATTGAGCTAGAGGCCCCAGCGCGAGCTTACGAGGCCTAGTGCCGGAAGTGCCGGCGTGAGGTGAAGACCATCGCCACGCTCGCCGCGTTGCAGGCCTCGATCACCTCTTCGTCGCGTTTCGAGCCGCCCGGCTGGATGATCGCGCGGCAGCCCGCGTCGATCGCCGCCTGGGGGCCGTCGGCGAACGGGAAGAAGGCGTCGGAGGCCATCGCGGCGCCGTCGAGGGAGCGGTGCGACTTGCGGATCGCGAGCTCGACGGAGTCGACACGGCTCATCTGACCCGCGCCGATGCCGACCGTCGCGAGGTTCTTCGCCAGCACGATCGCGTTCGAGCGCACGTGCTTGCAGACCTTCCACGCGAACAGAAGCTCGCCCCACTCGCGCTCGGTGGGTGGGCGCTCGGTGACCACGCGCATCTCGTCGCGCGACTCGAGGTCCTCGTCGCGGTCCTGCACGAGCAGGCCGCCGCGGACGCGACGCACGTCGTGCTCGGCGATCGGCTCGGTGCGGCGCTCCTGGTCCTCGAGGATCCGGATGTTGGGCTTCTGGGTGAGGATCTCGAGCGCCTCGTCGGTGTAGCCGGGCGCGAACACGAGCTCGACGAACGTCTCGTGGAGCTTCTGCGCGACATCGGCCTCGACCTTGCGGTTGAAGATGTACACGCCGCCGTAGGCGCTGAGCGGGTCGCACTCGAATGCGCGCTCGTACGCCTCGAGTGGCGTGCTGGCCACGGACACGCCGCACGGGTTGTTGTGCTTGAGGATCGCCACCGACGGGATCTCGTACTCGCCCACGAGACGGCGGCCGGAGTCGAGGTCGAGCAGGTTGTTGAACGACAGCTCCCTGCCGTGGAGCTTCGACACCATCGACAGCAGGTGGGTGCGGGCGCCGGCGGTCGCGTAGTAGGCCGCGCGCTGGTGCGGGTTCTCGCCGTAGGTGAGCTCGAGCACCTTCTCGTAGACGCGCGGGTACATCGCCGGGAAGTCGTCCTCGCGCTCGGCGAACCAGCGCGAGATGGCCGCGTCGTAGCGGGCGGTGTAGGAGAACGCGTCGAGGGCGAGCGCCTCGCGCGTCTGCTCGGACAGCCGCCCGTCGGTCATCCGCAGCTCCTCGAGCACCGCGTCGTAGCTCTCCGGCGTAACCACGACGGCCGCGAACTGGTGGTTCTTCGCGGCCGCGCGGATCAGCGTCGGGCCGCCGATGTCGATGTTCTCGATGACCTCCTCGTCGCTTACGCCGCGGCGCGCCGCGGTGCGCTCGAACGGGTAGAGGTTCACGCAGACGAGGTCGATCGGCTCGATCCCGTGATCCGCCAGCGTCGCGACGTGCTCGGGGTTCGAGCGGACCGCCAGCAGCCCGGCGTAGATCTTCGGGTTGAGCGTCTTCACGCGCCCGTCGAGGATCTCCGGGAAGCCCGTGTAGTCGTCGATCGCGCGGACCGAGAGCCCGGCGCCGGTGAGCTCGCGGGCGGTCCCACCGGTCGAGACGATCTCGACCCCGAGGTCCGCCAGTCCGCGCGCGAACTCCACGAGCCCGCGCTTGTCGGACACCGTGAGCAGCGCGCGCCGAACGCGCACCTCACCCGGCTGGGTGACCTCGACGGGCCCCTGGTCAGTCGTCGCCATCGCGGCCTCCCTCGACGATCACGTAGCGCGGTGAATCGGGGTCGATCCGCACCTTTCCGGCCGCGATCAGGGCCACGGCACGCGGCAGCAGCCGGTGCTCGATCTCGTGCACTCGTTCCTCGATCGCGGCGATGTCACGAGAATACGGAAGAACGTCGAAGGCTTCCTGCAGGATGATCGGGCCCGAGTCGACGCCCTCGTCGACGAAGTGAACCGTCACCCCCATCACCTTCGCCCCGTAGTCGATCGCCTGCTCTATCGCGCGGATGCCCGCAAAGGCCGGAAGCAGCGACGGATGCACGTTCACGATCCGGCCTGCGAAGCGCCGGATGAACTCGGGGCTGAGAATCTCCATGAACCCGGCGAGCACCACGAGCTCGGCACCAAGCGACTCGATCCAGTCCGCCATCGCCGCGTCCCGCGCCGCCCGATCGGGGTAGCCCGCGGCCGGGAAGACCGCCGTCTGGACGCCGGCGCTGCGGCCGCGCTCGAGTCCCCGCGCCTCCGCCCGGTTCGACCCCACCCCCACCACCTCGATCTCGCGACCGTGCAGCGAGTCGAGGATCGCCTGGCAATTCGAGCCTTCGCCCGAGACCAGCACGGCCACGCGCAGGCTCACGCCGGGACCGACGGCGGCACGAGCACGGGGTACGGCCCGCTCGTCGTGCCGATCCGCTTCTCTTCGATCAGCTCGTCGATGCGCGCGAGGATGTCGGCGCGGCGCATGTTCGACGACACGCCGTAGGCCGGCAGCCCGTTGTACGAGTTGCGCTCGATCTTCTTGGTGCGCGCACCGTGGAGGATCTCGGCGCAGGTCGTGCGTCCGACGGCAGGCTTGGCCATCCGCGCCACCGACACGATCGCGTCGTCGAGGCCCTCGATCGCACCCAGGTCGATCTTCGGCGGCTGCGGGACGAGGTCGGCGCCGCACGCGTCGCAGCAGGGGCCATTCGGCACCGGCTCGGCCTTGTCACCGAAGTGCCGCAGGATCGTCCGCCGCCGGCAGCTGTCGCTCTCCACGTACGCCCAGATCTCGCGGTACTGACGCCAGCGGGCCTTCGACGCCTCGCCCACCGAGGTCCGGCACAGCGCCGCCGCCTTTCCGTCGAACGCGGCCACGATCCGCCCGGCCACCCGGTCCGGCGACGACGGCGCGGGCTCCAGCACTCCCGCCCGCGCGAGGTGCCCCACCAGCGCTCGCAGCTGCTCGCCGCTGAGATCGACCTCGCCCGCGAGCTGCGAAGCGTCGATGTCGTAGCGCGCAGGCGACAGCTCCGGGAACGCGCCGTCGGCGTTTGCCTCGCTGGCAAGCCGCCACGCCAGCCGGCCCGGCATCTTGTCGTCGAGCTCATCGCGGCGGATGAAGTGAACGTGGAGCGCCTTGTCGCGGTTCTCGGCGAACAGCAACGCGCGCGCGGGCAACCCGTCGCGCCCCGCACGACCTGCCTCCTGGTAATACGCCTCGAGCGAGGCGGGGACGCTCGCGTGAACCACGGTCCGCACGTTCGGCTTGTCGACGCCCATGCCGAACGCGTTGGTGGCGACGATGACCTCGAGCTGGTCGGCGAGGAAGCGCCGCTGGACATCGGCGCGATCGGCGCGCTCGAGTCCCGCGTGGTACGCCGCGGCGCTCACGCCCAGCTCGCGCCCGAGCTGCTCGGCGAGCTCCTCGGAGCCCGCGCGCGTGCCCGCGTACACGATGGCCGGCAGCGCGTCCTCACGCCGCAGCGCCTCGACGATCTGCGGCAGCTTCTCGTGCGGCGCCGGACGCGCCACGCCGAACGCCAGATTCGGGCGGTCGAAGCCGGTTGCCACCCGGACGGGATCGCGCAGCGAGAGCCGCCGCACGATGTCGGCGGCCACCCGCGGGGTCGCGGTGGCCGTCGACGCCACGATCGCCTCGGCCCCCACGTACCGCGCGGCGTCGGCGAGACGGAAGTAGTCGGGCCGGAAGTCGTGCCCCCACTGCGACACGCAGTGCGCCTCGTCCACCACGAACAGCCCCACGCGCGCCGCGGCGATCCGCTGGACGAATCCCGGCGACGAGAACCGCTCCGGCGCCACGTAGAGCAGCCGCAGCCGGCCGTCGCACGCTCGCTCCAGCGCGTTGGCGTTCGCGGCCCCATCCTGCTGCGCATTCACCAGCGCCACCTGCTCCTCGAGCCCGCGCCCGTGCAGCGCCTCCACCTGGTCCTGCATGAGCGCCACGAGCGGCGACACCACGATCGTGAGGTCATCCCGGACGAGCGCCGGCAGCTGGTAGCAGAGCGACTTGCCCGAGCCGGTCGGCATGACGACCAGTACGTCGCGTCCGGCGAGCGCCGCCTCGCACGCCTCGCGCTGGCCCGGACGGAAGCCGGGGAAGCCGAAATACCGCTGGAGGGGGTCGGTCAGATCCACCTGAAGCACGGTACCGGCCGCCCCGGCGGGACGAGCGCGATTTAACGGATGGGTCACGCTCGTTGCGAACTTGTCGCGTCCACGCCTTCCCGTCACGGCGCGGGCCGGTTAGCGTCTTCTTACCCCGAGGAACGGAGCCCGATGGAAACGTACGTAATCCTCCGCCGGTCCGGCTGGCGCAGTGGCAGCGACCTGGAGCAGGCGGCCGAACGGTCGCGGCAGGTGGGTGACGAGGAAATGTCGGACGACGTGCGCTGGATCCGCAGCTACGTCCTGAAGGAGGGCGAGAGCGCCGTCGGCACCGTCTGCATCTATCAGGCGACGAGCCCCGAGGCACTCCACGAGCACGCCACGCGGGCGGACCTCCCGATAGACGAGGTGATCCCGGTGGTCGACACGGTGCTCGTCCGGCCCGATCCGGAGCCGGCCACCGCGTAGCGGCTCAGCGCACTACGGCAAGCTCTTCGAGGGCAAACTTGCCCTTGGCATCGCCGGTCCGCTCGAGCGGGTAGTCGCCCGTGAAGCAGGCGTCGCAGTGGGTGGAGCGGTCGGAGCCGATCGCCTCGTAGAGACCCTCGAGCGAGAGGTAGGCCAGCGAGTCCGCTCCGAGTTCCTCGGCCACGTCCTCGACCGAGCGGCCGTGGGCGATCATCTCCTGGGGCGTCGACATGTCGATGCCGTAGTGGCACGGGAAGCGGATCGGCGGCGCGGAGATCCGCAGGTGCACCTCCGTGGCGCCGGCGTCGCGGAGCATCCGCACGAGATGCCGAGTCGTGTTGCCGCGCACGATCGAGTCGTCCACGACCACCACGCGCTTGCCGCCCACGACCTCCGGCATCGGGTTGAACTTCAGCCGCAGGCCGTGCTTGCGGAGCTCCTGACCCGGCTGGATGAACGTGCGCGCCACGTAGCGGTTCTTGATCAGCCCGTCGTCGCGCGGGATGCCCGACTGCGTGGAGAAGCCGCCGGCCGCGGGGTTGCCCGAGTCGGGCACGGCGATGACCACGTCGGCCTCGACCGGGGATTCGCGCGCGAGGATCTCGCCCATCTTGCGCCGCGAGACCTGGGTGCGATTGCCCTCGAGGATCGAGTCCGGCCGCGCGAAGTAGATGTGCTCGAAGACGCAGAACGCGGGCCGCTGGCCGTTCGCGACCATCCGCGTCTCGATGCCGCGCTCGCCGAGGCCGATCATCTCGCCCGGCAGCACGTCGCGCAGGTGCTGGGCGCCGACGATGTCGAGCGCGCACGTCTCGGACGCGAGCACGTAGCGGTCGCCCATCTGCCCGAGCGCCAGCGGGCGCAGCCCGGCGGGGTCGCGGAACGCGAAGACCCCCTCCTGGGTGAGAAGGACCGTGGAGAACGCGCCCTCGAGCCGCGGCACCACGTCGGCGATCGCCTCTTGAATGGTCGCCGCCGGGTGGTTGGCGAGCATCGCGGCGATGATCTCGGAGTCCGACGTGGACTGGAACGTGACGCCCTGGTCGCGCAGCTCGGCATGGAGGTCGACCGCGTTGATCAGGTTGCCGTTGTGCGCGAGCGCGACGTCGTGGCGACCCTGGCGGTAGATCGGCTGCGCGTTCTCCCACGCCGACGACCCGGTCGTCGAGTAGCGAACGTGCCCCACGGCGGCGCTGCCGGTGAGCGCGCGCAGCTTCTGCTCGTCGAACACCTGCGAGACGAGGCCGAGGTCGCGCACAGCCATGATGTGGCCGTCCTCGGCGGTGGCGATGCCCGCGGACTCCTGGCCGCGGTGCTGGAGTGCGTACAGGCCGAAGTACGTCAGGCGCGCGACGTCGAAGTCGGGCGCGTATATGCCGAAGACGCCGCACTCATCGCGCGGACCGTCGCGGTCAGGGATCTCCGGAGGAGTCATGAGAACTTGGCGGGAATGCCGCTCTCGAAGGCCACGGTCAGGTCGGCGACCGGAATGGAGAGGCTAGCAGCGGGAACGCTGTCTGGCAGCCGATTCCGGAACGCCTGAGCAACCTCTTCAGGAGCCCCCGAAGCAGCGAGTGCCGCCTCCCCCGCCTGGGTGAGGTCCGCCTTGACGATTTCGAGCCGATCGCCTCCGACGACGCCCAGCCGGAAGAACGATTCCGCGCCCAGCCGCCGCTCCAGCTCTGCCATCGCCGCGCCGGTCCCTGAGACGACCACCCCGCCGGCGCCCTCGCCGAACACGAGCGGCGCGAAGCCGGTGTGCGGCAGCTCGACCCGCGCCCCCAGCCCGCCGCCCATGCAGGACTCGGCGAGGGTGACCCCGAGGCCGCCCTCGGAGATGTCGTGGGCGGAGGCGACGAGGCCCTCGCGCGCAGCGTCGCGGATGACCCCGAGCGCGCGGCCCTGCTCCTCGAGGTCGAGCGGCGGCAGCCCGTCGGCAAGTCCGCCGGTCAGCTTCTCGGTCTCGGAGCCCGCGAACGACGGGCGGTACGGCCCGATCAGGGCGATCTCGTGACCCTCCTCGACGAACGCGCTCGACGGGACCCGCTCGGGATCGGGCAGCCAACCCACCATCCCGACGATCGGCGTGGGGTAGATCGGCCCCTCGGATCCCTCGTTGTAGAGCGAGACGTTGCCGCCCACGACCGGCACTCCGAGCGCGCGGCACGCGTCTCCGAGGCCGCGGACCGACTCGGTGAGCTGCCACGCGATGTGCGGCTTCTCGGGGTTGCCGAAATTCAGGCAGTTGGTGAGCCCGAGCGGCTCCGCGCCGACGCACGCCAGGTTGCGCGCGCACTCGAGCACGTTCTCGACGGTGCCCGTGTAGGGGTCGATGGCCACGCGGCGGCCGTTGCCGTCGATGGCCGTGGCGATCGCGCCGCGGCCCCCGTCGGGCGCGAGCTGGAGCACCGCGGCGTCGGCGGCCCCGGCGCGGCGGACGGTGCGCGACCCGACCAGCGTGTCGTACTGCTCGTATGCCCAGCGCTTCGACGCGACGGTGGGCGAGCGCAGCAGCTCCAGCAGCAGTTCCTCGCCGTCGACCGGCGGCTCCACGCGCGCGGGCGGCCGCGGGTAGATCGGCTCCGACGGCGCCTCGGGCTCGAGCGTGTAGACGGGGCAGTCGTCGACGAGCGCCTCGACCGGGATGTCACCCACCACCTCGTCGCCCGAGAAGATGCGCATGTGTCGCGTGTCCGTGACCTCGCCGATCGCGGTCGCGCGCACCTCCCACTTCGCGCACACGTCGAGCACCGCCTGGAGCCTGTCCGGCTCGACCACGCAGAGCATCCGCTCCTGCGACTCGGAAACCATGATCTCGAACGGCTCCATGCCCGGCTCGCGCAACGGCACCCGCGCGACGTCGATGTCGATCCCCACCTCGCCCTTCGACGCCATCTCGGACGCGCTCGAGGTCAGGCCGGCGGCGCCGAGGTCCTGGAGCGAGCGCAGCAGGCCGCCGTCGAGCAGCTCGAGCGAGCACTCGAGCAGGCGCTTCTCCTCGAACGGGTCGCCGATCTGGACCGACGGCCGCTTGGCCGCGTCGCCCTCGCCGAGCTCGGCGCTCGCCAGCACCGAGGCCCCGCCGATCCCGTCGCGCCCCGTGAGTGCGCCGAACAGCACGATCACGTTGCCGATGCCCGCTGCGGCGCTGCGGATGAGCTTGTCGCGCGGGCCGATGCCGAGGCACATGGCATTCACCAGGCAGTTGTGCTCGTAGGGCGCCTCGAACGCGATCTCGCCGCCGACGGTGGCCACGCCGATCGAGTTGCCGTAGTGGGCGATGCCGCCGACCACGCGGTCGAGCAGGAACTGCGACCGGGGCGAGTCGAGCTCGCCGAAGCGGAGCGAGTCGAGGATCGCGATCGGCCGCGCACCGATGGCGAAGACGTCGCGCAGGATGCCGCCGACGCCCGTGGCGGCGCCCTGGAACGGCTCGACGGCGCTCGGGTGGTTGTGCGACTCGACCTTGAACGCCACGACAAGCCCGTCGCCCACATCGACCGCGCCGGCGTTCTCGCCCGGGCCCATCACCACCGCCTTGCCCTCGGTGGGCAGCGTCTTCAGCAGTTGTCGCGAGTGCTTGTAGCCGCAGTGCTCGGACCACATCAGCGAGAACATCGCCAGCTCGACGCCGTTCGGCACGCGGCCGATGCGGTCGCAGATGAGCTCGTATTCGCTGTCCGTCAGGCCGAGCTCGCGGTGCGGCGCGGGCACGGTGCCTGCGTTCACGCCGCCACCGCCGCCGCCTCGCGCGCGAGCGACTCGAACAGCTTGCCGCCATCGGTCGAGCCGGTGAGCGGATCGACCGCGTGCTCCGGGTGCGGCATCAGCCCCATCACGTTGCCGGCCTCGTTGGTCACGCCGGCGATGTCGCGCGCCGAGCCGTTGTGGGGACCGCCCGGCGCGTAGCGCAGCACCACCTGCCCGTTCGCCTCCATCGCGTCGAGCTGCTCGCCCGGCGCGTAGTAGCGCCCGCTCATGTGCTTCATCGGGATCGACAGCCGCTCCCCGCGCGCGCACGTGCGCGTGAAGGGCGTATCGGCGTTCTCCACGACCACGTCCATCTGGCGGCAGATGAAGCGGAGCTCCTCGTTGGGCAGCAATGCACCCGGCAACAGCCCGGCCTCGCAGAGCACCTGGAAGCCGTTGCAGATGCCGAACACGAGGCCGCCGCCCGCCGCGAACTCCGACACCGCCTCCATCACCGGCGAGAAGCGCGCGATGGCACCCGCACGCAGGTAGTCGCCGTACGAGAAGCCGCCCGGCACCACCACGACGTCGGCGCCCTTCAGCTCACGATCGCCGTGCCACAGGAGCTCGGCGTCGCCGAAGCGCTCGCACGCCAGCAGCGCGTCGACCTCGTCGCACGAGCCGGGGAAGCGGATGACGCCGAACTTCACGCCGATTCGACTATTTCGTAGTCCTCGATGAGCGGGTTGCTCAGGAGCTGTTCGCACATCTGATCGAGCTGCGACGCGTCCTCCACGTCGAGCTCGACCATCCGCCCGACGTGGACGTGCGACACGCCCTGGAAGCCGAGCGCCGGCAGAGCGCGCTCGACGGCCTGGCCCTGCGGGTCGAGGATCCCCTCCTTCGGGCGGATCAGGACCCGAGCGCGCACTAGCGCTTCGCCCCCGACTTGGCTACCCATGTGTCGAACGGCTCGCCCGTGATGCGCTGGTAGGCCTCCTCGTAGCGCTCGCGCGTGCCCTGGACCACGTCGTCCGGGATCTCCGGCGCGGGCGGCGACTTGTCCCAGCCGCTCGCCGAGGCCCAGTCGCGCACGAACTGCTTGTCGAAGCTCGGCTGCGAGCGACCCGGCTCGTACGTGTCGGCCGGCCAGAAGCGCGAGGAGTCCGGCGTGAGCACCTCGTCGCCCACAACGATCCGGCCGTCCTTGTCGCGGCCGAACTCGAACTTGGTGTCGGCGAGGATGATCCCCCGCTCGCGCGCGTGCTCGGACGCGAACGTGTACAGCTCGATCGAGAGGCGGCGCAGCTCCTCGAGCGCCTCGCGGTCGCCGAGGATCTCGGCGGCGCGATCGAAGTCGACGTTCTCGTCGTGATCGCCGACGTCGGCCTTCGTGGCCGGCGTGAAGATCGGCTCCGGCAGCTGGTCCGACTCGCGCAGGCCCTCGGGCAGCTGAATCCCGCAGATCTCACCGCTGCGCTGGTAGTCCTTCCAGCCCGATCCGGTGATGTACCCGCGCACGACGCACTCGACCGGGAACATGTCGAGTCTCTCGACGAGCATCCCCCGGCCGCGCGCCTCGTCGGGCACGTCCGTGTAGGAGATGAGGTGGTTCGGGACGATGTGCTCGGTCCGTTCGAACCAGAACTCCGACAGCCCGGTGAGCACCATGCCCTTGCCGGGGATCGGGTTCGGATGTACGGCGTCGTATGTGGAGATCCGATCCGACGCAACCATCAGCAGACGGTCGTCTCCAACCTCGTAGATCTCGCGGACCTTGCCCGACGCAAGCAGCTTGTGGCCCTCGAGCGTGGCGGCTTCGCTCATGGGTCTCAAGCTAGCAACCGGGGTGGTCGTTTCCCCGCTGCCACCGCGCAAAATCGGGCCGATTCAGTCTCCGCTGCAGGCCCGCGCCTCGTCGAACGACTCGATGGCCATGAAGCGGCCCGGATTGACCGCCTCGGAGAAGCCGAACTGCCGGTAGAGCTCGTGCGCGTCGGCGGTGCCGAGGAACCAGCGCTTCATCCCGCGGAAGCGCTCGTCCGAGAGCACGCTGCGCACCAGCAGCTTCCCCACGCCGTCGCCGCGGTGCTCGGGTACGACGAACACGTCGGCCAGCCAGGCGAACGTGATCGTGTCCGTCACCACGCGCGCGAAGGCCACCTGCTCGCCGTCGAGGTAGACGCCGAACGGATACGAGTTCGCGATCGCCCGCTCCGTCACCTCGCGTGTACGCCCCTTCGCCCAGTACGACTCCTCCGACAGGAAGCGGTGGATCATGTCGACGTCGAGGCGCGACGGGTCCGTCGAGACTGTGTAGCCGGGCATCGCCGCTGAAGCTAGCGGCTCAACTTCTGATCCATCAGCCGCACGCCCTCGAGCAGCGCGTCGAGCGGGCGCACCATCATCGTGATGCGGCTGATGCGGCCGTCGAGCGCGGTCTCCACGTGGAGGATGCCGTGCACCTCCTTGGTGCCGACGCGGCCCGAGTACAGGACGGCGCTCTCGCCCGGCCCCTCGAGCTTGCTCATCGCGCGCATCCCCTCGAGCACCTCGCCGAGCGCGATCAGGACCGGCATGATCTCGCCGGGGCCGTGGTACTCGGCCACGGGGCTCCGGAATACGGCGTCGGGCGCGAGGCGGTCCCGGATCGCCGTGATGTCTCCCGCGAGGTAGGCGTCCGCAACGCCGTCGCTCATTCTCCAATCATCGCCGCTGAGGCCGCCGAGCGAAAGCCCCTCAGCCTCAGCGCGTTCGACACGACCGAGATGCTCGAGAACACCATGGCCGCGGCCGCGATGATCGGGTTGAGCAGGCCGACCGCCGCCAGCGGAATCGCCGCGACGTTGTAGCCGAACGCCCAGCCCAGGTTCTGCTTGATCGTGCGCAGCGTCGCGCGCGACAGGCGGATGGCGTCAGCCGCCGCGCGCAGGTCGCCGGAGACCAGCGTGAGGTCGGACGCCTCGATCGCCACGTCGGTGCCGGTCCCGATGGCGAGGCCGAGGTCGGCCTGTGCCAGCGCGGGCGCGTCGTTCACGCCGTCGCCCGCCATCGCCACCACGCGGCCGTCGTCCTGGAGGCGCTTGACGACGTCGGCCTTGTCGGACGGCAGCACCTCTGCGATCACCTCGTCGATGCCGACCTCGGCTGCAACCGCGCGGGCCGTTGCCTCGTTGTCGCCCGTCAGGAGCACCGGCCGCAGGCCGAGCGCCTTCAGCGACGCGATCGCCTCGGCGCTCGTCGGCTTCACGGTGTCGGCCACGACGAAGATCGCGCGCGCCTCACCGTCCCAGCCCGCCGCGATCGCCGTCTGGCCGCGCCGCTCGGCTTCGGCCTTGGCCGCCGCGAGATCAGGCGAGAGGTGATGCGACCAGTCGTCGAGCAGGGCCACCCGGCCGGCGATCACCGCATGTCCGTCGACCACGCCCTCGACCCCGAGACCCTCGCGGTTCGCGAAGCCCTCGACGCCCGGAAGCACGCCGTTCTCTGCACTCGCAGCGTCCGCGATGGCCCTCGCGATCGGGTGCTCCGACGCGTTCTCGAGCGCGCCGACCAGGCGCAGCGCGTCCGACCGGTCCACACCATCGGCGACCGCGACGTCGACCAGGCTCATCTTGCCCGTGGTGACGGTGCCGGTCTTGTCGACCACGACGGTGTCGACGCGGCGGGTCGACTCGAGGACCTCCGGTCCCTTGATCAGGAGCCCGAGCTGGGCGCCGCGGCCGGTACCCACGAGCAGCGCCGTGGGCGTGGCCAGGCCGAGCGCGCACGGGCACGCGATGATCAGCACGGCGACCGCGGCGGTGAACGCGAAGCTCGCGCTCTGGCCCGCGCCGAGCCAGAATCCGAGCGTGCCGAGCGCGATGACGATGACCACCGGCACGAACGCGCCTGCGACACGGTCGGCCAGCTTCTGCACGGGAGCCTTGCCGGACTGGGCGTCGGTCACGAGCTTGGCGATCTGAGCGAGCGCCGTGTCGGCCCCCACGCGCGTCGCGCGCACGACGAGGCGACCCCCGGAGTTGACGGTCGCGCCCGGCACGTCGGACCCCGGCCCGACCTCGACCGGCACCGGCTCGCCGGTGAGCATGCTCATGTCGACCGCCGACGTGCCCTCCTCGACCACCCCGTCGGTGGCCACCTTCTCGCCCGGCCGGACGAGGAAACGAGTGCCCACGACGAGGTCCTCGACCGGCACGCGCCGCTCGACACCGTCGTCCAGGATTGCCACGTCCTTGGCGCCGAGCTCGAGCAGCGCCGTGAGCGCGGCACCAGCGCGGCGCTTGGCACGCGCCTCGAAGTACCTCCCCGCGAGCAGGAACGTGGTGACCACGCCGGCGACCTCGAGATAGATCTGGTCGGCGCCCTGGCCGGCGGACGGGATCAGCTCGAA
>JAICJV010000061.1 GCA_025928265.1 Thermoleophilaceae bacterium
GCCGCGGTCGGACCTCCGACTCCTAGGAACGGAGCTCGTTCGGTCCGTGCGCGGCCTGCCTGCGCCGGCGCGACCGCCGCGGTCGGACCTCCGACTCCTTTAGGCCGCTACGGCGACCTGCTCGGCGCGCAGCTGCAGCAGCGCGACCGCCTGCGCCGTACGGCGAAACGGGTCGGCGATCGCGTCGCGGCTGTCACGTGAGACCGCGGCGACGATCTCGCCCTCGACCTCGGCGACGAGGAACGGCCCCTTCGGGAGGGGACGGTCGTCGAGGGCGGCGAGCTGCCAGAGGGAGACGTAATCGTGGGGGTTGGCGGAGCGGATCGATATGTCGGGGGTGGCGTTCATGTGATGAATTGTCGGCCGATCGAGCCATCAGATCAAACAATGATCTCTGGCATGAGGTATAAGTACGTCTGATGCTTGACGTCCGCCGCCTGAAGGTCCTTCGCGAGGTCGCCGGCCGCGGCTCGTTCTCCGCGGCGGCCGAGGCGCTCTCGTTCACGCAGTCCGCCGTGAGCCAGCAGGTTGCGGCACTGGAGCGCGAGGCCGGAGCGAAGCTGCTCGACCGCGGCCCGCGCGGCGTGCGCCTCACCGACGCGGGCCGTGCTCTCGTCGAGCACGCCGACGTCATCCTCGCCCGTATCGAGGACGCGGAGCAGGAGCTGGCGGCCATCGCGGGCCTGCGCGGCGGTCGCGTGCGGGTAGCCACGTTCCAGAGCGCGGGCGCCACGCTCGTGCCGCGCGCGCTCGGTGAATTTCATCGCCGCTACCCGGACGTGGAGCTGACCGTGATGCTCGAGGAGCACGACGCGCGTGGACTGTTCGCCCGCGGCGAGGCCGACCTCGCGATCCTCATGGACTTCGTGCACACGCCGCTGATGGCGCCCGAGCTCGACCTCGTGCCGCTGCTGGACGACCCCTACGCGGTCGTCCTGCCCGAGGAGCATCCCCTGGCCGACCGGGAGGCGATCGGCATCGGCGAGCTGGCGTGCGAGCGCTTCGTGATGCACCACTACGGCATGGGCTGCCGCGAGGGGATCGTGCACGCGTGTCGCGGGGCCGGCTTCGATCCGACGGTCGCGATCGAGTGCGACGAGAACGAACAGCTCCAGGCGTTCGTCGCCGCGGGCCTGGGCGTGGCCGTCTACCCGCGTCTGGCGCTCGCTCCGCAGCACCCGAAGGTCGCGGTCGTGCCGCTCGCCGACGACGTGCTGATGCGCCGCGTCTGGGTCGCGACGATGGCCGAGGGCTACCGCTCGCCCGCGACCGAGGCGATGCTCACGATCCTCATCGACGTGGCCGCCGAGTTCACCGCCAGCGAGATCGAGGCTGTCGCCTAAAGGAGTCGGAGGTCCGACCGTCGCGTCTGCGCCCACGACGGCAGGCCGCGCACGGACCGCACGAGCTCCGTTTGTTATCCCCCTGCCGGGTCCTGGCCGCGCTTGCGCAGCGGCCGCACCTCGGCCGCCGGCTGCGGCTGGCGGCCCGTCGCCTCGGTCACCAGGCGCTCGAGCTCCGCCACCCGCTGCGACAGCGCCTTGATCGCATCCGCCACCGGGTCGGGCAGGTGCGCCCAGTCGGCGTCGGGGCCGGTCGGGCGCCGCCCATCCACCCGCACGGGATGGCCGGGGTTGCCGACGACGGTGGACCTGGGCGGCACGTCGTCGATGATCACCGAGTTGGCACCCACCTTCGCGCACTCGCCCACGTTGATCGGGCCGAGCAGCTTCGCGCCCGAGCCGATCGTCACACCGCTCTCCACGGTCGGATGGCGCTTGCCGCGCTGGAAGCCGGTGCCGCCGAGCGTCACGCCCTGGTACATGGTCACGCGGTCGCCGATCTTGGCCGTCTCGCCGATCACGACGCCCGCGCCGTGGTCGATGAACAGCGAAGCACCGATCTGCGCGGCGGGGTGGATCTCGACGCCGGTCGCCATCTTGCTGAGGTACGCCAGCGCGTGCGGCGCGAGCGGCACGCCGGCCTCGTTCAGCGCGTGCGCCACGCGATGCGCGAGCAGCGCCTGCACCCCGCCGTAGGTGAGGAGGATCTCGGTGCGGCCGAGCGTCCGTGCGGCGGGATCGCGCTCCTGTGCGGCGGTGAGGTCGCGGCCGATCTCCTTCGCGACGCGCGTGAGTGTGCCCAGGCCGAACATCAGGCTCCAGATTGTTGCGCGGCGGGCACCTGTGCACACGCCGGACAGTCGTCCTGGCGCTCCGTGGTCACGGTGGTGAAGCTCAGCGTGTCGCCTTCGATCTGGAGGATCCGGTCGAGCAGCGGGTCCCCCACCCCGGTCAGCAGCTTGATCGCCTCGAGCGCCTGGATCGACCCCACGATCCCGGCCATCGCGCCGAGCACGCCCGCCTCGCGGCACGACGGCACCGACCCCGGCGGCGGCGCGGCCGGGAACGCGCAGCGGTAGCAGGCCGACCGCCCCGGGAGGATCGACAGCACGAGCCCGGAGAGGCCGAGCACTCCCGCCTCCACCAGCGGGATGGCGGCGGCGCAGCACGCGTCGTTCACGGCGTAGCGCGTGGCGAACGAGTCGGAGCAGTCCACAACCACGTCGGCGCCCATGACGATCGCCTCGGCGTTCTGCCCGTCGAGCCGGGCGGGGTAAGCCTCGACCAGGATCTCGGAGTTGAGCGCGGCGAGCTTGACCTTGGCGTTGTCGGCCTTGGGCAGCGAGATGTCGGGCGTGAAGTGGAGCGGCTGGCGGTTGAGGTTCGACAGCTCGACCGTGTCGTCGTCGACCACGCCGATGCGGCCCACGCCTGCCGCTGCCAGGTACTGCCCGGCCGGGGAGCCCAGCGCCCCCACGCCGACGAGCACCACGCTGGCCGAACGCAGCCGCTCCTGCGCGGCGCCGCTCCACTCGGGAAGCACGAGCTGGCGTGAATAGCGCTCGAGCTCGCTGTCCGAGAGCGTCACGCGGCCGCCTTCGCGATCGTCACCACGCGCCCGTCGACCCGCACGTCGTGCCCGTCCTCGCGCGCCGACTGCGGCACGCTCTCGAGCGGCTCGCCGTCGTCCAGCACGACCTCGAGCGAATCTCCCGCGGCGAGCTCCTCCAGCGCCAGCCGCGTGCGCACCCAGTTCATGGGACACGGCACCCCGGTCAGGTCGAGCCGGTTCACGGCCCGAAGAACGGGAGCGAGACGTAGCGCTCGCCGGAATCCGGCACGATCGCCACGACGCGCTTGCCGGCGAACTCGGGCCGGCCGCCGACCTGAACCGCGGCCCACAGCGCCGCGCCACCTGAGATTCCGGAGAGCACGCCCTCGCGCCGCGACACGAGCTGAGCGGTCTCGATCGCGTCCTCGTCGTCGACGGCCACGATCTCGTCCACCACGTCCATGTTCATCACGTCGGGGATGAAGCCCGCGCCTATGCCCTGGATCTTGTGCGGCCCCGGAGTGCCGCCCGACAGCACCGGCGACGACTTGGGCTCGACGGCCACGACGTGCAGGTCCGGGTTGTGCTCCTTCAGGCGCTCACCGGCGCCGGTGATCGTGCCGCCCGTGCCCACGCCCGCCACGAGCACGTCGATCTCGCCGTCGAGCGCGGTCCACAGCTCCTCGGCGGTCGTGCGGCGATGGATGTCCGGGTTCGCGGGGTTCGAGAACTGGTCCGGCCGCCATGCGTCGCTGTTGCCGGCGGCCATCTTCTCGGCGGCCTGCAGCGCCTCGTTCATGCCGCCCATCGACTCGGTGATGTCCACGCGCGCGCCGTACAGGCGCAGCAGGTTCTCGCGCTCGCGGCTCATGCCCTGGGGCATGGTGAGGAGCAGGTCGTAGCCGCGGGCGGCGCACACGAACGCGAGCGCGATGCCGGTGTTGCCGGACGTGGCCTCCACGATCGTCGTCCGGCCCGGCTCGATGATGCCCTCGGCCTCGGCCACGTCGAGCATGGCCACGCCGATCCGGTCCTTGACGCTGCCGGCCGGGTTGTAGGCCTCGAGCTTGCCGATCAGCTCCGCGCCGCAGTCCGGGGCCAGGCGCGTGAGCCGGACCACCGGGGTGCCGCCCACCAGGTCGGCGAGATTCGACGGAATGCTTGTCGCCGTTCGAGTGTTTGCCACCGGTCAGAGGGTACCGGCGGCTGCGGCGCCCGAGCTAGCGCTTGGCGCGGGCGAGGTAGCGGTGGCCGGCCTTGACCAGCACCGTCTTGTGGCGCACCTTGTCGCGCACCGCGACCTTGCCCTTCGCGACGCTCGTGAGCGTGCCGTCGCAGCGGTCGGTGACCGACCAGACGGTGCCGCGCACCGTGGCCACCGCGTGGCGGCCGTGTGTGCGGAAACGCCCGTGGTGGTCGCTGCCCCACAGCCTGCGGATCGAGCGCTTGTGCTTGCGAGCCGCCGTGACCACGCGGGCGCGGCCCGGAGCCACGCTGGAGCAGCCGCGGAAGCTGCCACCGCGGAGGTAGAGGTCGGTCATGCCCTTGCCCTTGTCCGCTTGGCGCACCTTGAACGCGGCGCCGCGGAACTTGGCCGCCTGCGTGGTGCCGTCCGGTAGCGCGGTCACGAGGTTCACGGTGCCGTTGCGCGCGTCGATGATCGAGCCGCTCGGGACCGGCGCGTCGCCGACCAGCTGCATGTAGCCGTCGTCGCCGGGGCGCTTGATCCGGATCGTGCCCTTGGCAGGACCCACGCCCACGGTCTGGCCGAGGACGGGCGGCGCGACGTGGTCGTCGCCGCTGGTGGTGCCGAGGCTGTGGTCATCGCCGCTCGCGCCGCCGTTGCCGCTGTACTGACCGGCGCTGCCGAGCTGACCCGGCGCACCGGTCGTGAAGGTCTGGTCGGTGCCTGGAGCCGTAACCCCGTCGAGGGTCGTGACGATGCGGAAGTGGTAGACCGTCGCCGGCAGCAGCCCGTCCACGTTCGCCGCGACCGCGGGGACATCGGGCGGCACCGTCAGCGCGAGCGCCGCCGTCTGGGTGCCGTAGTCGGACGTGAGGCCGTACTCGAAGTAGTACGTCACGGTCTTTCCGGCCGGACCGGTGACGCCGTTGAGCGTTGCGGTGCTGTCGGTGATCGCGGTGGCCTTCTGCGTGATGGCAGTCAGCGGGACGGCGGCATGCGCCGGGGGGCTGGCTTCCGCGGCGACAGCGAGTGCGGCGGCCATGACGATGGTGGCAAAGGCGGCGAGTGTTTTCATCACTGCCTCCCTCGGCACAAGCGAACCGTCGCATTAGACCCCGCCGGGTACTCCTGGACGTACGATCGTGTCCCCCGCGTCAGGGGCAGTCTCAGATGTAGTACATCTGCGCGCCGGCCGCCCGGGCCTCGCGCTCCGCGACGTCGGCGATCGTCAGCGCGCCGAGCCGCTCGCGCAGCGCCTCGACCGCCTCCACCCAGATCTCGCCCTGCTGCGCGGCGTCCGCGCCGAGCGAGCCCTCGAGCGCCTCGACCACCTCGAGCACGGTCAGATCTTCGGGCGACCGTGCAAACGAATAGCCTCCCTTCACGCCACGCTGCGAGCTCAGGATGCCGGCTCGCCGGAGCGTCGCGAACAGACTCTCGAGGAACTGCACGGGGATGTCGCGGCGCCGGGCGATCTCACCGATCGGGACCGGGCCGGAACCGCCGGTGCGGGCGAGCTCAGCCAGCGCACGGATCGCGTATGGAGACTTCGAGGTGATGGCCAGCATGGCGGCGAAAGCCTAGGTTATGGGGGGACGAGCGTGAACCTGCAGCGCCTCCCCATCGAGTCGCTACGCCCGCTCACCGGGTTCGCCGCGCTGCGGGTGGCGATGGTGCTCGTGGTGATCGCTGCGCTGATCGCCTTCGACGTGCCCGATCGCGGCGCGCTGCTGGTGCTCGCCGCGCCGATCGCGCTGCCGGTGGCCCTCGCGATCGCGGTGCTTGCCCGCCGCCGCCCTGCGCTCGCGCTCAACCCGGCGGTCGCGCTCGTCGACCTGGCCTTCCTCGCCGTCGCCGAGGGGATCGCCCCCGACATGTACGCGCCGGTGCGCTTCCTGGCGCTGTTCCTCATCGCCGCGCACGCGCATTTCCAGGGCGAGCTGCGTGGCGTGGCGATCGCCGTGGCGGCCCTCATCCTGCTGGTGCCGCTGGCGGCCATCGACGCGCCGGTGCAGGGCGCTCTGCTCGCGTTCTACGAGTGTCTGTTCGCGGCCGCGGCGCTGGCGTCCGGGCTCTTCATGGGGCGCCTCCGTCATGTGGAATCCGCTGGGCGCATCCGCGCCCTCGAGCTCTCGCGCCGGGTGCTCGAGGCCGAGAGCGAGGTGCGGCGCAAGATCGCCGAGACCATCCACGACGGCCCGGTCCAGGAGCTGGTGAGCCTCGACATGGTTCTCGAGGCGGCGCGACGCGCGGTCGAACGCGGCGACCGCGACCGGGCGCTCGCGCTGCTCGAGGACGCCAAGCTCGCGACCGAGCGCAACATCGGCGCACTGCGCGAGGAGATCACGAGCCTCGGGCCGTTCGCCATCGACGAGCTCACGCTCGACGTGGCGCTCAAGCAGTGCGCGCCGATGTGGTCGCGCCGCTACGGGTTCCCGGTCCGGCTCGACCTCGAGGACGTCAACCTCCCCAACGAGATCTGCGGGTCGCTGTTCGGGATCGCGCAGGAGGCGGTTGCGAACGCCGGCCGGCACTCGGGAGCGTCGGAGGTGTCGATCTCGGTGCGAGTTCTCGGCGAACGGGTGGAGCTGCGCGTCACCGACAACGGCACCGGCTTCGACGAGCAGGCGGCGCTCGCCTCCGACGAGCCCGGCCACATCGGTCTGCCGACCATGCGCGAGCGCGCCGAGATGATCGACGGAACCCTCAGGATCGAGAGTGGCCGCGACGGCACCACCGTCGTGGCGCAGGCTCCCGCTTAAAGCCTCTTAGAGCCAGCCGCGCTGCGTTGCGAGCAGGACGGCCTGCGCGCGATCCACGGCACCCAGCTTGCAGTAGGTGTTGTGGAGGTGCGTGCGCACCGTGCTGGTCGAGAGGCTGAGCTCGAGCGCGATCTGCTTGTAGACCTTGCCCTCCGCCAGGCGGCGCAGCACGTCGATCTCGCGCGAGCTGAGCGGGCACGGGTCGATCTGGCGGCGCTGCGAGCCCTCCTGCGGGTACGGCAGCTCGAACATCACCGAGCGGAGCTGGTCCGCGGTGAGGTCGACCGTCCGCGCGACCTTGAGCATCCGCGCCGGCTCGACCGGCTGGCCCGCCGTGTAGTGCGCGAGCATGTCGGCGAGGCGGATGAGAGCGGACTCGCCCTCGACCTCGTCCGAGTGGTGGCGCTCGATCGCGGTCGCGAGGCGCGGCGGCAGGCCCCAGCGGCGAGCGAGGACACCACCGACGAGAGCGTGGTCGACACCCAGCTCGCGGCGCTCGCGGTGGATGCGCTCCTCGGGGGTCTGGGCCTCGCCGTGGACCTGGCCGGGATAGCCGGGGTACGCGTGCATCAGGACGAGCTTGCCGATGTCGTGGAGCAGCGCGGAGACGAGCAGCTCGTCGCGCTCCTCGAAGCCGGCCTCACGGGCGAGGCGGTCGGCGGCGCGCTGGGTGGCGACGGCGTGGAGGCGGAAGCGCTCCGGCGCGGCGTCCCAGCCCGGGATGCGCTCGAAGAAATCGAAGGTGTTGACGCGGGCGGCGAGCGCCTCGACGCCGGCGGGGGTGATCGCCTCGACGGCCTTCGGGACCTGGGCGATCTTGGTCTTCTTCGCGGCGGCGGTGCGGTTGGCGATCCGCAGCACCGCGATCACGAGCGAGACGTCGGACTCGATCGCGGCCACCACGTCGCCGGCCGAGGTGTGCTCCTCGCGGACGAGGCGAAGAACGCGGTTGCGCGACTCGGCGAGCGCGGGGAACAGCTCGAGCGCCTCGAAGGCGGCGGTGAGGCGACGGCCGTGGCCCTCGTTCTCACGAGTGGCGGCTGTGGCGGCGGTGCGCCCGGTCTCGGCGACGGACTTGAGTGCTGGCTTTGAAGGAGTCATCAGTGACGTGTGGGGGGTATCGCGGCGTCCTTGCTGCGACTGCCCCATTCATCGGCACGGGTGGACAGAAGGTTGAGAACTTTTTCGCGTGTGAATTCGGTATCTACCGCGCCCGTGCCAGGGCGTCGTCGATCCGGCTCAACGTCTCGTCCCTGCCGAGCAGCGCCACCGATTCGAAGATGCCCGGCGAAACCGTGGATCCGGTGATCGCCACGCGGATCGGCTGGTAGAGCTTGCCGGGCTTCAGGTCCAGCTCGTCCACGAGCGCAGTGAGCGCCTGCTCGACGCCGGCCTGGTCGAACGGCTCCACGTTTGCCAGCGCCTCACGGGCGCGCGCCAGGTTCTCGGCGGCGCCGTCCTTCATCACCTTCGACCACGCCTTCTCGTCGGTCGGGCGGCGCTCGTACAGCCAGCCCGCGAGCTTCCAGAAGTCCGTCGTGGTCTGCATCTTCTCCTGCGTCACCTCGACGGCCGGCTGCAGGCCGCTCCGCCCCGTCTCGCGCTCGAGCAGCTCGGCGAGCTCGGCCGCGTCCATCTCGCGCAGGTAGCGGCCGTTCATCCAGCGGAGCTTCTGCTCGTCGAAGACGGCCGGCGACTTCGAGACGCGCTCGAGCGTGAAGTTCCGGATCAGCTCGCCTGTCGTGAAGTACTCGGTGGAGTCGTCGAAGCCCCAGCCCAGCAGCGCGAGGTAGTTGCGCACCGCGGCCGGCAGGTAGCCCTGGTCGCGCAGCTCCTGGACCGACGCCGCGCCATGCCGCTTCGAGAGCTTCTTGCCGTCGGTGCCGTGGAGGAGCGGGAGGTGGGCGAACACCGGCGCCTTCGATCCGAGCGCCTCCAGGATCATGAGCTGGCGCGGCGTGTTGGAGATGTGGTCGGCGCCGCGGATCACGTGCGTGATGCCCATGTCGCGGTCGTCCACCGCCGCCGCGAGGTTGTAGAGCGGGCTGCCGTCGGACCGTGCGATCACGAAGTCGTCGATGGCCTGGTGCTCGAAGACGATCTCGCCGCGTATGACGTCGTGGACGGTCGTGGAGCCCTCGTCGGGCACGCGCAGCCGCACGGCGCCCTCGTCGAAATAGGCGTGGCCCTCGTCGACCAGGCGCTTGATCTCCTCCCTGTGGCGGTCGACCCGTTCGGCCTGCGAGTACGGCCCCTCGTCCCAGTCGAGCTCGAGCCAGCGGAGCGCGTCGTAGATCTGCTCGATGTTCTCCTTCGTCGAGCGCTCGCGGTCGGTGTCCTCGATCCGCAGGACGAACGTCCCGCTCGAATGACGCGCGACGAGCCAGTTGTACAGTGCCGTCCGCGCTCCGCCGATGTGCAGCGCCCCCGTGGGCGACGGCGCGAAGCGAACCCTGATGCCCTCTCCTTCGGTCACACCTCGATGCTAATCGGCGGCCATGTCTCGACGTCCGGCGGTCTCGTCAAGGCGTGGGAGCGCGCCGCGGAGATGGGCTGCGAGGCGATGCAGATCTTCAACCAGTCGCCGCGCATGTGGCGGCCCACGCAGTACAAGGACAAGGACATCGCCGAGTTCCGCGCGCGGATGGCCGACGGGCCGATCAGGTCGGTCGTGATCCACGCGGTCTACCTCATCAACGCCGCGTCGAAGGACCCCGAGATCCGCGAGAAGTCGCTCACCTCGCTCGCGCACGCGCTTCGGGTCGGCGACGCGATCGGCGCCGACGGCGTGGTCTTCCACCCCGGCTCCACGGTCGGCGAGTCGCACGAGGAGGCACTCGAGCGTGTGGGCGACGCGATCCGGCACGTGCTGGGCGAGTCGGAGCGCTGCCCGCTCCTGCTGGAGGACACGGCCGGCGCCGGCAACACCCTGGGACGCGACTTCGACGAGCTCGCGACGCTGCTCGAGCTCGGCGGCAAGGACAAGCGGCTCGGCGTCTGCCTCGATTGCTGCCACCTGTACGCGTCGGGATACGACATCGGGACCGCCGACAAGCTCGAGGCGGTCGTGGACGAGGCGATCGAGAAGCTGGGCAAGCGGCGTATCCAGTGCCTGCACGTGAACGACTCGCAGACGCCGCTGGGCTCCAACCGCGACCGCCATGCGCTGCTGCCGAACGGCGAGCTGGGCACGCGCGGGCTCAGCGCCTTCCTGTCGGAGCCGCGCTTCGAGAAGCTGCCGGCCCTGCTCGAGGGCGGCGAGGGCCAGGGGGCGAACGCGCAGCAGGTGCAGCTCGCGAAGGACCTGCGCAAGAAGGGCCTGGCCGCTCGGAAGCGGCGGGCCAAGAACTAGAGGCGGTCCCTGAGGTCGAAGTCGCCTTCGCGCACCGGGTCGTCGAAGAAGCCCGGGTTCACGCACTCGAAGGCGTCGCCGTAGCCGCTGTAGGCGCGCTCGACCGAGGTGCGGCAGATCGGCAGCGGCAGGCCGGTCATCTTCACGCCGCCGAAGCCGTGGCGGGTGCGTTCGGCCTCGTGGAAGACCGCCATGTCGATCTCGACCTTGAAGACCTTGTTCACGCAGCCCATATACCGCGCGCCGGTGGTCTCGTCGTCGTACAGGTAGAGATACGGGCAGTTTCGCGCGAGGCAGCCCGACGGCAGGACGACGCGATCGCAGAAAGTGCAGCACTGGCGGCACTCCGTTGCCTCTTCGACCTTCGCAGGCATGTCCACTCTGCGAGTGTAACGGCGGGGAACCAATCGCCGATCCCCCCTCAACCCGGCGCCCGATCCGGCCGATTGACACGGTAGACGGGATGGTGAGCGGAACTCCACTAAACCTCTTCCGCGCGGTCTTCGGGCGCGACGCCAACACATACGCGGGCTCGGATATCGAGCTGGCGCGCCGCTTCGCGCGCGTGCTGTGGCCCGCGGGGACGCTGCTGATGCTCGCCCTCGTGCCGTTCTTCCCGCCGACCAGGACGACGATCGGCTCGTGGGGCTGGCTCGTGCCGGCGGGCGGCGTGGCGATCATGGTCGTGAACGCGGTACGGACGCGGCGAAACCCTGAGTGGGTGACCTATGAGCTCCTGTACTGGGCCGGCTACTTCGGACTCGCGATGACCGCCGCGATGCAGTGGCTCGGCGGCGGCCGCCACGCCCCCTACCACGAGCTGTTCCTCATCCAGATCATCGGCAACGGCCTCCAGCATCCACCGCGCCGGTTCACCGCGTTCCTCCTGTCCGTATACGTCGCCGCGTTCGCGCCGTTCTTCTACGGCGGTGCCGACGGCCAGGTCGGTGAAATCGCGACGGAGCTCACCCTGTGGACGGGGATCGGGATCTTCCTCGTGCTGTTCATGCGCCGCATCCGCGCGCAGCGGGTGGCCGCGCATGAGCTCGCCCGGGTGGACGCCCTGACCGGCCTCGGCAACCGGCGCGCGTTCGACGAGGCGCTCGCCGACGCCCTCGCTCGTGCATCCCGGACCGGGACCCGCGTGAGCGTGCTCGTCACCGACCTCAACGACTTCAAGCGCATCAACGACGTTCACGGCCACGTCGCCGGCGACGACTGCATCCGCCAGGCCGCGGACACGCTCCGCGCAACGATCCGCGAAGGCGAAGGGTGCTTCCGCTGGGGTGGCGACGAGTTCGCCGTGCTTGTTCCAGACGTGGCGCCGGGCGCCGCCGCGATCCTTGCGGCACGCGTCGAGGCCGCAGTTTCGGCGTCGGGGCGCGCGCCGGACGGGACGCCGCTCAGCCTGACCTGCGGCTACGCCGAGGTCGGCGGCGGTTGCACCCCGGCCGAGGCGGTCGCCGCGGCGGACGAGGTCCTGCGCTCGCTCAAGTCGCGCCAGCCTGTCGGCTAGGCGCCAGCCGCGCGCGCGGCATCTGAGGCCGGGCCCGCAGCAGGCACTCGAGGTCGCCCGCCGGCATCGGCCGGGCGAAGAAGAAGCCCTGCGCGAAGCCGCACCCGAGCGCCCGGAGCTGCTCGGCCTGAGACGCCTCCTCGACACCCTCGGCCACCACGGTGATCCCGAGCGCCTCGGCCATCGTGACGACGCCCGACACGATCGCGCCGCTGGTCTCGCGCCGGTCGCGCAGCCGCGCGATGAATGAGCGGTCGAGCTTGAGCACGTCGATCGGCAGCCGGTTGAGGTAGCTGAGCGACGAGTAGCCGGTGCCGAAGTCGTCGAGCACGAGGGCGATGCCCAGGCGCTTGAGCTCGCGCACCGTCTCGACGGGTGCCTCGGCCTCCTCTATCAGGACGCTCTCGGTGATCTCGAGCGACAGGCGCTCGGACGGCAGCCCGGTGCGCTCGAGCGCCGCGGCCAGCTTCTTCGAGAAGCCCCGCTGCGCGACCTGGCGCGCCGACAGGTTCACGGCAAGCTGCGGCTTGCCGCCGCCCGCCCGCACCTCCGGCCAGCGCATGGCCGCGCGCATCGCCTCGTCGAGCACCCACTCGCCGATCTGCACGATCAGGCCGCTGTCCTCGGCGATCGGGATGAACTGCTCCGGGCTGATCCAGCCGCGTTCCGGGTGTTTCCAGCGCAGCAGTGCCTCCGCGCCGACTATCGACCGGTCCGCGAGCGCGACGATCGGCTGGAAGTGCAGCGACAGCGCCTCGTCCGCGACGGCACGGCGCAGCGCGGTCTCGATGCTGAGCCGCTCCGAGACGCGCTCGCGCATCGCCTCGTCGAACAGCTCGTAGCGGGCTCGCCCGCCCGCCTTGGCGCGGTACATCGCGGCGTCGGCGTCACGGATAAGGCCCTCCGGCGCGTCGCCGCGGCGGGCAAGCGCGAGGCCGATCGTCACACTCGTGAACAGCTCGTGCGAGCCGATCTCGAACGGCTCGCGGAGGCAGTCGAGGATGCGCTCGGCCAGGTGCACCACGTCCTGCTCGCTGTGGAGGTCCTCGCACAGCACCACGAACTCGTCGCCGCCCAAGCGCGCGACGGTGTCGCTCGGGCGCAGCGCGTCGGTGAGGCGCGGCGCGAATTCGCACAGCAGCCGGTCCCCCACCTCGTGGCCGAGGCTGTCGTTGATCACCTTGAAGTGATCGAGATCCATGAAGAGGACGGCCACCCGGGTCCCGGCGCGATCGGCGCGGTCGAGTGCATGGCCGAGACGATCGAGGAACAGCGTGCGGTTCGGGAGCCGGGTGAGCGGGTCGTGGAGCGCCCGGTAGCGGGTCTCCTCCTCCGCCTCGCGGCGATGGATGGCCGCCCCGAGCACATTCGCCACGGCCTGGGCGAACGCGATGTCGTCGCGGGCGAACGACTGCGGCTCATCGAAGTGAGTGGTCAGGACGCCCCACACACCGCGCGGTCCCTGGATCGGGACCGAGATCGTGCTCAGCGCGCCCAGGCGTGTGAGGAACTCGATGCGGTTGAAGCGGGTCTCCGAGCTCCAGTCCTCGATCACGGCGGGCTCGCGTTGATCGAGCGCGAGGCGCATGTGGGCCGAGTCCTCGAGGGCGACGAGCGGCGGTGCCGCAGCGCCCGGCGGCAGCCGGACCGCGCGCGGAGCGAAGGTCCCCTCCGCCTCGACGAACTCGTGGATCCCGACGATGCTCGCGCCCAGCGTCGCGTGCAGCGCCTGGATTGCGTCGTTCATCAGCTCCTCGAGCCCTGAGCTGCTCAGCGCCTGGTGGCCCAGCTCGGCGACGGCGGCCGCCTGCGCCTGGGCGCGCAGCGCCCGCGTGATGTCCTCGGCCTGCACGACCACGTACATCGCCTCGCCTGCGCCGTCACGGAGGAGCGACATCCGCAGCCGCGCCCAGATCCGCCGGCCGTCGGCGCGGGTGAGCTCGCGCTCCACGTCGTAGCTGTTCACCTCGCCCGCGATCAGGCTCCGCCACAGCGCAAGCCCCTCCTCCCGTCCTCCCGCGTCGAGGAACGAGTTCGGGTCGCTGCCGAGCAACTCGGCCTCGGGGTAGCCGAGCATCGCGCAAAGTGCCGGATTGGCCTCGACCACCGGTCCGGGGTCGGTGCCGCGCAGCGCGACCACGGCGCTCCCGATCGGGGCGTTGAGGAATGCCGCTCGCGCCCGCTCGCGCGCATCGGTGAGCGCCGCCTCGGTCTCGTGCTGCTCGGTCACGTCCTCGGCCATGCCGGTCACGAGCTCGTCGCGGCCGACCGATCCGCGCGTCGCAAACGCGCGGTCGTGGATCCAGCGGATCGTGCCGTCCGGCCGGATGATCCGGTACTCGGCGTCGTACTCGTCCGGCCGCCCCGCGAACGCCGCCTTCCTGACCATGGCGCGATCGTCGGGATGAACCGCGTCGAGCCACGCGTCGGGGTCGCGGTAGACCACCTCGAGCGGGCGCCCCCAGACCTCCTCGTAGGCGGGCCCTACGTAGACGATCTTCTCGTTCTTCGGGTCGCGGATCCAGAACACGGCCTGCACGTTCTCCACGACGTCGCGGAAGCGGCGCTCGCTCTCCGCCAGCGCGCTCGCCACGCGGCGCGACTCGGTGATGTCCACGAGCGACCAGATCACTCCCTGGGGCGGGCTGCCCTCGTCACCGCGCAGGAGCAGGTAGTTGGCGCTCACCC
Organism: Thermoleophilaceae bacterium; assembly: GCA_025928265.1. Lineage (GTDB taxonomy): Bacteria > Actinomycetota > Thermoleophilia > Solirubrobacterales > Thermoleophilaceae > JAICJV01. The sequence continues at coordinate 14,400 of JAICJV010000061.1, forward strand.
AGCGCTCCCCGCCGCCCGGCAGCACGAGCCGGACGTGCACCTCGCGCTCGTCGACGCCGTCGCGAAGCACCCGCATCGCGATGCTGTTCTCGGGGCCAAGCGGCGTTCCGTCCTCGAGGAACGGCGTGACCGCGGGGCGGTGGATGCCGGTCGCCCGCAACTCGCCGACGTCCACGCCCAGGATCCGCGCCGCCTCGCGGTTGCCGCTGATCACCGCGCCGTTGCGGTCGAGCACGACCAGGCCCTCCTCGAGCGATTCCAGCACGGCCGCTGTCACGCGACGGGTGCTGGCGAGCTGCTGCTCGGCGTCCTTACGCGCGGTGACGTCCTCGAGGACGCCGACGGTAAACGCCTCGCCGCCGTGGCGCTCCGTGACGATCCGGCGGTCCGCGAGCCACACCGTGCGCCCGTCGCGCGCGATCATCCTGAACTCGGCGGCCGACGCTTCGTCGGAGGCGGTCGCGCTGCGCAGGACGGCGAGGACCCGATCGCGGTCGTCGGGGTGCAGGCGCTCGGCGAACAGCGCCGAGTCGCCGAGCCAGTCCGCCGGCGGGTAGCCCAGGACCTGCTCGACGTGCGGGCTCACATAGCGCAGGCGCGCGCGGTCATCGAGGTCCGCCACGTACGCGACAAGCGGCAGACGCTCGAACAGCCGTCCGTATTCGCTGCCCCTCGCCATTCCTCCCCGTTGTCGTCGCGAGCCGCTCGACTCGTGAATAAACCCGGTGAGAACTAGGTCCCGCGTCCGGCTGAGCGCTAAACGACTCTGGAGCGGCTAGAGGCTCAGCCGGCGGCTCACGACACCAGCTCCGGCGCGCCGGGGAGCGACGCCAGATCGGCTCTGAAGCGCGACGGCGAGACGCGGTAGTCCTCGCCCAGGAGCAGGCGCCGCGGGCCGACGCGCAGCTCGAGCTCGTGGTCGCCCGGATGGTGGGAGACGAGCTCGCGGAGATCCTCGAGGAACGACGCGGGAACCGTGCCCGGCACCGACAGCGTCAAGCGCCGCAGCGGCGGTGGCGGCGCATTCGCGGCGATCTCGCGCGCCTCCTCGATCTCCTCGGCGCTCGGCTCGAACGCCTCGACGTCCTGGACCACCAGCTTGGTCTCGCCCTGCTCCTTGTGGTCCACGCGCCCGCGCACGATCACGAGCTTGTCCACGTCGAGCTTGCCCTCGTTCGAGGCGTACGCAGAGTTGAAGACGAGGATCTCGCACTGCCCCTCGAGGTCGTCGAGCGTGGCGAACATCATCGGGTCGCCTTTTTTTGTCCTGATCCGCTTGCACTCGGCGATCATCCCGCCGACGGTGACCCAGTCGCCGTCCTTCTTCTCGCCGAGCTCGGAGAGCGAGCAGTCGACCTTCGCGCGCAGCGCCGGCCGCGCCTCCTTCAGCGGGTGCGAGGAGAGGAAGAGACCGAGGGTCTCCTTCTCCATCGCGTTGCGCTCCTTCGGGTCGTCCTCGATCCGCGGGACGGGAGGGTGCTGCGGTGCCGCGAACGGGTTGTCCGCCGCGGAGCCGCCGCCGAGGCCGCCGTCGTCGCCGAAGTCGAAGATCGAGCCCTGGCCGAGCAGCGCGTCCTGCTGCGTCTTCTGCCCGGCCGCCTGGGCCGACGGGAGGATGTCGAGCATGCCGGTACGCGTGGCGCCCGTGGAGTCGAGGGCCCCGCACTTGACGAGTGACTCGATCGCCTTCTTGTTCACCGCCCGGCAGTCGACCCGCTCGCAGAAGTCCCAGATCGAGCTGAACGGGCCGCCCTCCTCGCGCGCCTCGATGACCTTGTCGACCGCAGCGGCGCCGACGTTCTTGACCGCGTCCAGGCCGAAGCGGATCTTGCCGTCGACGACGACGAAGTCGTGCTCGGAGTGGTTGACGTCCGGTGGCAGGACGTCGATCCCCATCTCCTCGCACTTGGAGACGAAGAACGGCACCTTGTCCTTGGTCGACATGACCGACGAGATGAGCGCGGCCATGTATTCGGACGGGTAGTTGGCCTTGAGCCAGGCGGTGCGGTAGGAGATCAGGCCGTAGCAGGCGGCGTGAGACTTGTTGAAGCTGTAGTCAGCTGCCGCCTCGTTCACCGACCACAGCTCCTGGATCACGTTCTCCGCCGTGCCGGTGGCGCGCGCGCCCTCGAAGAAGGCGTCGCGCATCGTCGCCATCTTCGCGCGGTCCTTCTTGCCGATCGCCTTGCGCAGGTTGTCGGCCTGCGGGCCCGAGAAGCCGGCGATCTCCTTGGCGATCCGCATCGACTGCTCCTGGTACAGGATCACCGAGTACGTGTCCTCGGTTATCGGCCGCAGGCGCTGGTCGAGGTACTGGACCGCCTCGGGGTTGCGCTTGTTGCGCGCGTAGGTGTCGATGTAGCGCATGGCGCCCGGGCGGTAGAGGGCGTTCAGCGCGGCGAGGTCCTCGAACTCGGTCGGGCGGACCTTGCGGAGCGCCTCGCGCATGCCGTCCGACTCGAACTGGAACACGCCGATCGAGTCGCCTCGGGCGAGCATCTCGTAGGTCCGGCGGTCGTCGAGCGGCAGCTTGTCCATGTCCGGTCGCTCGCCGGTCGAACGCCCGATGATGTCGAGCGCCGACTCGATCACGTCGAGGTTGCGCAGGCCGAGGAAGTCCATCTTCAGCAGGCCGAGCTCCTCGACGGGCTTCATCGAGTACTGCGTGACGGTCCTGTACGAGCGCTGGCCGTCCTCGGTGACGACGCCGCGGTCCTCCGCCAGCTGCAGCGGCACGATGTCTGTCAGGGGCCGGTCCGCGATCACGACGGCGGCCGCGTGGATCGACGCGTTGCGAACCACACCCTCGAGTCCCTTGGCGACGTCGATGATCCGCTTGGCCTCGGGGTCCTCGGCGTACGCCTTCGCGAGCTCCTCGCCCGGCTGGAGGCACTCGTCGAACGACGGCGCCCGGCCCATGATCGGGTCCGGGATCATCTTCGCGAGGCGGTCGCCCGCGCCGTAGTCGAACCCGAGCACGCGGGCCGCATCGCGCGTGGCCGCCCGCGGGAACATGCGGCCGAACGTGATGATCTGCGCGACCGAGCCGGCGCCGTACTTCTGCGACACGTAGCGGATCACGCGCTCGCGCCCCTTCACCGAGAAGTCGATGTCGATATCCGGCATCGACACGCGCTCGGCGTTGAGGAAGCGCTCGAACAGCAGGTTGTAGCGGAGCGGATCGACGTCGGTGATGTTCAGCGTGTAGGCCACGATCGACCCTGCCGCCGAACCGCGTCCCGGGCCCACCGCGATGCCGTTGTCCTTCGCGTACTTGACGAAGTCCCAGACGATCAGGAAATACGCCGCGAACCCCATCTTGATGATGACC
>JAICJV010000038.1 GCA_025928265.1 Thermoleophilaceae bacterium
CGCCACTTCGGCCTGGGCTCCGAGGACCCGCAGCAGTGGGAGCTCGGCGTCAAGGAGGTGTGGGAGGTCCAGCAACCGCTCGACCGCGTGATCCACACGATGGGCTGGCCGCTGCGCTTCGCCGCGAAGTACAGCGAGTTCGGCGGGTCGTTCCTGTACCCGATGGGCGAGGACAAGATCTCGCTGGGCTTCGTCGTCGGCCTCGACTACAAGGACGCCACCTTCTCGGTTCACGACGTCCTCCAGGAGTTCAAGCAGCACCCCAAGATCCGCAAGCTGCTCGAGGGCGGCAAGCGCGTCGCATGGGGCGCCAAGACGATCCCCTCAGGCGGCTACTGGGCGATGCCCGACCAGCTGTGGGCGCCCGGCATGGTGCTCGCGGGCGACGGCGCGGGCATGGTCAACATCCCCAAGCTCAAGGGCGTCCACCTCGCCATGCACGCCGGCATGTACGCGGCCGAGGCGATCTACGAGAACCTCAAGAAGGGCTCTACCGCCGACTTCTCCAACTACCAGCGCGCCGTCGAGGGCTCGGTCATCGAGAAGGACATCCACCGCTCGCGCAACATGCGCCAGCCGTTCGCCAAGGGCTTCCTCGTGGGCGGCGCGATGGCGAACATGATGGAGATCTCCGGTGGCCGGATGCCCCCGGGCAAGTGGGCCACGCACGACGACGCGACGGCCGAGATCTTCGTCGGCAACCGCAACAAGAGCTACCCCAAGCCCGACGGCAAGCTCACGTTCGACAAGCTGGGCAGCGTCTTCACCACCGGCAACGCCACCCGTGACGACGCGCCGAATCACATCAAGCTCCAGCAGAAGGTGCCCTTCGAGCTGGCGCTGATGTGGCACTACATGTGCCCGGCGCAGGTCTACGAGCTGTCCGAGGAGATCCAGGAGAAGATCGCGCAGGGCAACGGCGTGATGAAGGAGCTCCAGGGCCAGGAGGTCGACGTGCATGTGACGCCGTCGAACTGCGTGCAGTGCGGGGCCATCACGGCCAAGGGCGGCCGGCTCACTCCGCCTGAGGGTGGCGATGGGCCCAATTACCAACAGACCTAGCGCGTCAGGGATCAGGGATTAGGGACTAGGGAGCGGTCATCGCTTTCCGCTTCCGCCAGGAACCTCGCCGCGCGTCGGTCATCGGGGCGGGGTCGTTCGGCACGGCCGTTGCCGTGCTGCTCGTGCGCGCCGGCCTGCGGACCACGCTGCTCTGCCGGACGGTCGCGCAGGCGGACGCGCTGTCGTCCGACGGGGAGAACAAGCGCTATCTCGAGGGTGTTCAGCTCCCCGAGCGCCTCAAGATCCGCGTGCTCGGCGGCGTCGAGGACCAGTTCCGGCGCTCCGACCTGATCTTCGTGGCGGTCCCGTCGAAGGGGCTCGAGGAGGCGCTCGCCGAGCTGCGGCGCCAGGGCGTCTCGGCGCGCGCCGGGATCGTCTCGCTGGCCAAGGGGCTCGTGCCGCCGGACGGCACGCCGCCGACCGTGGCTCTGGAGGAGCTGTTCGGCTCGGACCGCGTCGCCTGCGTCGGCGGCCCAGCGCACGCGCGTGAGATGGTGGAACAGGGCGCGGGACTGGTGGCGGCGTCGCACTCGGTCACGCTCGCCGACCAGGTGGCCGAGACCTTCCGGGCCGCCGGCCTGGTGTGCGAGGCGTCGTCGGATCCGGTTGGTGTCGAGCTCGCGGGAGTGGCCAAGAACGCGGCGGCCCTGGCGGCGGCCGCCGCCGAGCAGCAGGGCCGCAATGCCGCGGGCATGGCGGCCGCCGACATCTTCACCGAGGTGCTCGCCCTCGCCAAGCAGCGCGGCGCGCGCTCGCGCACGTTCGTCGGTCGCGCGGGCGTGGGCGACCTCGTGGCCACCGCGCTGCAGCCGAGCTCGCGCAACCGCAGCGCGGGCGAGCTGCTCGGTCAGGGCGTGGCGGGCAAGGACATCCCCGATCGCGTGGGGCAGGCCGTGGAGTCGCTCGAGACGGTCCCGCTGCTTGCCCGCGCGATCGAACGGGCCGGGCTGGAGGCGCCGATCACCTCTGCGCTCGCCCAGCTGATCGACGGGTCGATGCCGCTCGAGCAGTGGGTCCAGCGGGTGCGCGTGTCGCAACCGGAGCCGCCGCGCGGATCGCGCTTCATGGCCTGGTGGGCCCGCTGGCGGGCACGTCTGCGCAGCCGCCGCAGCTAAAGCAAGCGCTCAGAATGCCGAATCCGGGTGTATGGACATCTCGTCCGAGGCTGCCCCTGCTCTCGTCTTCGACCCGCTCGACGAGGTCGCGGAGCCGCGGGAGACCGGCGGCGTCACCACGCAGCTGATACTCGACTACGTCGAGCGCGAAGGCGGCCGCGAGGCCGTGGACCGCCTGCTCGAGCTCACCGGCCTGCAGGGCCGCGAGGCGGACCTCCGCAACGAGCGCCACTGGTCATCGTTCGAGACCAAGATCAAGCTGCTCGACGGCGCCGCGGAGGTCCTGGGCGACCCGCAGGCCGCGCGCCACGTCGGCCAGGCCGGGATGGACTTCAACGTCGCGCCCGCATTGAAGGTGTCGCTGCGCGCGCTGGGCAGCGTGCGGCTGCTCTACAAGAACATCGCGCGCACCTGCTCGAAGTTCACCACCACTCACCGGATGGAGGCCATCGAGGTCGGCAGTCACCACGCGCGGATCGCCTACACCGACGTCAGCGGCACCGGCTATCGCTACGCCGACTGCGAGCTCAACATCGGCTTTCTCTCCTGTGCGCCGCCGATGTTCGGCCTCCCGCTCGCCCGCGTCAGCCACCCGGTTTGCGCCCGCGACGGCGGCGACACCTGCATCTACGAGATTCGCTGGCAGCCCGGCGCGTCGCGCATCCGGAACGCGATCGCCGGCGGCCTCGCCGCGGCCGCGGCGCTCGGCGGCGCCGCGCTGTTCGACACGATGCTGCTGCCCGAGGCGACGCTTGCCGCTGTCGCCGCTCTCGCGTACGTCGCGGGCGGCGAGCGGCGCTTCCGGCGCCGCCGCTGGAGCACGCTCGAGCGCCACGTCGACTCGCAGGCCGAGGTGGCGGACCGGCTCGCCACGTCACTCCAGGATCTCGTGTCCGAGCTGCGGCTCGACGAGGTCCTCTCGAAGATCACCAAGCACGCCCAGAACGCGGTGGGCGGCAAGGAGTTCGCCCTCCTCACCGACGAGGGCGACGGCATGCGCTGCCTCAGCTCCTCCGGCGTCCCCGGTCCCACGCTCGCTGCGCTCGAGGGCTGGGCGGGCGGATCGGAGCGCGTCCGCAACGAAGCCGTGGTCCTCGACGACCTGACCGCGGTCGAGGCGCTCCGCTCGCTGCCGGACGAGCCGGCGCTGCCGCTGCGCTCGCTGTGCTCCGCGCCGCTCGTCTACCGCGGCCGCTCGCTCGGTCTGCTGGTGGCGCTGGCGAACGGCACCGACGGCTTCCTCCCGCACGACGTCGACCTGATGCAGTCGTACGCGGCCCAGGCGGCGATCGCGCTCACCAACGCCCGGCTGTACGAGGCCCAGGAGCAGCTGGCCACGCGCGACCCCCTCACGAGCCTGCTCAACCACCGCGAGTTCCACGAGGCGGTCGCGCGCGAGCTCGACCTCTGCCGGCGCGGCGGTGGCGCCGTGAGCATCGTCATGCTCGACCTCGACGGCTTCAAGCAGGTGAACGACACCGCCGGTCATGCCGCGGGTGACCGCATGCTGGTGGCCGCCGCCGGGGCGCTGCGCGAATGCTGCCGCGAGAGCGACCTCGCATTCCGTGTGGGCGGCGACGAATTCGCGCTCCTGCTGAAGGGCACCTCCGCGCCCGGCGCCCAGCCCGTCGCGGAGCGGGCCTGCGAGCTGATCCACGCGCTCGACGGCCGGGTCGGCGTGTCGTACGGGATCGGCGAGTGGCCGGCCGACGGGCCCACCAAGGACGGCGTCCTCTCGGCCGCGGACGAGCGCCTCTACGCGATGAAGCGCACCGCGCGCGTCGCCACGAGCGAGCGCCCGATCACCAGCACCACCGCAGAGCGCCAGCGCGATCGCCTGGCCTGCGCAAGCCGCCTCTCGGCGAAGCTGCTTCCGCTGGTCGACCCGACCGAGATCGCGACGACCACCGCGGAGGAGCTGTACGCCACGTTCCGATACCAGTGCGCCACGATCGTTCGGCTCGACGACGACGGGATGCTGCGGGCGACGGCGGCCGTCGGCCCGGTGGCGGAGTCCTGCCGCGGGCTTGCCGACTGGGAGCAGCCCGCGCGCAGCGGCATCCTCGGGCGCGTGGTGGCGAGCGGCGAGCCCGCGCTCGTGCTCGACACCTCGGCCGACCCCGACTACGAGAGCGTGGGCGCGCAGCTGGAGCCGGGCTCGGAGCTGACCGTCGCGATCCGGGTGAACGGACGCGTCTGGGGCCTGCTCGACCTCGTCCAGCTCAGCACGCACGCGTTCGACGCCGACGACGTGGTGTTCGCCGACCTGGTGGCCGCGCACGTGGGCGCAGCGATCGATCGCGCGCGGCTGCGCAGCGAGCTCGAGAGCACCTTCATGACCACGCTCGCCGCGCTCTGTGACGCGCTCGAGCAGAAGGACGCCTACACGGCCGCGCACGCACACGACGTCGCGGACCTGAGCGAGGGCGTGGCCGAGCGGCTCGGCCTGCCCGCGGAGGAGGTGCGCACCGTCCGCTACGCGGCGCTCCTGCACGACATCGGAAAGATCGGGATCCGCACGGAGATCCTCAACAAGCCCGGCAAGCTCACCGACGTCGAGTTCGCGGAGATGAAGCAGCACACGGTGATCGGTCAGCGGATCCTCGAGCCGATCCCGTTCTTCGCGGACGTGCACCGCCTCGTCCGCTGGGCGCACGAGCGCTGGGACGGTGCCGGCTACCCCGACGGCATCGCGGGCGAGGACATCCCGCTCGGCTCGCGCATCATCTGCGCCTGCGACGCCTTCCACGCGATGACCTCGGACCGGCCGTATCGCGCGGCCATGCCGCTCTCCGAGGCGCTCGCGGAGCTCGGCCGGCACGCCGGGACGCAGTTCGACCCCAGGGTCGTCGAGGCGCTCGTCTACCAGGCAGTCGAAGCTGGATCCCGAGGCTAGACTCAGTCTCGTGAAGACCGAAATCCATCCCCAGTACCAGGAAGCTCACGTCCGCTGCACGTGCGGCAACGAGTTCACGACGCGCTCCACCCAGGGCGAGATCCACGTGGAGATCTGCTCCAACTGCCATCCCTTTTACACCGGTCGGCAGAAGCTGGTCGACACCGGCGGGCGCGTCGAGCGCTTCCGTCGCCGCCAGGCGCGCCGCCGGGCGTAGCAACTCCGAACGCGCAGCGCTGTTGGAAGCGTGAGATGCGCTTCCGCCGGACAACGACATTCGCGCTCGCCGCGGCACTTGCAACGGTGCCCGCGGCGGCCGCGCATGCCGCGCCGCGCCCGACCCTGAAGGTGCGCTCCTGCCAGACGGGGCCGACCGCCAAGCAGCGGCAGGCGACCTTCTACGCGCGCATGCGAGCCGTGTCGGGCACCTCCCGGATGATGATGCGGTTCAGGCTGGTCGACCGGAGCAGCGGCGCCCGATCCATCGTGCCGTCGCCGCAGCTCGCGCGGTGGCATCGCTCTCGCCCGGGCGTCAAGACGTTCGGCTGGGCCCAGACCGTGACGGGCCTCCAGACGGGCGGCGAGTACGCCGCGATCGTCGACTACCGCTGGGTCGGCTCGAACGGCAAGGCGATCCGCACCGCGCACCGCAGGTCGTCCGACTGCCGCCAGGACGGCGCTCTGCCCAACCTCACCGTCACCCGGATCGCGGCGCGGCCCGGTGATGCGCTCGGCACCGAGGCCTACAGCATCGACGTGACCAACAACGGGCTCGTCGCGGCGCGCGGAGTGGACGTCGACCTGTTCGTCGACGATGCGGGCGCCGACTCGGCCACGCTCGACTCGATCGCAGCCGGCGAGACCCTCACCGTGCGTGTGAACGGGCCGGTCTGCACGCGGCGCGTGCGCGCCGTCGTGGACCGCAAGGACACGATCCACGAGACCACCGAGGACGACAACGTTCTCCGCACGCGCTGCCCATCTGTAGGCGGATAAGCCCTATCGCCGCGGGCCGTTTCCGCCGATACAGTGATCACATGAGCGAGGCCGCGCCACCGCCACGCACGCGCGACGCCCCGATCGGCGGCCAGGCCGTCCTCGAAGGGGTGATGATGCGCGGCGTCTCCACGTGGGCGGTTGCCGTCCGCAAGCCGTCGCCGGAGCAGCTCCAGGACGGCCACGAGCTCGAGCCGACCGAGCCCGCGCTCGGTGAGATCGAGGTGGTCTCCGAGCCGCTCGTGTCGATCGTCAAGCGCCACCGCATCCTGCGGCTGCCGCTGGTCCGCGGCGTCGCGGCGCTGGGCGAGTCGCTGTCGATCGGCTTCAAGGCGCTCGGCATCTCGGCGAACGCGCAGGTGGCCGTCGAGGGCGAGGACGGCAAGGACGAGAAGATCGGCAGTGGCGCCTGGGTCGGAACCGTCGCCTTCTCGGTGGTGCTCGCAATCGGCCTCTTCTTCCTGCTGCCCGCGGGCCTCGCGAGCCTGATGCGCGACGCGCTCCCCAACGGCCTCGTCTTCGTGATCGTCGAGAAGGTCATCCGCATCTCGATCTTCCTCGGCTACCTGTGGCTGATCTCGCGGATGCGCGACCTCCAGCGCGTCTTCGAGTACCACGGCGCCGAGCACAAGACCATCTCCAACTACGAAGCCGGCATCCCGCTGACGCCGGAGAACGCGCAGCGCTTCTCGCGACTTCACCCGCGCTGCGGCACGAGCTTCCTGCTGATCGTCATGGTCGTCGCCGTGGTGGTCTTCGCTCCGTTCGGCAAGCTGCCGCTGCTGTGGCTGTTCATCACGCGTGTGGTCGGCATCCCGCTGGTCGCAGGCATCGCGTTCGAGATCATCAAGCTGTTCGGCAAGCACCGCGACAAGCGCTGGGCGCAGATCATGATGTGGCCCGGCATGCAGCTCCAGAAGCTCACGACACGCGAGCCTGACCTTTCGCAACTCGCGGTGGCGATCGCCGCGCTCGAGGCCGTGCTGGCGGTCGAGAATCCCGAGAACGCGTCCGAGGAGGACCGTGTCGGGATGGAAGTCGTGGCGTAGCAGCCCGCAGCCCGCAGCCCGCAGTGCGCAGATCGTTGGGCTAGCCTCGTCGGCATGCTCGAACAGCTTGTCGACCAGATCGAGTCGCGTTTCCGCGATCTCTCCGAGCAGATGGCCGACCCCGAGGTGATCGGGGACCGTGAGCGCTACGCCGACGTCGGGCGCCAGTACCGCGCGCTCGAGCACGCGAACGAGCTGGCGCGCCAGTACCGCGACGCCGCCAGCAACGTGGCCGGCGCCCGTGAGCTGATCGCAGAGGGCGAGGACGATCCAGAGATCCGCGAGATGCTGGAGGAGGCCGAGCAGCGCCTGGGTGAGCTCGAAGAGGAGATCCGGCTGGCGATGGTGGAGCCCGACCCGAACGACGAGAAGAACGTGATCGTCGAGGTGCGGGCGGGCACCGGCGGCGAGGAGGCCGGCCTGTTCGCGGGCGACCTCTACCGGATGCTCACCCGCTACGCCGAGCGGCGCGGCTTCAAGGTCGAGCCGCTGTCGATCTCCGACGGCGACTACACGTTCGAGATCAAGGGCCAGGCCGCGTACAGCGTCTTCAAGTACGAGGGCGGCACGCATCGGGTGCAGCGCGTGCCGGAAACCGAGTCGCAGGGCCGCATCCACACCTCGACGGCGACTGTCGCCGTACTTCCGGAGGCCGAGGAAGTGGACGTGCACATCGATCCCAACGACCTTCAGATCGACGTCTACCGCTCGTCCGGGCCCGGCGGCCAGTCGGTGAACACGACCGACTCGGCGGTACGGATCACGCACAAGCCCACCGGCCTGGTCGTGTCGATGCAGGACGAGAAGTCGCAGCTCCAGAACCGTGAGAAGGCGCTGCGCGTCCTGCGCGCGCGGCTGTACGAGCAGGAGCTGGCGGCGCAGCAGGCGGAGCTGTCGGCGGAGCGCAAGGCGCAGGTCGGCAGCGGCGAGCGCTCGGAGAAGATCCGCACCTACAACTTCCCGCAGGACCGCGTCACCGACCACCGCGTCAAGCTCACGCGCAACAACATCCCCGCGATCATGGCCGGCGAGATCGACGAGTTCACGCGCGCGCTCGAGGCCGACGAGAAGCGCCGCAAGCTCGAGAGCGGATCGCTCGCCGTCGGGTGATGGCGGCCGCGGTCGCGCAGCTAGCCGAGGCCGGCTGCGACACGCCGCGCCTGGACGCGGAGCTGCTGCTCGCCGACGCGCTGGGGATCGAGCGGGCCCAGCTCTACACGCGCGCGGTGGACTCGGACGAGCCGCCTGGGTTCGCCGACCGGGTCCGGCGGCGCGCGTCGCGCGAGCCCGTGGCGTACATCACGGGCCGCCGGGCGTTCAGGCGGATCGACCTGGCGGTGGACCGGCGGGTGCTGATCCCGCGGCCGGACACCGAGACGCTGGTGGAGGCGGCGCTGGACCTGCCGCAGGGGGCGCGCGTGCACGACGTGGGCACCGGCTCCGGCGCCGTCGCGCTCGCGCTTAAGGACGAGCGGCCGGACCTGCGGGTGAGCGCCAGTGACGCGTCGCCTGACGCGGTCGACGTCGCGCGCGCGAACGCGGAGCGGCTCGGACTCGACGTGGAGGTGAACGTGGCTCGCGGTATCCCGGCCGGTGAGTACGACCTCGTGCTCGCGAACCTCCCCTACGTGCGCGAGGACGAGTGGGACGGGCTCGCGCCGGAGATCCGCCTGTACGAGCCGCGCGGCGCACTCGTGTCGGGAATCGACGGGCTCGACGGGATACGCGAGCTGGTCGCCTCGGCACCTGCGGGCACGCGCCTGGCGCTGGAGCACGCGCCCGGGCAGGCCGAGGAGGTGCGCGCGCTGCTGGACGATGCGCGCACGCTGCGCGACCTGTCCGGCCGTGAGCGCGTGACGTTGGGCAGCGCGCGGTGACCGCCGACGAGGTGGCCACGTTCGGCCGCTGCATCGCGGTCGGCGGCGTCGCGCTGTTCCCGGCCGACACCGTCTACGGGCTCGCCACCGAGCCGGACACGCGGGAGGGGGTCGACCGGCTCTACCGGATCAAGGGACGCCCGCCCGACCGCCCCGCGGCGGTGATGTTCTTCGATCGCGAGATAGCGCTGGCGGCGCTGCCGGAGCTCGGGCCGCGCACGCACGCGGCGCTCGAGCGGCTGCTGCCGGGCGCGGTCACCGCGGTGCTGCCGAACCCCGCCCGGCGCTTCCCGCTCGCGTGCGGGCCGACCCCCGACCGCGTCGGCCTGCGCGTGCCGAGGCTCACCGGGCCGCTCGCGCCGCTCGCCTCGATGCGCTGGCCGGTGCTCCAGTCGAGCGCGAATCCCTCGGGCGGCGCCGACGCGCGGCGGCTCGACGACGTCGACGCGCGCATCCGCGCGGCGGTCGACGTCGAACTGGACGCGGGCGAGCTGCCGGGAACGCCGTCGACCGTGGTCGACCTCGTGCGCTACGAGGACGATGGCGGATACGAGGTGCTCCGGGAGGGCGCGCTGCCCGCCGCGGAGCTGCACGAGCTTCTCTGAGCTCGCGCGGAATTTGCGCAGGCTGCCTTTCAGCTGCACAAGTTTTGCGCCCGCCCGGCATCTTGAACTTATGCGTATTGCACAGCCCCTACCTGGGATATACCGAGGCCCGTTTAACTCGTGTTGAGAATGGGCGCATGGCAGGAGACTGACCCGTTCTGGGGAAGCCATCGGCCAGCGCCGGCTCGACAGGTGTACGAGCTTTCGACCGGGGACCGGGGGGAACGCTTGCCAATGAGGCTGATGGCTGAAGACCGCATGGAGAGCAAGGGACGCTTCGTCTCGCGTCGCACTGACCACACGGACGATGGGAGTGAGGTCGCCTACGGGGGAATGGTCCTCGAGCGACTCGCGCGGCACACGTGTCGCGTGGCGGGTGTGGACTGGTCGTGCCTGTTCGTCATCGACCGCGCCGACCCGCGCCTGGCGATCGCGGCCGCGGGCTGTGGCGTGGGATGGGATCTGATCGGCACGCGCGTCGGCGCCGACGAGGGAGTGGTCGGAACCGTGCTCTCGAGCGGGGAACCTGCGCTCGTGGGAGATCACCGCGAGCTCACCGGCGTGCTCGAGTCCGAGCCCCGCAGCCGCGCGGGAGTGGCACTGCCGATCCGCTTCGCCGGCGCAGTCGGCGGCGTCCTGTGTGCCGCGGCGCCGTACGAGCAGGAGGAGTTCACCCCCCAGGACATCGAGCTGCTCGCCGAACTTGCAGACCTGGCCGGCGCGGCGCTCGACCACGGCCGCCAGCACCTTCATTACAACGAGACCGTCCACGCGCACGTCGAGGCACTGGCCGTCGCGATGGACATGCGCGACCAGCGGACGGCTCGACATTCGGATGATGTGGTGGAGCTCTCGCGCGCGGTGGGCGAGCTGCTCGCACTCGGCCCCGCGCCGCTGCTCGAGCTCGAGTTCGCGGCGCGCCTGCACGACGTCGGGAAGATCCAGGTGCCGGATGCGGTGCTCAACAAGCCGGGCCCCCTCGAGCCTCACGAGAACGAGGTGATCCGCTGTCACGCCACCTGGGGATCCGAGACTCTTTCGCGGATCCCCGGGCTCGAGGCGGTCGCGACGATCGTGCGCTTCCACCACGAGCGCTGGGACGGCGCCGGCTATCCGGACGGCCTCAGCGGCGTGCGCATCCCGCTGGCCAGCCGCATCATCTCTGTCTGCGACGCCTACGGCGCGATGACGTCCGACCGCCCGTACCGCTCCGCGCTCGACCCCCGCGAGGCGCTCGACGAGATCCGCGCGGGCGCGGGCAGCCAGTTCGACCCCGCGGTCGTGCAGGCGCTGGTCGAGGCGCTCTCGACGATGGTCTGACACGGGCCGGATCGGACCGGACTCCCTGATAGCGTCAGCGGCGCCGATTCGCCGCTGGTCCGAAGGGGAGCGCCCGTGTCCGATCTGAGTCCCGACTACTTCACCAAGCACGTCGCCGAGGTCGATCCGCAGATCGCCCAGGTGCTCGAGGACGAGCTACGGCGTCAGGAGACGACGCTCGAGATGATCGCCTCGGAGAACTTCGTCCCGCAGGCCGTGCTCGACGCGCAGGGCTCGGTGCTCACGAACAAGTACGCCGAGGGCTATCCCGGGCGGCGCTACTACGGTGGCTGCGAGTTCGTCGACATCGCGGAGCAGCTCGCGATCGACCGCGCCAAGGAGCTGTTCGGTGCCGACCACGCCAACGTCCAGCCGCACGCGGGCGCGCAGGCGAACAACGCGGTCTACCACGCGTTTCTCCAGCCCGGTGACCGGATCCTGGGCATGAAGCTCGACCACGGCGGCCACCTCTCGCACGGGATGCGGATCAACGTGTCCGGTCGTCTGTACGAGGTCGCCGCGTACGGCGTGCGCGAGTCCGACTCGCGGATCGACATGGACGAGGTCGCCGAGGCGGCCAAGAAGCACGAGCCCAAGATGATCGTGGCGGGCTGGTCCGCCTACCCGCGTCAACTCGACTTTGCCGCGTTCCGCGAGATCGCCGACTCCGTGGGCGCCTACCTGTTCGTGGACATGGCCCACTTCGCCGGGCTCGTCGCGGCGGGCGAGCATCCCAGCCCGATCCCGTACGCCGACGTCGTCAGCACCACCATCCACAAGACGCTCGGCGGCCCGCGCAGCGGCATGATCCTCTGCCGCGAGGAGTTCCAGAAGAAGGTCGACTCGGCGGTCTTCCCGGGCCAGCAGGGCGGGCCGCTCATGCATGTGATCGCCGCGAAGGCGGTCGCGCTGAAGATCGCGCAGTCGGAGTTGTTCCGCGAGCGCCAGCGCCGCACACGCGAGGGCGCCGCGGTGCTCGCGCGCGAGCTCCTGGCGGCGGGCGTGAACGTGCTCACCGGCGGGACCGACGTGCACCTCGTGCTGGTCGACCTGCGCGACTCCGACCTCGACGGCCAGCAGGCGGAGGATCGCCTGCACGAGATCGGCATCACGGTCAACCGCAACGCCGTGCCGTTCGACCCGCGCCCGCCGGCAGTTTCGTCGGGGCTGCGGATCGGGACGCCGGCGCTCGCAACGCGCGGCTTCGGCGCCGACGAGTTCGCCGAGATCGGCCGCGTGATCGCCGAGGCGCTGACGGGTGACTGGGGCGAGGCGCTGCGCGCCGATCTCACCGAGCGCTCGCGCTCGCTGGCGGAGCGGCATCCTTTGTATCCGCAGCTGATTCAGACCGCTGCGGTCTAGCTCGTTCGCCGGTCCTCGAGCCGCAGCAGCTTCTCCGGCATCGTCTGGAGGGTCGTGTGGTGGATGCCGAATTGCTCGTGGAGCATCGCCTCGACGCGCTCGCGGACCTCGTCGGGATCCTCGCCCGGGGCGGTTCGCAGATGGGCGGCGAGCGCCGGGAAGCCCGACGTCACCGTCCACACGTGCAGGTCGTGCACCTCGCGCACGCCCGGGACGGCGGCCATCGCCTGCCCGATCTCCTGAACGTCGAGCCCCGCGGGCGCGGCCTCCATCAGCACGTCGAGCGCGTCGCGCACGACGCCGGCCGACCCGCCGAGGATGAGCACGCCGATGATCAGGCCCGTGATCGGGTCGGCATAGCCCCAGCCGGTCGTGACGATCACGATGCCGGAGACCACCACGCCGATCGACCCGAGCGCATCGGCCGCCGAGTGGCGCAGGACGGCCTCGAGGTTGAGGTCCTCGCGGTCGCCCGCGGCGAGCGCGGCGGTCGCGGCGACGTTGCCGATCAGCCCGATGACGCCCACGACGATCACCCCCGCGCCGCGCACGTCCGGGGGGCTCGAGAAGCGGTCGATCGACTCGATGAAGACGAGCACCGAGACCGCCACCAGCACGAGGCCGTTCAGCAGGGCGGCGAGGATCTCTGCGCGCTGGAAGCCGAACGTGCGCCGTCCGCGCGCAGGCCGCGCGGCCATCCACGCCGCCCCCAGGCCGAGTGCGATCGCGGCAACGTCCGAGAGCACGTGTCCCGCGTCGGCGAGCAGCGCGACCGAGTCGAACAGCAGCGCGCCCACCACGCCCACGACGACGAGCGCGATGTTGATGGCGAACGCGATCCACATTCGCCGCCGGTTGCCGCCCCGGGCGGGGGCGTGGACATGGCCGTGGTTCAGGTGCACAGCGTGCCGCCGCGTCAGGAGCGCTCGCGCCGCGCCGCCTCGATGTCGACCGCCTCGAACTCGCCCGTCTCGAGCTCGCGTGCAAGTCGTTCGTCCACCTCGCTGTCGGTGGGCTGCGGCTCGCCGGTGACCAGATGGCTGCGGCGCATCTGGAACTGGCGGAAGCGCTTGAGCTTGAGGATCTCGAGCACCAACACGAGATAGATGCTCGCGGTGAGCGCGCCGAGCCCGAAGAGCGCGAGCACGCCGCACCACACGAGGTTGAAGTGGCCGTGGTTGTCCGAGTAGGGCACGAACCGCATCGCGAGGGCGAGCAGCGCCAGCGTCAGCGTCCAGCCGTAGAGGTAGAGCGTCGTCCGCCGGGCCGAGAAGCCGATGTTCGCGAAGCGGTGGTGGAAGTGCCACTTGTCCGCGGTGTAGATCGGCTTGCCGTACTTGATCCGCTTGGCGATCACGAAGCTCGAGTCGAGGATCGGCACGGCGAGGATGACCAGCGGGAACGCGAGGGCGACGACGGCGTTGGTCTTCAGCGCGCCCTGCACGATGATCGTGCCCAGCAGGAAGCCGAGCAGGTTCGAGCCGGAGTCACCGAGGAAGATCGACGCGGGCGCGAACCCGTGCCGCAGGTAGCCGATGCAGGCGCCGGCGGTGATCATCGCGAGCACGCCCGCGGACGTCCGGTCGAGCGACAGCGCGATCACCGCGAAGGTGCCGGCCGCGATCATGCAGACACCGGCCGCGAGGCCGTCGACGCCGTCGAGGAAGTTGATCGCGTTCATCAGCGCGACGATGCCGATCACCGTGACGGCGTACGCCACCGGATCACTCAAGTCGATCGGCCCGATGAACGGGATCGTGGCGTGGTCGATGCGCACTCCTGCGGCGACCGGGATCACGGCCGCCAGCAGCTGTCCCGCGAGCTTGAAGTCGGCCTGGAGCTCCAGGATGTCGTCGAGGGCGCCGACGAGCGCGATCACGGCGGCGCCGATGAGGATCGCGGTGGTCTGCTTGTCGTGTGGCAGGAACACGAGGCCCGCCGCGATCACCGTCACGAGGATCGCCAGACCGCCCAGGCGCGGCGTCGGGAACTGGTGGAGGCCGCGCTCGCGCGGCGTGTCGATCGCCCCGATTCGCCAGGCGAGAGCGCCCGCGACGGGAGTCGCCAGCAGGCTCACGACCGCGGCCAGTGCGAGCGCCAAGAGGCCGTCGGTCAGGGTCGGCGCTGCGGTTCCGAGGATGCCCATGAAGGGGTGCAGCGCTTGCACGCTAGCAGGGGATTTCGACGCTGTCGGGTTGCTCCCTGCGCCTCGGTGCCCGGTCTCGGCCGGCCCCTCGGTGGGTACTCTCGGGTGTGATGGCCCCGACCGAGCGCAAGACGCGCACGGCAGGGCTCGACGGCCTGCGCGCCGTGGCCGCCCTGTCCGTGCTGTGCCTGCACGTCTGGCTGTACGGGCAACCTGACCCGGACAGCCCGACCCGTTCGGGGCTGCTCGATCGCGTGGTGTTCGAGTTCCGGCTGGGGCTCGTGTTCTTCTTCGTGCTGTCGGGATACCTGCTCTACCGCGCGTTCGCCGGCGCGGCGCTGCGCGGAGGCGATCGCGTCGACGTGGGTCGCTACGCGCGCCGGCGTGTCGCGCGGATCCTTCCGGCGTACTACCTGGCCGTCGCGGGCGCGATCGCCCTGCTCTGGGGTCTGCGCGGGAGCCCCGGAGTGCGGCTCCCCGACGCCGCCCAGCTGCCGCTCTTCCTGGTGTTCGGCCAGAACTACTCGCGCGACACGTTCTTCATGCTCAACCCGGTCACGTGGACGCTGTGCCTCGAGGCCGCCTTCTACGTCGCGCTGCCGTTCATCGGCTGGTTCGCCTACCGCGCCGCGAGCCGGAGCGTGCGCGGACAGACGATCCTCCTCGTCGCGATCGCGGCGCTCGGGTTCGGATGGGCGGCGCTCGACTACGCGCTCGGGTGGGGCACGATGGCGGGCAAGGCGCTGACCGCCTACCTGCCGGTGTTCGCGGCGGGGATGGCCGTGGCGCTGTGGGCTGAGAGCCGGCGCGTGCGCGACGCCGCGCCGCTGCGACACGCCGCGACCGCCGCCCTCGTGGTGGGCGGGTTCGGCCTGGCCATCGCCGATGGTGTCTGGCACGCGACCGCGCGCACGCCCGCCGGCAACCCGCTCATCTCGATCCTGGGCGACGTCCCCGCCGCCATCGGATTCGCCCTCGTCGTCGCCGCGGCAGTCGCCGGTCGCGGGCCGTCGGTCGGATGGATGCACGCCCGCCCGCTCGCGTGGGTCGGCCTCGTGTCGTACGGCGTGTATCTGTGGCACGTGCCGCTGCTGCTGTTCGCGCGCGGCCACGGTTTTCTGCCGTCGAGCTTTGTGCTCGCGCTTCTCATGATCCTTCCGGTTGTGCTCCTGGTAAGTGCGGGTAGTTGGTACCTGGTCGAGCGCCCGCTGCTTGCGCGAGCGCATCGGCCGCGAACGCCGCGCACGGAGCGCCGGCGCCAGGCACAATTGGAGGCCCACGCAGCACCATGACCCCCGAGAACCCCATCGCAGCCATCCCGGTGAAGCCGCGCCTGCGCGGCGTACTGCACCAGTACTCGTTCTTCGTGTCGCTCGTGCTCGGCGCGGTGCTGGTCATCGTCGCGCCCGACGGCAAGGCGCGCCTGGCCGCAGGGATCTACGCGTTCGGCCTGTCGGCGCTGCTCGGCACGAGCGCGCTGTATCACCGCGTCACGTGGCGGCCGCGCGCACGCGCCTGGATGCGCCGCCTCGACCACTCGATGATCTTCGTGCTCATCGCGGCCACGTACACGCCGTTCTCGCTGCTCGTGCTACACGGCGCGCTGTCCAGCGCGATCCTGATCGTCGTCTGGGCGGGCGCGTTCGGCGGCATCGTCCTCAACCTGGTCTGGGTGTCCGCCCCGAAGTGGCTGACCGCCACCGTCTACGTCGCGCTCGGCTGGGTCGCAGTGGCCGCGATGCCGGCGCTCGCGCGCGAGCTGGGTGCCGTCGGCGTCGGACTCATCATGTTCGGCGGCCTGCTCTACACGGCAGGCGCCGTGATCTACGCGCTGGGGCGCCCGAACCCCGCACCCGCGACGTTCGGCTACCACGAGATCTTCCACGTGCTGGTGGTCGCCGCGGCCGCGGCCCACTTCGCGGTGGTGGCGTTCTACGCGCTGCCGCGCGGTTAAGTCAAAGCGCGAGGAGGAGCGCGAGCGCGTCGTCGACCGCACGCAGCTCATCCGGCGCGAGCCGACCCGCGTGGTTCACGAGCCGCTCGAGGTCAACGGCCCTAAGTTGTTCGACGAGCACCCGCGTCGGCTGGTCATCAATCTGGATCGCTGGTCGAAACGTGGTCGGCGCCGCGCGCGTCGAGGTGGGCGCGACGACGACGGTGGACAGGCCGAGAAGCTCGTCGGCCTGGACAACGACGCCGAACCGGGTGCCGGTCTGTTCGCGTCCGCGCGTATGCGGCAGGCGGACGCGGTAGATGTCGCCGCGCGTCACTCGGGCCAGTCCGAGCCGATGGCGTCCATGTCCGCCATCACCGCGCGCCGCTCGGCGGTATCTGCGGGATCGTCAGTAAGTCGACGAACCTCCTCCGCGAGTTGTGACCGCCGATCGCGCTTCTGCCCAGCCTCGATGAGCGCGGCGCGAACGGCTTCAGATTCGTTTCGCCCCTCACGCATGAGCGTTGCGAGCGCACGCTCGGCTGGCTCGTCCAGGCGCGCGCGAACGATCCGGGAACCCATGATCGGACTGTAGCGCAGTTTGTGCCACAGCTAGAACAGCGCCTCCTGTTTGGTGCGGCGCTCACGCGGCTTCGCTTGTGGGAGCTCCGTCTCCCCGAGGTTGGCACGGTCGCGCAGGTGGCGCCGCCGCTCCACCGTGCTCTGCCCGACCATCCTGCTGAGCCGCTCCTGCTCGCGTTTGGGCAGGTAGGCGCCGCGCGAGTACAGCGCCTCGTAGCGCGGCACCAGGTCCGGACGTTGCGAGCGCAGCCAGTCCATGAAGATGTCGCGCACCTCGCCGCGCAGGTGCAGCCCGATGCCGCCGATGTGGACCGCGCCGGCGTCGGCGGCGAGCCGTAGGATCTCCTCGACCTGCTCGGGCGCGTCGTTGATCCCTGGCATGAGCGGCGCAACCAGGATGCCGGTTGGAATCCCCGCGCGGTTGAGCTCCCTCACCGCCTCCATCCGCGCGCGCGGATTCGGCGTAGGCGGCTCCGTGGCGCGCCACGCCTTCTCGTCGATCGTCGGGATCGAGAGGTTCGCCGTGATCGGCGCGACCTTTGCGACCTCCTTCATCAGCGGCAGGTCGCGCAGGAGCAGCGGCGACTTCGTGAGGACCGAGCACGGATTGCGGAAGTCGCGGAACGCCTCCCAGATACCTGGCATCAGCTTGTAGCGACCCTCGACCCACTGGTACGGATCGGTGTTCGTCCCGAGCGCCACGTGCTCGCGCTTCCACGAGGCCTTGCGCAGCTCGGCGCGGAGGATCTCCGGCACGTTGACCTTGACCACGATCTCCTTCTCGAAGTCGCGCCGCGCGTTGAAGTCGAGGTAGGTGTGGGTCGGACGAGCAAAGCAGTAGGCACAAGCATGGGAACAACCTCGATACGGATTGATCGTCCACCTGAACGGCACCTGGGACATCTCGGGCACCCGGTTGAGCGCCGACTTTGCGCGCACCTCGTAGAAGCGGGTGCCCATCGCCTCGGGTGCGTCGAAGTGGCGGACGACCGCGGGGTCCCTGTAGCCGGGGAGGGTCTGGCCCTCCTCGGACTCGATCTTCAGCTCGTCCCAGCGCATCGAACGTATGTTCGCATATCAGTCGGACGAGTCGCCGAAGGCGGTGACCACCAGCCGGCGCGAGCCGCCGCGGTCGCGGTGCTCGCACAGGTAGATCCCCTGCCACGTCCCGACGTCGAACGAGCCGTCGCGGACCGGCAGTGTCAGCGCGGGCCCGAGCAGCGACGCCTTCACGTGTGCCGGCATGTCATCCGGCCCCTCGGTCGTGTGCGTCCAGGCGGCGAAGTCCTCCGGAACGGCCTCGTTGAACCACGACTCGAAATCGCTCCGCACGTCGGGCGACGCGTTCTCGTTCAACGTCAGCGACGCCGACGTGTGCTTGATGAACACGTGCGCGATCCCCACCCGGATCTCGGACAGGCGTGGCACCGCACGCTCGACCTCGCGCGTGACCAGATGGAACCCCCGCGAGCGCGGCTCGAGCCGCACCTCCTCCTGGATCCAGATCAACCCGTCTCCTTCCGAACCGTGACCGCAACCGAACCGATCACGATGGCAGCGCCGAGCAGCGTGGTGGCGGTCACGCGCTCGTCGAGGATCAGCCAGCCGAGGAAGATCGCGATCGTCGGGTTCACGTACGCGTAGGTGGCCACGCGCGAGATCGGCGCGTTCTGGAGCAGCCACACGTACGCCGTGTAGGCGACGATCGATCCGATGAACACGAGGTAGGTGAACGCGAGCCACGAGTCGAGCGACACCGCGCCCACGTCGAAGTCGGCCCACTCGCCGGACGCCGCGGCCGCAACCGCGAGCACGCAGCCGCCACAGAACATCTGGAGCGACGTCGACAGGAGGCCGTCCGATGGCAGCGGCACCCGCGGCGCGAGGAACGAACCGAGCGCCCACGAGAGCGAGGCGAACAGGACGAGCAGGAAGCCGAGCGTGCGGTCGCTTCCGCCACCGCCGCCGGGCGCGAGCAACAGACCCACGCCGACGAATCCGCAGAGCACACTGCCCAGCGTCATCGCGGAGATCGTCTCGCCGGTGATGCGCCGCATCAGCACCACCCACAGCGGCACCGCGGCGATCACGAGCGCGGCGAAGCCCGAGTCGATGTAGCGCTCGGCCAGGTTCACGATCCCGTTTCCGCCGGCCGCGAGCAACGTGCCGATGAGGGCGCACGCGGCCAGTTCACGGCCCGCGACCCACGGGCGGGAGCCGCGGAGCCGGGCGATCCCGTACAGCAGGGCACCGGCGAGCACGAAGCGCAGGCCACCCATCACGAACGGCGGCATCGTCCTGACGGCGATCCGGATGTTCAGGTAGGTCGAGCCCCAGACGACGTACACGATCCCGAGCGCGAGCCAGGTGAGCGCGGGCGAGGCGTTGCGGGTGGTCGTGGTGGTCGCGCTCACGCTCACTTGCCCTAGTAAACGACGGAGGGCCGCGCCCCGTGAGGCGCGGCCCTCCGATCACACCACCATGGTCGGCGGTATCAGCAGTGCGTGGCGATCTGGAACGAGTCGTCCACGAGGTTGCCTGCACTCGCGCCCGCGCCGTCGCGGACGGTCACGCGGACCTGCTTGTTCTGCCCCGTCACGGGGACAGCCGAGACGGTGCGAGTGGTCGCCGCGTTCGCCGGCGTCACCTGGTAGGTGCAGTTGTTCACATCGTCGTCGAACGTGATCGTGTAGTCACCCGCAGGCGCGCCCGTGGTGCGCGCGACGCTCGCGATCCCCTTGTCACGCGTGATCGTCGGGTTCGGGTGCGTGGTCGTCACGGTGCCGTCGATCAGGCCCCAGCGCTCGATGTTGAAGTCCGTCGAGTCCTTCCCGTCGAGCTGGTCTGCGTTGAAGTACGTGACCTTGCCGGTCGCGTTCTTGTCGAGGATGAACGGCGTGGCGGTGCCGCTGCCGCTCGTCTGGAGCCGGAAGCCCTGGAGGCCGCGGGTGCGGAATGCGGCCGCGTAGCCGGTGCCCTTGTTCACCATGTTCAGGCACGGCTCGTGCTGGTGGCCGGCGGTGCTCTTGTTCGACGTGCACGCGGCGGCCATCGCGCCGCCGTCACCGTTGGCGGTGTTGCGCGCGAGCAGCGTGTAGCGGGAGTCGTTCGCCTCGAAGCGGCCGGTGCTCGCCGCGACCGCGAACGGGGCGGCCACGACCGCGATCACCACGGCTGCGAGCACGGCGTAGCGCCCGCTGCGGGAACCGCGGCGCACGCTGAGCCGCTTCGGTGAAAAGCGGCGCGGGCGTTCGCCCTGCTCCGGATAACGCTCGGTCCAGGCGTCGCTCCACGCGTCGCCCGATGACTTCTTTCGCATGTCAGTCTCCTCTCGTCGTGCGTCCACGAATGGGGCGCCGTACTTCGGCTCGGAACACCACTTCCGCGTCGCCGGGTCCCCGTGATGCGCGCGCGTGTCGGCTTCCGTACACAATTGTTTGAGCGGTCGGGGGCGTCGGGCATACGACCCGGTTCGGCGCTGCGGCGCGATCACGACGTGGCGACGAGAGCTCTCAGTAGGCAGGAAAAGCGGACGCTGGCTGCGCTCGGGCTGCCGACGTTCGTGCTCGCCCTCTCGATCACGGTCGTGTCCACGTACCTGCCGGTGGTCGCGCGCGAGTTCACCTCGTCGAGCACGGTCATCGGCCTGCTGATCGGCGGCGAGGGGATGATGGCGCTGTTCGTGCCGGTGCTCGTCGGCGTGTGGTCGGACCGCCTGCGAACGCACGTGTTCGGCGGCCGCCTGCCGTTCCTGCTCGGCGCGATGCCGGTCGTGGCCGCCGCGCTGATCGCGATGGGCATCGTGGGCTCGATCCTCGGCCTCGCCGTCAGCGTCGGGATCTTCTTCGCCGCCTACTTCATCGCCTACGAGCCGTATCGCGCGCTCTATCCCGACCTGCTCGACGACGAGATCGCGGCGCGCGGCCAGGCGACGCAGGCGATCTGGCGCGGCGCGGGCACCGCGTTGGCCCTCGGGGCGGGTGGCCTGCTGCTGTCGGTGGCACGCATCCTGCCGTTCGTGGTGGCCGCGGTCATGTCGCTCGCCTGCACCGCGCTGTTCCTGTTCTTCGCGCTGCGGCGCGGCGTGCGCGACAACGAATCTCGAGGACCGGCGGTCGGCGAGGTGCTGCGGAGCCTGTTCGGGCTGCTGCGCGAGAGGCGCCAGCTGCGCGCGCTGCTCGTGGCGAACTCGCTGTGGGAGCTGTCGCTCGCGGCGCTCAAGACGTTCGTCGTGCTCTACATCACGCGCGGGCTGGGCTACAGCGTGAGCGAGTCGTCGCTGATCATCGGCGGCACCGCGCTGATCATCCTGATCGCCGCCGGGGCGAGCGGCCGGCTCGGCGACCGCTACGGAAAGCGGCGGGTGATGATGATCGCGCTGATCGTGTACGCCGTCGGCCTGCTCGTCCCGTTCGTGTTCACGCAGCCGTACCTGATCGCGCCGGCCCTGCCGCTGATCGCGTTCGGCGGTGGCGTCGTGATGTCACTGCCATACGCGCTGCTCATCCCGATGATGCCGCCCGAGGGCCACGGCGCCTTGACAGGGCTCTACAGCATGAGCCGCGGCGTGGGGGTGGTGCTCGGCCCCGTGCTCGGCGGTGTGGCGATCGACGCACTCAAGCCGCAGCTCAGCTCGACGCAGGGCTACAGCGCCATGTGGCTCGTTTGCGCTGCCGCCGTCGCGCTGAGCATCCCGCTGCTGCGGCTGACGGGCGGGGACGACTAGGGACGGCGCGCGCGACCGATGATGTGCGGGATCGGTGGCACCGGCGTTCCGGGACTGAAGCCGAACCGCCGGCAGGCCTCCATCTCGAACCCGGCTGCCTCGATCGCCTCACCCGTCTTGCGGGCGGGATGGCAGCCGCCCGCGATGGGCGGCCAGAACGTCTTCTCCGCGAACGTCGCGAGTGCCGCGCCAGGCTGTTTCGTCGGCTTGACGTGCTCGTAGAAGCGCAGCTCGCCACCGGGCCGGATCACGCGCTTGAGCTCGGCGAGGGCGGTGGCCTGATCGGGCACGCTGCAGAGGACGAGCGACGCGACAGCCGCGTCGAACTCGCCGTCCGCTGCGGGCAGCCCGTCGGCGACGCCCTCGACGACCTTCACCGGGATCCGCGCGTTCGCTGCGGCCTCCTGTCCGGCGGCCCGGAGCGTCGGCTCCGGCTCGACCGCCACGACCTCCGTCACGGTGCTCGGGTAGTGCCCGAAGTTGAGCCCGTTGCCGGCGCCCAGCTCGAGCACGCGCCCCGTCAGGCCGGCGAGCATCTCGGCGCGGTACTCGGCCTGACCGCGCTCCTCGGCGTTCGGGCTCATGCGCAGGTACATGCGCGCGAAGAAGGGATGGGCCTTGAAGGTGGCGTCGCTCATGCCGCGACATTAACGGCGGGTCGATGGCCGCGAACATAAGAGCCCTCCTAACGCCAGAGGCAACTGTCACAAAGTTGTTACAAAGTCCTTAGCCCCCTATAGTTCCCGCTCCCTCCGGACGGCCCGCCGCCGCGGCTTCGTCGCTTCAACTGCCGACCGGGGGCTCATCCCCCTATGACCAACGACAGGAACTTCGATGAGTGCTGCCGCGAACGCGGGCATGGTGCTCGTGGCCGCGATCCTCGTCTGCGCGCTCGCAGGCGCCGCGATCGGCTCGCTCTTCGATGCGTCGTTCCCGCTCGCGGTCGCCGGGGTATTCGTCGGATTCGGGGCGGGATTGAGACTTGTCTACACACGCTTTAGGGACCTCTGACATGGCGGGCCCGCCTGCCACGCCGACCTCGGTCCGCATCCTCAAGAACGTGGACGTGATCGCGCTGGCGGTGGCGCTCGTCCTGTTCCTCGTCGCGGGCTTCCCGCTGCTCGGCTGGGTGACCGGCGCGGGCGCGTGGGTCGTCCAGCGGCTGATCAACGAGCTGGCGGTGCGCAAGGCGCAGACGGCCGACGACGTACGCGCGCGCGTGGGATTCCTTGCCGGCAGCATGATCCTGCGCGGCTGGGTGGTCGCGGGGATCATCATCGCCGTCGGCCTCGGCAACAGCGACGCCGGCCTCGCCGCCGCAGTGCTCTTCCTCGCCGTCTTCACGCTCCAGCTCACGATGACCATGGCGATGCGCCCGTTCGAGACCCCGCCGCCCAAGGCCGGAGGTCCGCGATGACCTGGTTCAAGAACCTGTCGACGGGCAAGAAGGTCCTCCTCTGCGTCGGCCTGTGGATCGCGCTCGTGATCGTCGTGTACGCGCTCACGGGCTCGTCCGGCAAGAACGACGAGTACCAGCCGCAGAACGAGTTCCAGCTCGACCCGTGGGTGAGCATCCACATCGGCGGCCTCGACCTCTCGATCAACAAGGCCGTCCTCTACCTGTTCCTGACCGCCGCGGCCACGACGGCGACGATGATCTGGATCGCCCGCAAGATGCGGCAGCGGCCGAACAACGTGCAGACGGCCGTCGAGGCTGTCTACGACCTCGCGAACAACAACATCACGCGGGGCAACATGCCGGCGGAGTATGCGCGCAAGTGGTTCCCGTTCGTCGGCGCGCTGTTCTTCTTCCTGCTGTTCGCGAACCTGATCGGCTACATCCCGCTGCCGACCAACTCGCACGAGACCACCAGCATCTTCGGCTTCGAGATCCCGTCGTTCGCGCTCTACGCCGCCACGGCGAACATCTCGGTGCCGCTCGTGCTCACGCTGGTGGTCTGGTTCAGCTACCACGTGGAAGGTGTACGCGCGCGCGGCGTGCGCGGCTATCTGGCCACGTTCATCCCGAGCGGCACTCCCGGCCTGCTGAAGCCGCTCTTGTTCGTGATCGAGGTGATCTCGCACTTCGTCCGGATCATCTCGCTGTCGGTGCGAATTTTCGCGAACCTGCTGGCCGGCCACCTACTGATCCTGTTCATGGCCGGCGGCATGGTCACGCTGCTCGGGCTGGCTGCGCTCGGCGTCGTCACCCTGCCGGTCGCGATCGTCTTCTTCATCTTCGAGACCGTGCTGATCGCCGGTCTTCAGGCCTTCATCTTCGCCACTCTCACTGCCATCTACCTCGGCGGCGCCGTCTCCGAGGCCGGACACTAGGAGGAAACCGTGAGCCTCACGGCTACAGCACTCGACGTCGTCGCCCAGGGGGGCGGCGACAGTTCCAAGGCGATCAAGTCGATCGCGCTCGGCGTCGGCGCCGGGCTCGGCACCATCGGCCCCGGCATCGGCGTCGGCTACATCTTCGGCAAGGTGATCGAGTCGGTCACCCGTCAGCCCGAGATGCGTGACGAGATCACGTCGATCCAGTGGCTCGGCTTCGCGCTCACCGAGGCGATCGTGTTCTACGCGTTCATCTTCGGCCTGATCGCGTTCTTCCTCTCCTAGAACGATGCACGCGCTGCAAGTGATAGGGGCCGGCGGCGGGGACTTCCTCGTCAAGCCGGGAGTGGGCGTGATGGTCTGGACGCTGATCGCGTTCGGCGTCACGATCCTGCTGCTGCGCAAGTTCGCGTTCCCTCCGATCCAGGAGGCGCTCGACAAGCGCCGCGTCACGATCGAGCAGTCGATCGAGCACGCCGAGCAGACCCGCAAGGAGGCCGACGCGCTGTTGCGCGAATACCGCGAGCGTCTGCGCGAGGCGCGCGAGCAGGCCGACGACATCGTCGTGCGCGCACGCCGCGGCGCGGAGAAGGTCCACGAGGACGCGATCGTCGAGGCGAAGCGGTCGCGCGAGGAGATGATGGAGCAGACGCGCCGCGACATCCAGCAGGAGACGCGCCGCGCCCTCGACCAGATCCGCAGCGAGGTCGCCGACCTCACGGTGCTCGCCACCGAGAAGGTCACGCGCAAGACGCTCGACGACGCCGACCATCGCCGCCTGATCGAGGAGGCGCTCGAGGAGTTCGACTTCAGCGAGCTCGCCGGTGACGAGCGGACCGGTGCAGCCACGAACGGGGGCGAGAGGTCCTAGGTGGAGGAGATCGCCCAGGTCTACGCGCGGTCGCTCTTCGAGGTGGCGAACGAGCACGACGAGGTCGACGAGATCCACGACCAGCTCGGCGAGTTCGCGGACGCCCTCGACAAGAGCCGCGAGCTCCAGGTGTTCTTCTTCTCGCCGTACTTCTCGTCGGAGGAGAAGAAGGACGGGATCGGCAAGGTCGTGGAGGGTGCCAACGAGCACTTCCTCAACTTCCTCAAGCTGATCGCCGAGCGGCACCGCGTGCCCGTGATCTTCCGGATCAGGCGCGAGTACGACGCGATGTGGCGCGTGGCGAACAAGCTCCTGGAGGTGCGCGTGACGAGCGCGACGCCGCTCGATGAGGAGATCGTCCAGAGCATCGGCCGCCGGATCGAGGAACAGACCGGTCAGCGCATCGATTTGGACGCTAACGTCGATCCCGACGTCATAGGCGGGCTGGTCCTGCGTGTCGGGAACAAGGTGATGGACGCCAGCGTGCGCGGGCGCCTCGAAAGACTCCGTAAGGAAGTGGCGCGAGCCGCCTAGGCAGCCGCCGAGAGAGGACTTATTCGAATGCAGATCAAGCCAGACGAGATCACGAGCATCCTCAAGGAGCGCATCGAGGGCATCGACGACGGTGGCGCGGACCTGTCCGAGGTCGGCACCGTTCTCTCGGTCGCGGACGGCATCGCGCGCATCCACGGGCTCGACAACTGCATGTCGCTCGAGCTGCTCGAGTTCCCCCACGACGTGACCGGTCTCGCCCTGAACCTCGAGTCCGACAACGTCGGCGCGGTGCTCTTCGGCGAGTGGGACAAGATCGAGGAGGGCGACGAGGTCAAGCGCTCCGGCAACCTGCTCGACATCCCCGTCGGCGAGGGCCTGCTCGGCCGCATCGTCGACCCGCTCGGCCGCCCGCTCGACGGCAAGGGCGACGTGGATACCTCCGAGACCC
>JAICJV010000087.1 GCA_025928265.1 Thermoleophilaceae bacterium
ATCTCGAAGGATGGGGGGCGGTCGTCGTACCGCGGCCTGCTCGAGGTCGCCAAGGGCGCGAACGAGGCGCGCTCGAAGGTGGTCTGCGACGCGCTGCTCCTCGACGAGGACTCGCGTTCGGACACGTATCCGACCATCCGGATCTCCGAGGACGACGTGAACGTCGGCCACGAGGCCACCGTCTCCAAGGTCGGCGACGAGCAGCTCTTCTACCTGATGTCCCACGGCGTCAGCGAGGAGGAGGCCGGCAAGCTGATCGTGAACGGCTTCATCGAGCCGATCGTGAAGGAGCTCCCGATGGAGTACGCGGTCGAGATGAACCGGCTGATCGAGCTTCAGATGGAGGGCTCGATTGGATGAGTGTCACGACGAACGAACCGCAGTTTCTCGCGGCGCGCCGTGAGCGCGCCGCAGCCTTGACCGAGACGCTCGAGCTCCCCTCGTTCAAGGGCGTACCGGGCTGGGAGTTCACCGACATCTCGGGCATCGACATCGACGCGTTCGAGCCCGCGACCGGCGGGGACGCCGACGCGATCGATCGCGCGGAGAAGCTCTTCCACCCGTTCGAGGGCGGGATCGAGCTGACGCAGGTCGATGCCGTGTCCGCCGTGGTTGCCGAGGTCGACGCGCCGAGCGATCCGTTCGTGCTGCCGCTCGACGTGGCCGCCGAGCGCTTCCCGGATCTCGTGTCCAAGCACCTCGGCAGCGTGGTCGCTTCCGAGGACCCGTTCGTCGCGCGCAACGAGCGCGCCTGGACGGGCGGCGCGTTCGTGTACGTTCCGCGCAACAAGAAGCTCGACGGCACCGCGCTCGTCACCGCGGTGCAGGAAGCCACCGGGGCGTCTCTGTACTGGCGCACGCTGATCGTGCTCGAGGAGGGCGCCGAGGCCGAGGTGTGGGAGCAGTACCTCTCCGGCGACGCCGACACGGAGAGCCTCTTCAACACCGTGGTCGAGCTCGTGGTCGGCCCGAACGCGAAGCTTCGCTACGTCTGCGGCCAGTCGCTGTCCGAGAAATCCTGGATCTTCGGCACGCAGCGTGCGGTGGTCGATCGCGACGGCCAGCTCGACTGGGTCGCGCTCGGCTTCGGCTCGGCGCGCGGCAAGGTGCGGATGGAGACCAACCTCGCGGGCGAGGGCTCGCACGGCAAGATCACCGGCGCCTACGCGGGCCACGCGCGCCAGCACCTCGACTTCGACACCACGCAGGAGCACGCGGCGGCGAAAACCGTGTCCGACCTTGCGTTCCGAGGCGTCCTCACCGGCCGCTCGAACGCCGTCTGGCGCGGGATGATCAAGGTCGACCCGGGCGCGCAGCAGACCGACGCGTTCCAGGAATCGCGCAACCTGCTGCTCTCGAAGCGCTCGCACGCGGATGCGATCCCCGGTCTCGAGATCCTCGCGAACGACGTGCGCTGCACACATGCGGCGGCGATCGCCCAGATCGATCCGGAGCAGGTCTTCTACCTGATGTCGCGCGGCATCCCGCGCGCGACCGCCACACGGCTCGTGATCGAGGGCTTCCTCGCCGAGCTGGTCGAGCGCTTCGAGGAGGGCCCGGTGCGCGAGCAGCTCACCAATGCTCTGCTCACGCGACTCGCGCGCATCCTCGGGTAGCGGCCCCAACGAAACGGAGATTCCGGTGCCGCGACGTCCGGGCGACCGCCGCAAGCCGCCGGAATCGAACGTTTCGTTCGATGTTCTCGTCCTGGGCGTCGGCGGCGTTCTTGGCGAGGCGTGGATGACCGGCGTGTTGGCCGGGCTCGAGGAAGCGGGATCCGATCCGCGCGCGGCGCGCAGCTTCCTCGGCTCGTCCGCCGGCTCGATCGTCGCTGCCTCGCTTGCCGGTGGGGTGAGCCCGCTCACGCGCTTTGACGAGCTGCCCGAGCAGCCGCCGGTGGACGAGGTGCCCGAGGCGGTCGCGCCCGGCGTCGTGCGCAAGGCGGTGGAGGCTGCGTCCGCCCCGCTCGCCGCGCTGGCGCTCAACTGGGCCACCCCCGGCGGGGCGCTCGTCCGCCGTCTGGCGCTCGGCCGGGTGCCGGAGGGCACGCGCTCGCTCGGCGGCGTCAAACGCTGGCTCGACGGTCTGGACGTGCAATGGGACGGACGCCTGCGAGTGACTGCCGTCGAGGTCGAGAGTGGGCGTCGCGTGGTGTTCGGCTCCGGGGACGCGCCGTCGGTCCCGGTGTCCGACGCTGTGGTCGCATCCTGCGCGATCCCGGGTGTCTTCCGGCCGCTGCGACTGGACGGGCGCCGCTACGTCGACGGGGGCGCGTGGAGCCCCACGAACATGGACGCCGCCGACATGCGCGACGGTGATCGCGTGCTGTGCCTGAACCCGACTGCCGCGGCGGGCGCGCTCGGCCCGGTCTCGCGATCGGTGGCCGCGGCGGAGTCGCTGGTGCTGAGGCGGCGCGGCGCAGACGTGCAGGTGGTGAATCCGGACGACGCCGCTGCCGAGACGATGGGCCCCAACCTCATGCGCCGGAGCGGGCGTGAAGCGGTGATGGCCGCCGGCCTCGCGCAGGGCCGGCGGTTGGCCAAGGGCTAGTTGCCTGCACGAGCCCACGATTCGCCCCTCCCGCTTGGCCCGATCTTTCACGGTAATGACGTTACCATGAAGTTACGGCCCAGCGCGAGGGCATCGCGGTAATGTTGTTACCGTGAAAGCTCGTCCGTACCGCCAGGGCGCCCGCGCGGACGCTGCTGCGGAGAAGACCGCACGGATCGTCGCGGCCGCGGAGGAGCTGTTCGCCACGCGCCTCTACGACCAGGTGTCGCTGGCCGACGTCGCGAGCCGGGCGGACGTCGGCCTGCAGACTCTGATCCGCCGGTTCGCCAGCAAGGAAGAGCTGGTGCGCGGCGTGACCGCCGTCGCGCGCGACCGGATCGAGGAGCAGCGCGGCGAGGCACCGGTCGGCGACGTGCCGGGCGCCGTGGCCAACCTCGTCGAGCACTACGAGGAACTCGGCGACATGATCGTCCGCGTGCTTGCCCAGGAGGAGCGCGTGCCCGCGTTCGCCGAGGCGACCGAACTCGGCCGCACCGTGCACCGCGCGTGGGTGCGGCGCGTGTTCGCCCCCATGCTCGACCCACTGCCGCGCGCCGAGCGTGCCCTGCGCCTGGCCCAGCTCATCGCCCTCTGCGACGTGTACACGTGGAAGCTTCTGCGGCGCGACCAGCGGCTGAGCCGCGCCCGAACGGAACGCGCGATGGCCGAGATGATCGACGCCCTGCTCCAGGCGCGGGGCTGATACCCGGCGGGCGCCCTACTGCAGCTTCGTCTCGGCGCGCGCGAACGGCACGCCGAAGGCCTTGTTCCAGATCACGACCGTCTTGTACTGACGCGGATCCGTGCCCGGCGGGATCGTGTACTGCATGTCGCCCTTGTTGCCCTTGATCGAGCCGAGGTCCTTGTGCGCCGAGACGTCCTTGCCGTCCGCCTTGGCGAGGAAGACGTGCAATGTCGGCGCGCTCATCACGTCAAGGCCCTTGATGGTCACCACCACGGTCCCGTTCTTCAGCTGGACGTAGGAAGCCTGGCCGGAGGCGCTCCCCGCGCCGGCGCTCTCGAACTTGCCGGTCGACAGCAGCCGGTTCTGTGGCGGCGCCGGCTTGGCGGGCTTCTCGGGAACGCGCGCCGTCGGCTTGGCCTGGCTCACCTTCTGGCCGGTCACCAGCTGCTCGTGCACGGTCTTGCCGTTGATGCTGTTGATCCCGACCCACAGGAGGATCGCCAGGACGGTGCCACCGAACGCGATGCGGATCGGGAAGCGCAGCTGCCGGCGGTTGCGCGTGAAGCGGCCGAGCAGGAAGTACGCCCCGACGAACCAGGCGGCGGCGAGGATCAGCGCGGAGATGTAGGTGGGGGCGATCGCCGCGGAGAAGAGCAGCAGGCCGAGGATCAGGAAGCCAACCGTGGCGCAGATCAGGAGGAAGGCGCGGAACGGCGGTGGCGGTCCCGGCCTCTGATCCTCGTCGTCCTCGTCGCTGTCCTTCTCGCGCGCCTCGGTCTTCTGAGGCTCGCGCGTCTCCTCTTCGTCGGGAGTGTCCTTCTGGCGCCGCTCCTGCTCGCTGCGGCGCTCGGCCCCCTGCTCGCGCGTCTGCCCCTCCGCCATTGGCGGTTAATTACCCCGCGCGGAGATTGTTGAACGAACTACCCCGAAAGTTGCGAGTCGCACAAACGGGTTAAGGCGTCGCCGCCGGATGCCGATGGACTCATAACGCCGAATCCCCGGGTCGTTCCGGGGAGCGGGGGACCCAGGTTGTTTGGGGCTAATTCCGTGGTGATCCACGGAAGGCGCAGACTCTTTCCGCGCCAGCCCGTCAGCTAACCCCGCAGGCCGACGAAAGAGGGTTGACGTGCTGTCGTACCTGACGCGGGCGCTCGCGCTCGCTTCGCTGATGCTTCTTGCCGTGGCCGTGCCTGCGGCGACCGCGGGGCCCAACGGCGGGGTCGCGGCCGAGATCGCCACGAGCCCGGCTCCCGGTGCGCTGGCCAGCGTCGACAGGTTCGGCGTCGCCCACGCTCCCGCCCGCGCGCCGCGCGCGGTGAAGCGCGCGATCGCGGCCGGCAACAGGATCCAGGGCAGGCCGTACGTCTGGGGCGGCGGCCACGCCAAGTGGAACTCGCGCGGCTACGACTGCTCGGGCACCGTCTCGTACGTGCTCCACGCCGGTGGCCTGCTCGACAGCCCGCTCGTCTCCGGCGCGTTCGCGCGCATCTGGGGCGTCCGCGGCAAGGGCCGCTGGATCACGGTGTACGCGAACGGCGGCCACGCCTTCGTGTTCCTCGCCGGCCTCCGGCTCGACACGAGTGGTCGCGGCGGCAGCGGGCCGCGCTGGCGCCTCGAGCCACGCCAGATGCGCGGCTTCGTCGCGCGCCATCCGCGCGGGCTCTGACGCGAAGCGGGCGGCGTGCTCGATTACGCAGAACGAAATGTTCGATCCCGGCGGCTGGCATGCGGTCGCGCGACCCTTGCAGGACCGGGATCTCCATTTCGTTAACGTCGCCGCCCGTGGATCCCTGGGTCGAGTCCTCAGCGGCGGAGATCGCGCGCCACGCCGAGCGCGAGCTCGAGGCGCTCGTGGGCGTCTCGTCGCCGTCTGGTGACGTGCCCGGGGCCGAGGAGGCCGTCACTCTCTGCGCGGCGTTCGCGCCGGCCGAGGCGGCCGTCGAGCGCGTCTCGTGCTCGACGAAGGGCTACGCGGACGACCTCGTGCTGCGGCTCACCGGCACCGGCACACGCAGGCTCCTCTTGATCGGTCACCTCGACACGGTCGTGTCGAACGACTCGCATCGGCCGGTCGAGCGCGACGGCGACCGGCTGATCGGCTCGGGCACCGTCGACATGAAGGGCGGCGTGGTGCTCTCGATCGGCTGCTGCGCGCGCTCGCCGCACGGCCCGAGGGCTATGCCGAGGCAATCCTCCTGCTCGTCAACGACGAGGAATGGCGCGTCGGGAACCTCGAGCACGCGCGCCACTTCGCGGGTGTGGACGCCTGCCTCTGCTTCGAGGCCGGCCAGCTCGCGCCGGGAGGGGAGGAGGGCGTGGTGGTCAAGCGCAAGGCCGCCGGCACGCTGAGGGTGGTAGGTCGTGGCCGTTCGGCGCACTCGGGCTCGGCTCCCGACAAGGGGCGCAACGCGCTGCTGGCGCTGGCGTCGGCGGCGCAGCACGTGGCCGCGGCGCACGACCCTTCCGGCCCCGACCGGCTCAGCGCCGTGCCGACGATCATGAACGCGGGCGAGGCCTTCAACGTCGTGCCGCCGAGCGGCGAGCTCTACTGCGACATGCGCGCTGAGAACGTCGACGCATTCGACCGCGTGCTGGCGTCGATGCCGGCGGAGACGGGCGGTGTGCGGCTCGAGACGGAGCTGGTGCGCGTCTGGCCCGGCATGGACGCGCGCGAGGCCACGGCCGGGCTGCTCGCCGACGCGGGCAACCTCCTCGGACGCCCGATCGTGGCAATGGAGCGCGGCGGGGCCAGCGACGCGAGCCACATGGCCCAGCACGTGCCGATCACCGTCGACGGCCTGGGCCCGCGCGGCGGCGGCGCGCACAACCCCGACGAGTACGTGCTTCGCGAGTCGCTGCGCCAGCGTGCCGAGGTGGCGTGCGCCATCGCGGCCGCGCTGCTCGGCTGAGCTAAGGGACCCAAGCGGGGCTGCCGATCACAGAAGGGTGGCTCGCCGCCTCCCGATTCTCGTGGTTCTCGTTGTGCTTCTCGCGCTGCCCGCCGGCGCGCTCGGCTTCGGCCGGGTCTTTCGCCCGGTCGCCCACAACCCGGCGGACAAGCTCGCGAGCCTGCCGATCGACGACTACTCCTACGACTACGCGACGCACTGCGTGAAGCGCCCGCAGAAGGGCACCGTGGCGGTCGAGCACTGGCTCGCGAAGAACGCCGGCGGTGTCTTCTGGGGCGACATGCGCTGCGAGAAGTGGGGCAAGCACTCGGCCAGCCTGCACGCCGAGGGCCGCGCGATCGACTGGCACTTCGACGTCCACGACCCGCGCCAGAAGCGCGCGGCCGAGCGGCTGATCAGCCTCCTGCTCGCGCCGGACAAGGACGGCAACATGCACGCACTCGCGCGCCGCATGGGCATCCAGGAGATCATCTGGAACTGCCAGGGCTGGTTCAGCGGCGACGGCGGCATGCGGCCCTACTCGGTCTGCTACGACAAGAAGGGTCGTCGCAAGAAGCACGTGGACGACACCACGGCCCATCGCAACCACGTCCACATCGGCGTGAACTGGGCCGGCGCTCGTATGAAGACGAGCTTCTGGAGGCGGCGGCTCTAGGGAATTGGAGGTTCCGGTGCTGCGTGGTCGCGCGCCCTCGGTGGCAGGCCGCCGGAACCGAACGATTCCCTCGGTCTAATAAGGTCGCGCGCCGTGCCGAGCTTCCCGGAGCGCAGCTCGTTCCCGCCGATCGCGGACTATGCCTTCATCTCGGACTGCGAGGTGGGCGCGCTCGTGGCGCCCAGCGGCAACGTGGAATGGCTGTGCCTGCCGCGGTTCGACTCGCCGGCGGTCCTCTGCCCGATGCTCGACCGCGACGCCGGGCGATTCCGCTTCGGTCCCGCAGACGTGCAGGTGCCGACCGCGCGTCGCTACCTGCCCGGCAGCATGGTGCTCGAGACCACGTGGAAGACGCGCACCGGCTGGCTTGTGGTGCGCGACGCCCTCTGCATCGGGCCGTGGCACCACGACAACGAGCGTGCGCACCGTCGTCGGCGCGCGCCCGACGACTGGGAGGCCGAGCACACACTCGTCCGCACGGCGCGCTGCGTGCAGGGGATCGTCGAGCTGCAGCTCGAATGCGAGCCCGTCTTCGACTACGGCTCGAAGCGCGCGAGCTGGGAGTACGTCGGGCCGACCTATCACCACGCGAGCGCGACCTGCGACGGTGCGCCGCCGCTCGAGCTCGACAGCGACATGCGGATCGGCTTCGAGGGCTCGCGCGCGAACGCGCGCACGACGCTGCGGGAGAACGACACGGCGTACGTGGCCCTCGCGTGGTCGGAGCACGGTGGCCCGAAGAACTTCCACGAGGCGTTCCAGCAGATGGACCGCACGTCGGATTACTGGCGCGAGTGGCTCTCGCGCGGCGCGTTTCCCGACCATCCGTGGCGGTCGCTGCTCGAGCGATCCGCGCTGACACTGAAGGCACTCCAGTATTCGCCGACCGGCGCGATCATCGCCGCGCCCACGACGTCGCTCCCGCGCGTGCCCGGTGGTGAGCGCAACTACGACTACCGCTACACGTTCATCCGCGACTCGGCGTTCACGCTGTGGGGCGGCTACACCCTCGGCTTCGACTGGGAGGCGGACGACTTCTTCTACTTCCTCGCCGACCAGGCTGACGCCGAGGGCGGGATCCGAAACATGTACGGCGTCGCCGCCGACGCGCGTGAGCTCGAGGAGCGCGAGCTCGACCGCCTCGAGGGGTACGGCGGCGCGCGACCGGTGCGCGTGGGCAACGCGAGCTACGAGTACGAGCAGCACGACATCTGGGGCGCGATCCTCGACGCCGCGTGGATTCACGCACGCACACGCGACCGGCTGCCCGAGCGCGTCTGGCCGATGGTCAAGCATCAGGTGGAGAACGCCGTGAACAACTGGCGCCAGCCCGACCGCGGCATCTGGGCGCAGCGCGAGGAGCCGCGCCACTGGACCACGTCGAAGGTGATGTGCTGGGTGGCGGCCGATCGCGGCGCGCGACTGGCCGCCCTCCGCCAGGAGGACGACCTCGAGGACCGCTGGGCCGCGGCCGCGCAGGAGATCCAGGAGGACGTGCTGGCGAACGCGCTCGACGACCGCGACGTCTTCTGCGCGCACTACGACACCGACGAGCTCGATGCGTCGCTCCTGTTGATGCCGCTCGTCAACTTCCTTCCGGCGACGGACCACCGCGTGGTCAACACCGTCCACGCGATCGCCGACGAGCTCACCGAACACGGCGTGGTGCTGCGCCGCCGCCCGGGCAGAGACGACGACGGCGAGTACACGCTCGAGGGCGAGGCATTCGCGATCTGCTCGTGGTGGCTCGTCTCGGCGCTCACTCAGATCGGCGAGGGCGAGCGCGCGCTCGAGCTGTGCGAGCGGATGCTCTCCTTCGCCTCGCCGCTACAGCTCTACGCTGAGAACATCGACCCACACTCGGGCCGCCACCTGGGCAACTTCCCGCACGGCTTCACGCACCTGACGCTCGTGAACGCGCTGCTGCAGGTGATCCACTCGGACGATGCGGGGACCAAAACCCGCCCGGAGTAGCTCCGCTCGGGCGTGGCGCGGCAGGATGGGCCCGTCCGTTTCGCAAGTAAGGAGAGAGAGGTCGGCACGCGTCCCAGGACGTGGGGGTTTGGTCACCTTCGGGCCCATGAGTACGGAAGGCGCTGAAGGATTCGCGGGCAAATCGGAGGTCCCGCTCCGCGGCGCTCGTGCTACCACGCGCAGGCCGAGTCGGGCCGAACGATTTGCCTTCTACTTCTTCGCCGGCTCGTAGTACGGGTTGGTCCCGCTCGCGTGGTCGGTCACGTCCACCACGCTGGTGATCTCCGGTACGGCTTCCTTGATCGCCACCTCGATGCCCTGGGACAGGGTCACGGTCGCCATGCCGCATCCGACACACCCGCCGCCCAGGCGGACATAGGCCGTCGCGTCCTCCACCGCCACCAGCTGCGCCGAGCCGCCGTGCATCGCGATCGAGGGGTTGATCTGCCGGTCGATCACCTGGAGCACCCGCTGTGGCACCGGCCCACTGAGATCCGCAGGCGGGGGCTGCATGGAGGGTGAGGGCGTGTTGGGGTTGTCGATCGTCAGGCCGCCCCGCATGAGGTCGTCGGACCAGTCGACCGTGGCGCCGCGGAGCGCATCGGCATCCCGCGCGGGGACGACCACCGGGAGCCCGCCGAAGTCCTCGACCGAGTCATCCGGCGAAGCTTGCGCGAGCGGCTTGAGCGACAGGTTGTAGGTGAACTCGCCGGACTGGATTCCGGTGACCTCGACCCACATGGCCTGGGTCTCCGAGTCCGCGACTCCGGCGCGAAAGCCCTCGACCTTCTCGCGCGCCTTCTCTGTGATCGAGACGAGCGCCATCGGGACCTACGATAGTCCAGTGAGCCGCCTCCTACTCGTGCTGCCGAGCGCCACCTACCGCGCGACCGACTTCGTCGACGCGGCCGCGAAGCTGGGCGCAGACGTGGTCGTGGGGTCGGAGCACCGCCAGGCGCTGTCCGACTCGATGGGCGATCGCACGCTCGTGCTCACGCTGCGCCAGCCCTTGCGCGCGGCCGATCAGATCCAGCGGCTGGCCGAGCGAACGCCGCTCGACGCGATCGTGGCGGTCGACGACGGCGGCACGCGGGCGGCCGCCGCGGCCTCGGAGCGGCTGGGCCTGCGCGGCAACGCGCTCGAGGCGGTCGAACGCGCGCGGAACAAGGCGTCCATGCGAGCCGCCTTCGCCGACGCCGGCGTTCCCCAGCCCGAGTACCGCGTCGTGCGGCCGGGCGACGACGAGGCCGCGATCGCCGCGGAGCTCGGCGGCCCGGTCGTGGTCAAGCCGGTCACCCTGTCGATGAGCCGTGGCGTGATTCGCGCCGACGATCCGGACGCCGCGGCGGCCGCGGCGGTCCGGGTCCGCGCGATCCTCGGCGAGGCGGGGGAGGATCCGGCGTCGCGTCTCCTGATCGAGCGCTTCGCGCCGGGCGAGGAGGTGGCGGTCGAGGGCCTCCTCCGCGCCGGCGAGCTCGAGGTGCTCGCGATCTTCGACAAGCCCGACCCGCTCGACGGCCCGTACTTCGAGGAGACCCTCTACGTGACGCCGTCGCGGCTGCCGCGAGCCACACAGGAAGCCATCGCGCGCGAGTCCGCCCGCGCGGCGGCAGCGCTCGGGCTGCGCGAGGGGCCGGTCCACGCGGAGCTGCGCGTGAACGGCGACGACCTCGTCGTCCTGGAGCTGGCCGCCCGCTCGATCGGCGGCCTGTGCTCGCGCTCGCTGCGCTTCGGGCTCGGCATGTCGCTCGAGGAGCTGATCCTCCGCCATGCGCTCGGCCTCCCGCTCGACGGGATGAAGCGCGAGGAGCGCGCCGCGGGCGTGATGATGCTCCCGATCCCGCGCGCCGGGACGCTGCGCGAGGTGCGTGGGATCGACGAGGCGCGCGCCGTGCCGGGGATCGGCGGGGTCGAGATCACGGTTGCGACCGGCAAGCCGGTTGTGCCGCTGCCGGAGGGCGACCGCTACCTCGGCTTCATGTTCGCCAAGGCCGACACGCCGGATCGGGTGGAGGCGGCGCTGCGCGAGGCGCACGCGAAGCTGGAGGTGGACATCGCATGAGGGTCCTGCTCGTCTCGACATACGAGCTCGGCCACCAGCCCTTGCACGTGGCCTCGCCGGCCGCGGCGCTCCGCGACGGCGGTCACGACGTCCGCTGCGTCGACCTGTCGGTTGAGCGCTGGCACGACCTCGACTGGGCCGAGCGAATCGCGTTCAGCGTGCCGATGCACACCGCCATGCGCCTCGCCGTGCGCGCGGCCGAGCAGGTACGCGCCACTCGGCCGGAGCTGCCGATCTGCTTCTACGGCCTGTACGCGCCGGTCAGCCGCGACCGCACGCTCGGGCGTGTGGTCGACCACCTGATCGCGGGCGAGTACGAGCCCGAGCTGGTGCGCTGGGTGGAGGGCGAGCGCGCCGGCCCGCTCGTGCAGCTGGGGCGTGGCGAGTTCCATAGCCCAGCGCGCGACCTGCTGCCACCGCTCGAGCAGTACGCCCATCTCGCGCTCGGCGGCGAGGAACGGCTCGTGGGTTACGTCGAGGCGAGCCACGGCTGCGTGCATATGTGTCGCCACTGCCCGATCCCGTCGGTCTACGACGGCCGCATCCGGATCGTGGGCGCGGACACGGTGCTTGCCGACATCGAGCAGCTCGTGGCGATGGGGGCACGCCACATCACGTTCGGCGACCCCGACTTCCTGAACGGCCGCAAGCA
>JAICJV010000059.1 GCA_025928265.1 Thermoleophilaceae bacterium
AAGAGGTCGTCGAGAAGTTCAAGGACTTTCTCGACAACGTCTCACCCGAGGACTTCTCGACCTGACGTAACGAGGAAATCGTTCGGTCTCGCGGCCTGCGCCCGACGGCGCGGGCGCTCGCGCACTCGACCTCCGATGACCTGACGAGGAAATCGTTCGGTCTCGCGGCCTGCGCCCGACGGCGCGGGCGCTCGCGCACTCGACCTCCGATTTCCTAGGGCTAACCGACTTCCGCAGCGGGAGCCGGCTCGGGCGCCTGCCGCCGCCTGACCTGCGGTAGCGCTGCGATCGCCACCAGCGCACCGGCGAACGCGAAGCCCGCGCCCACCTCGAACGCGCGCTGGAAGCCCTCGGTGACCGCGACGGCCGAGGGCACCCCGCCGCCGGCGAGCGCTTCGGTGTGCGC
The DNA here is from genome assembly GCA_025928265.1 of Thermoleophilaceae bacterium. Lineage (GTDB taxonomy): Bacteria > Actinomycetota > Thermoleophilia > Solirubrobacterales > Thermoleophilaceae > JAICJV01. The sequence goes on from JAICJV010000059.1 coordinate 407, forward strand.
GGTGGCCACCGTCGCGAGGATCGCCAGCCCGAGCGCGCCGCCGACCTGCCGCGATGTGTTCACGAGTCCGGACGCGAGGCCCGCCTCGCGCGGCTCGACGCCGGCCATCGCCGTGATGGTCACCGGGACGAACGCCGCGCCCAGGCCCACTGCGGTGAGCAGCGACGCGGGCAGGACGTGGACGACGTAGCCGCCGTCGGCCGGCATCTGCGCGAACAGGAGCAGCCCACCGGTGAGCGCGAGCATCCCGGCGATGAGCAGCGGCTTGGCCCCGAGCCTGCCCACGAGCCGTGACGCCACCACCGACCCGGCGATGATCGTGAGCGTCATCGGCAGGAATGCGAAGCCCGCGCGCAGCGGCGAGTAGCCCAGCACCTGCTGGAGGTAGAGCGAGACGAAGAACCACATGCCGAACATCGCGGAGCCGAGCAGGAACACGATCGCGTTCGCGCTCGACAGCGGCCGCGAGCGGAAGATGCGCAGCGGCATCAGCGGTTCCGAGGCCAGGCGGCCCTCGATCAGCAGGAAGACCCCGACGAGCAGGATGCCGGCAGCCAGCACGACCAGCGTCGCGGCCGAGCCCCAGCCGTTCACGTCGGTGCGCACGATCGCGAAGACGATGGCGACGAGGCCGACGGTGACGGTCAGGGCGCCGGCCAGGTCGAACACCCGTGCCCGCGAGTGGTCGCGGCCGGCGGCCACGAAGCGCGGCGCCAAGGCGGCCACGGCAAGGCCGATCGGGACGTTGATGAAGAGCACCCACTGCCAGCTCAGGAGGTCGGTGAGCATCCCGCCGAGCAGCACGCCGGCCGCGCCGCCGGCGCCACCCATCGCGCCCCAGATGCCGAGCGCGCGGTTGCGCTCGGAGCCCTCGGTGAACGTGGTGGTGATGATCGCCAGCGTCGCGGGCGAGATCACCGCGCCGCCCAGCCCCTGGACCGCGCGGGCGCCGACGAGCATGCCCTGGCTCTGCGCGAGCCCGCCGACGAGCGACGCCAGCGAGAACAGCAGCAGGCCGCCGATGAACACGCGCCGGCGGCCGAGCAGGTCGGTTGCGCGGCCTCCCAGCAGGAGAAAGCCGGCGAACGTGAGCGCGTAGGCGTTCACCACCCACTGGAGGCCGGTGGCCGAGAAGCCGAGGTCATTGCGGATCGCGGGGAGCGCGACGTTCACGACCGACACGTCGAGGATGACCATGAACTGCGCGACACAGGCGAGGACCAGCGTCGGCCAGCGCGGCCCGGCCTCTGCTCGCGTCATTGAGCGCGAACGCTGCGGATGTAGTTGGCGATCGCCGCGGCGGCGGCGCGGGCTTCCTTACCGGTGCTCGAGGATGACTGCATGCGGGGGTTTCCTTACCTTCGAAGTTCGACGTTCATCGTAGCATCAGTACGACGGATGTCGAACGTTCGAACCGCACATAAGAGACTTCTACGGCGCTACGCGGGAGCGGCGGCGCGGGGCCCGCGCTCGAACGCAAGCGCCAGGATCCGCGCCACAAGGCGGTCGAAGTCGAGCCCACCGGCCTCGGCGGCCTGCGGGACCAGGCTCGTCTCGGTCAGGCCGGGGATCGCGTTGGCCTCGAGCACGTACAGGTCGCCGGTGCCCTCCTCGAGCATCAGGTCGATTCGCCCGAACGCCTCGAGGCCGAGCAGCCTGTAGGTGGCGAGCGCGATCTCGTGTGCGCGCTCGGTCGTCTCGCCCGGAAGGTCGGCGGGGCAGACGAAGTCGGTGCGGCCGATCTCGTAGCGCGCCTCGAAGTCGTAGAAGTCCTCGTCGCGCGGCACCGCCTCGACGATCGGGAGCGGCACCGGCCCGTCCGCGCCCTCGACCACCGCCACCGCGAGGTCACGGCCCGCGACGTAGCGCTCCAGCAGCACGCGGTCGTCGTAGGAGAAGGCGGCCACGAGCGCGCCCGGCACATCGCGGGCGGCGCGCGCGAACTTCACGCCGAGCGCGGAGCCGCCGCTGGCCGGCTTGACCACCATCGGGAAGCCGAGCCGCTCCTCGATCGCGGGCAGCGTATCTGCCGCGCCGAGCCGGTCGAACGCGGTCTGGTTGAACGAGAAGAACGGCGCCGTGGGAATGTCCGCCTCGACGCACAGATGCTTCGTGACGACCTTGTCGATCGTGCGCGCGCACGCCACGACCCCCGAGCCGGTGTAGGGGATGCCCAGGATCTCGAGCAGCTCCTGAACCGTGCCGTCCTCTCCGTCGCGGCCGTGCATGGCCACGAACGCGACGTCCGGCCGCCCCTGCCGCAGGCGCTCGATCAGGTCGGCGCCCACGTCGACCGCCTCGACGTCGTGTCCGAGCCGCTCGAGCGCGTCCTCGACCCTGGCGCCCGACCGCAGCGACACCTGCCGCTCGAGCGAGCTGCCGCCCTTGAGTACGGCGACCCTGCTCACGCCCGCCGAGCCCTGCGGATAGGAAGAACCTCGGCGACCGAGCCCTTCTCCTCTGCGGGCTGCGGGCTGCGGGCTGCCTTCTCCCCCGTCAGGGTTCCGTAAAGCTCGAGCTGCTCATTCACGATCTTCCCGATCCGGCGAACGCCCTCCCGGATGTCGTCCTCGCCGACGGCCGAGAAGTTCAGCCGCATCGAGCTGTGGCCGCGCCCGTCGAGGAACGCCGCCGCGCCGGGCACGAAGGCGACATTTTCGCGGAGGGCCCGGGCGAGAAGGTCGGTGGTGTCGATGAAGTCGGGCAGCGTCGCCCACAGGAACAGGCCGCCGTGCGGGCGCGTCCACTCGGCCTGCGGCGGGAAGTACTCGGCGAGCGCGTCGAGCATCGTGTCGCGGCGCTTGCGGTAGATCTCCTTCGCGGTCTCGACGTAGTCGCGCCAGCCCGCCTGCTCGAAGTACGCGGTCACCATCAGCTGCGACAGCGTCGACGAGCAGAGGTCCGCCGCCTGCTTGCCCATGTTGATCTGGTGCAGGACGGGCGCGGGCGCCAGCACCCAGCCGAGCCTGATGCCCGGCGAGAGGATCTTCGAGAACGTGCCGAGGTACATCACGTAGAGGCCGCCGTCGAGCTCGCGCAGCGTCGGCACCGGCGTGCCCTCGTAGCGCAACAGGCCGTACGGGTTGTCCTCGAGCACGAGCAGCTCGCGCTCGCGCGCGATCTCCACGAGCCGCCGCCGGCGCTCGAGCGACATGCTCACGCCCGCCGGGTTCTGGAAGGTCGGGATGGTGTAGATGAACTTGGGCGTGCGGCCGTCGCGCGCGAGGTCATCCAGTTTCTGCTCGAGCAGGTCGATGCGCATGCCGTCGTCGTCCATCTCGATCTGGACGACGTCGGCCTGGTATGACGAGAACGAGGGAACGGCGCCGGGATACGTCGGCGCCTCCGCCACGATCACGTCGCCCGGGTCGATCAGCGCGCGCGTGACCAGGTCGATCACCTGCTGGCCGCCCGTCGTGACCAACACGTCGTCGGGATCGCAGTGGACGCCCTCGGCGGCCATCACCTCGGCGATGCAGCTGCGCGCGCCGGGCAGGCCCTCGGTCGGGCCGTACTGGAGCGCCTCGGCAGCGGATTCGTGCGCGATCCGCGCGGTGACCGCCGCGAACGTCTCGGCGGGGAACGTGCCGGTGTCGGGAAGGCCGCCCGCGAGCGAGATCACCTCGGGCCGCGCGATCACGGCCATCAGGTCTCTCATCGCGGAGGACTTCATCCCGCGCGTGCGCGAGGCGAACAGCCCGGCATAGCGCTCGATGTCCCGTGATGTGGACCGCGCGCCGGCCATGCGCCTCCCTTCGCCGCGCCCCGGGGCACCCCTTCCCCGGCCGAGGTCGTCGTCTATCGTCATGGCGCCCCGTCAGCGTACCGCCTCCGCGATCGCACTCTTCATGGACATCGGCCAGGGCGCCGGAACCGCCGGCGCCAGCGGCGTAAGGCCGTTCCTACCGGTACTGCTCACCGGTGCGCTGGCGCGCGGGGATGACGGGATCGACTTCTCGGGAACCGACTATTCGTTTCTCGAGTCGCAGTGGTTTCTGCTTGTCGTCCTGTTGCTGGCTGTTGCGGTGTATGGCTGGAACAGGCGGCAGCCCGCAGCCCGCAGCCCGCAGATTGAGGGCGCGCTCGCCGTCATCGGGATCGTTTTTGGGGCGCTGATGTTCGCGGGGTCGCTTGCCGACGACGGTCAGACCTCGTGGTGGGGGCTCATCGCCGGCGCGCTGTGCGCGGCTCTCGGATACCTCGCGCTGGCCACGCTCTTCGCGCGTGCTCGGGCGCGCGTCTCAAGTCAGAACGGGGCAGGCGGCGCGGCGTCGCTGCTCGACATCTACGCCGAGGGCATAGCGCTCGCGCTCGCGGCCCTGTCGATCTTCGTCGAGCCGGTGGGCTACGCCGCGCTGCTCGTGTTCGCGTTCCTCGTCGTGCGGTCGCGCCGTGAGGGCGCGCAGAAGTACGGCGGCCTGCGCATCTTGCGTTGAGCAAGAAACTCGTACTTGCCGTGGTGGACGCGCTCAAGCCCGAGATGCTCGAGCGCGCGATCGACCACGGCCGCGCGCCGGTGATGGCGAAGATCCGCGAGCGCGGGACGTACGTGCGCGACTGCGTGTCGAGCTTCCCGTCGGTGACCCCCGTGGCGGCCGCGAGCATCGCCACCGGACTCGGCCCCGCCGAGCATCACATCCCATCGATGAACTGGTACCACCGCGGCGAGCGGCGCTACGTGGAATACGGCTCGTCCTTCGAGGCGTCGCGGACGTTCGGCGTTATCGAATCGCTTATAGACACGGTCTACAACATGAACATGGCGCACCTGAACAGGGCGCGCCGGACGGTCTTCGAAGCGCTGATGGACGGCGGTGTACGCACGGCCGGGACGACCTACCTCATGTATCGCGGGCGCAAGCGACACCTGCCGTCTCCCGAGGGCATGTACTCCCGCCTGGCACGCGCGGGCGGATTCACACACGCCGTGTGGGGGCCGGACGAGCTCTTCTATGCGGACCTGTTCGCGTCGCGCAAGACCGACTGTCGCGGGATCCTCGGCATGCCGGGCCAGCGCGACCAGCACACGGCTTGCGTGGGCGCCTTCCTCGAGGAGAACGACCTCTACGACTTCATGCTCGCGTCGCTGCCCGACAACGACACGTACTCGCACCGGCGCGGCCCGTACGCACAGGTCACGTCGATCGAGTCGGCCGACCGCGCCCTCGAGCGGATCATGCACGCGGCCGGCGGCCCGGACGAGTTCCTCGACGACCACGCCGTGGTGGTGATGTCGGACCACTCGCAGATCGCTGTCGTGGACGAGATCAACCTGGCGCAGGTGCTGTCGGGCTACGAGCTGCTGCTGCCGTCGAAGCCGGACGACGAGAGCGCCGAGATCGCCATCTGCCCGTCGCAGCGATCGGCCGGCGTGTACGTGCTCGACCCCGAGCGGCGCGACGAGCTCACGCCGCGAATCGCCCGCGACCTCAGCGCGGCAGACGGCGTGGACCTCGTCATGTACCTGGCGGGCGAGGAAGCCGTGGTGCTGTCCGACCGCGGGGAGCTGCGCTTCGCCCCCGGCGGCGAGCTCGAGGACGACCGCGGCGGCCGCTGGAGCATTGACGGCGACCGCGAGGCGCTCGCGCTCCGGGTCGAGGATGGGCGCGTGACGAGCCCGTCGTACCCCGATCCGCTTGAGCGCGTCTGGTCTGCCCTGCTGTGCCCGCACTCGGGCGACGTGCTTGCGTCGGCCGGAGGCGGGTACGAATTCGATGACTGGGGTGGCGTCGCCCACGTGGGCGGCGGCAGCCACGGCTCGCTCCACCGCGGCGACTCGCTGGGGGTCCTCATGTTCTCCGGAACCGGCCCCGAAGAGCCGCCTCCGACCTGGAGCATCAAGGATGTGACTCCGATGATTCTCGACCACTTCGCCATAGACTCATGAGCACGATGCCGGACGAGACGACGACGCTCGCCCAGGCCCCGCCGCCTGCGCCCCCGCCCGTCCACATCCGGGTCGGCCAGGGCCTGCGCCGGACCCAGAACTGGATCCAGTTCGTCAAGTTCATGGCCGTCGGCGGGTCCGGCTATGCCGTGAACATCGGGGTGTACGCGCTCGTGCACGAGGCGATCGGCATCGGCCACCTCCGCAGCGCGACGGCGGCCTTCTTGGTGGCCGTGTTCAACAACTTCTGGTGGAACCGCCACTGGACGTTCGGCGCGCGCGCGGGGCATGCCGGCTTCCAGGCCGCCCGCTTCTTCGCGGTCAGCACCGTCGCATTCTTCTTCGCGCTCGGCATCTCGCAGCTGCTCGTCTCGACGACTTCCCTGCCGGATGTGATCTCGCAGGCGATCTCCATCGTGGTCGCCACGCCGCTGAATTTCATCGGGAACAAGATGTGGAGCTTCGGCAGCAGCGTGCCGCGGCGCTAGCGCTCGCACTCGCGCTGCTCACGGTGCTGCTGGCCGCCGCGCCCGCGCGAGCGGACGACCTCCAGTTCCCGAAGTCGCAGACGAAGCCCCCGCCGGGCTACACGCACACCGCGAAGCAGGTGATCGCGATCGCCGACCGCGACCACAAGGTGGTCGGCGAGAAGGCCAGGCGCGGGACGCTCCGGCCGTTCGCATACACCAAGCCGTCGCTGCGCCAGTGGCAGGTCTCCTACTTCAGGGGCGACAAGGAGCTCGCGCAGGTGACGATCGACGACGCCACGGGCGCCGTGCTCGAGTCGTGGACCGGGCCGCAGGTGGCGTGGAAGATGGCGCGCGGCATCCCGGGCGCCTTCGCCGGCAAGCTCTGCAGGTGGTACATCTGGATCCCGCTCTGCATCGCGTTCGTGATGCCGTTCGTGTCGCTGCGAAGGCCGCGCCGCCTGCTGCACCTGGACCTCCTCGTGCTGATCGCGTTCGGCGCGTCGCACTTCTTCTTCAACAAGGGCCAGATCGACAAGTCGGTCCCGCTCGCGTACCCGGTGCTGCTCTACCTGCTGGGGCGGATGCTGTGGGTCGGCTTCCGGAGACCGAAGCCAGCGGACCGCGGGCCGCTGACCTGGGCGCGCGCGACGTGGCTGGCCGCCGCGCTCGTGTTCCTCGTCGGCTTCCGGCTCGCCCTGAACATGGCCGACTCGAACGTGATCGACGTGGGCTACGCGGGCGTGATCGGCGCCGACAAGATCACCCATTCGCGGTCGCTGTACGACGGCACGTTCCCGAAGGACAACGAGCACGGCGACACGTACGGTCCGGTCAACTACATCGTCTACGTCCCGTTCCGTTCGGTGTTCGGCTGGAGCGGCCGCTGGGACTCGCTGCCCGCGGCGCACGCGGCCGCGATCTTCTTCGACCTCATGACGCTGCTCGGGCTGCTGGTGCTCGGCCGGCGCTTGCGCGCGGGTCCCGACGGCAAGCTCCTCGGCGTGTCGATGGCGTACGCGTGGGCCGCGTTCCCGTACACGCTCTACGCGCTCGACTCGAACTCGAACGACACGCTGCTGGCGGCCTTCCTCGTGTGGGCGCTCGTGGCTTTGCGCAGCGCGCCGTTGCGCGGCGCGCTCATCGGCTTCGGCGCCGCGGCCAAGTTCCTGCCGCTCGCACTCGCGCCGCTCTTCGCCACGTCAGGGTCGCGCCACCGCTGGCGCGGCGCGGTGCTGTTCAGCGTGGTCGTGGTGCTCACGTTCGCCCTGCCGTTCCTGCCGTTCCTCCCGGACGGCGGGCTGCGCGAGCTGTACGACCGCACGCTCGGCTACCAGGTCGGGCGCGACTCGCCGTTCTCGATCTGGGGCCAGCACGACCTGGGCGCGCTGTGGACCGCCGTGAAGGTCGTGGCCGCCGGACTGGCCGTGCTGGTGGCGTTCGTCCCGCGACAGAAGACGCCTGTCCAGATCGCGGCGCTGGGTGCGGCGGTCCTGCTCGCGTTCCAGGTGGCCGCGGCGCACTGGTTCTACCTCTACATCCCGTGGTTCTTCGGGTTCGTGCTGGTGGCGATCTTCGCGCGCTACTCGACCGGGGAGCCCGAGTCAGCCGCTCGCCGGGACGAGCAGCTGCTCGATCGAACGCGCCCGGCCGTCGTCGCCGGCCTCGACTAGCACCGCGTTCAGCCAGGGGTCGCCCTGCGCGGTCTCGAACTTCACCGGGGTCTGGGTGAGGAAGCGCTTGATCGCCAGCTCGCGCTCGACGCCGATCACCGACTCGCGCGGGCCCGTCATCCCCACGTCGGAGATGTAGGCGGTGCCCTTCTCGAGCACGCGCCCGTCGGCGGTGGGGACGTGCGTGTGGGTGCCCACGCACGCGGTCACGCGGCCGTCGAGGTACCAGCCCATCGCCACCTTCTCGCTCGTCGCCTCGGCGTGGAAGTCCACCAGCACGTGGTCGGTCCTGCCGCTGAGGTCGGCGAGGATTGCGTCGGCCTCGGCGAACGGCGAGCGCGCCGAGGCGAGGAACACGGTGCCGGCGAGGTTCACCACTCCCAGGCGCACGCCGTTCTTCTCGACGACGGTGTGGCCGCGGCCGGGGTCGCGCCTCGGGTAGTTCGCGGGCCGGATGATGCGCGGCTCGCGATCGAGGTACTCGTACACCTCCGTGTGCCGGTAGGCGTGGTTGCCGAGCGTGATGGCGTCGACGCCGAGGCCGAAGATGCCGCGCGCGATCCGCTCGGTGATGCCCACGCCACCCGCCGAGTTCTCGCCGTTCACCACGACGAAGTCCGGCTCATGACGCTCACGCAGCGCCGGCAGGACCCGCTCGAGTGCGCGCCGGCCCGGACTCCCGACCACGTCCGCGACGAAGATGAGCTTCACCCGGCGGATTCTTTCAGTGGGGCGGATACCTTTGCCGCCGTGGCCCTCGCGACCGACAGCGGCGTCCTCGAGGCGACCGGACTCGTCAAGCGCTTCGGCGACAGGGTCGCCCTGCGCGACGTCTCGCTGACAGCGCACCGCGGCGAGCTGCTGGCGATCATCGGGCCGAACGGCGCCGGCAAGACCACGCTGCTCTCGATCCTCGCCGGGATCCAGCGTCCCGACGCCGGATCGATCTCCACCGGCCGCGGCGAGGTCGGCTGGGTGCCACAGCAGGCGGCCGTCTACTCGAAGCTCACAGTCGAGGAGAACCTGCGGCTCTTCGCGCGGCTCGAGAAGCGGCCCGACGTGGACGCCACGGTCGACCGCATGCTCGAGCAGACCGACCTGCGCGACCGCGCCGGCGACCAGGTGCAGACGCTCTCGGGCGGCAACCGCCAGCGGGTGAACATCGCGATCGGGCTCCTGAGCGAGCCCGAGGTGCTGCTCCTCGACGAGCCCAGCGCGGCACTCGACCCGCGCCAGCGCGACCGGCTCTGGGAGTTCATCCTCGCCCTCGCCGAGCGCGGGACCACCGTGATCTACTCCACGCACGTGGTGCCCGAGGCGGAGCGCTACGGCAACGACGTCCTCGTGCTGGCCGACGGAGAGAAGCTGTTCGACGGCCCGCCGCGCGAGTTCGAGCGCACCGTGGCCGAGGAGTGCGGTGAGGAGCTGCACTTCGAGGCGGCGTTCGTCGAGTTCCTGCGCCATCGCGGCCACTGACGAACTTGCGCTGGCTGCTCGTCAAGGACCTCCAGATCCTGCGGCGCTCGCCGCTGCTGGTGGCGATGCTCGTGCTCTACCCGATCCTGATCGCGGCGCTGGTCGGCTTCGCGGTCACGAGCGGACCCGGCAAGCCGCGCGTGGCCGTAGTGGACGAGGTGCCGGCGTCGCAGACCAAGATCAACCTCGGCGGCGAGCAGGTGAACGTGGCCGACGAGGCCAAGCCGCTCTTCGACGCGATCGACGTGGTGCGCGTGAAGACCGAGGCCGAGGCGATCAAGAAGGTGCGCGACGGCGACGTGCTGGGCGCGCTGATCCTGCCGGCGGACATCACGAGCAAGCTCGAGGCGGCCACGTCGGGCACCGGCACCTCCCCGGTCGTCCGCGTCTACTACAACGCCGAGGACCCGGCCAAGCAGACCTTCGTGGACAACACGATCAAGGCGCGGGTGCAGGAGGCGAACGCGGCGCTGACCAAGAAGGTCTCGCGGGTCGCGCTCAGCTACCTCAACCTGATCGGGACCGGCGGGCAGTTCAACTTCCTCGGCCAGTCGTTCGACGTGCTCGGACTCCAGAAGGCCGAGGCGATCCTCCGCGGCATCCAGGACGCGCAGCCGAAGAGCTCGCCCCTGCGCGATCAGCTCCAGCCGGTCATCCGCTTCGCCGACCTCGCCCGCCAGAACCTCGACCTGGCCGGGCCGCTGCTGCAATCGATCGGCACGCCGATCCAGGTGGACACGCACATCGTGAAGGGCGGTTCGACTCCGCTGGGCGCGTTCGCGGCGGCGATCGCGGTGGCGGTCACCCTGATGCTCGTCACGGTGCTGCTCGCCGCGGGGTCGCTGGCGCTGGAACGCGAGGAGAACGCCTTCCGGCGGCTCGTTCGCGGGCTCGTCTCGCGCACCGGGCTGCTCGTGGAGAAGATCGGGCTCGCCGGGCTGTGTTCCGTGCTGGTCGGGCTGCTGCTCCTGATCGGGTTGTCGTTCTTCGTCGACCTGCCGTGGGGGCAGTTCCACCTCTGGCTGCTCGCCCTGATCTTCAGCGCGGCGGCGTTCGGCGCGCTCGGCGTGGCCTTCGGCGCGATCACCCGCGAGGTGCGCGCCGCGTCCCTGCTCGCGTTCATGGCGGCGCTGCCGATCGCCGTGCTCGGGCTGGTGCCGTCGGGCGCGGTGTCGAGCGGCCTCTACGACCTGATCCGGATCATCTCGGGCGCGTTCCCGTTCCGCGCGACGGTGGACGCGCTGGATTCCGCCTTGAGTCACTCGAGCGGGATCGGCACGCCGCTGCTGCACCTGGCCCTGCTGTGCCTGGCGTGGCTGGCGATCGCGCGCCTGGCGCTGCGGCGCTTCGCCTAGATAGGCGGGCGGAACGGATCGACGATCGACTCGCGTGGGTCGTCCGCCTCCGGCCGCGGGCGCGCCTCCGTCGTGGTCTTGGTGGGCTTGGTGCGACCCGCAAGTCCAGGGACACGGACGACCTCCCAGCCGTCGTCGCCCTCGCGCGCGACGTAGCGGTGCTCCCGGTCCTCCGCCGCCAGCTCCGCGACGCGATCGAGTGCCTCGGCCTTGGTCATGACCCCCAGCGTACGCCAGCCAAGCCCCCCCACACCACGGACGTGGGACCTCTCGACCGCCCAGGGGCGGTAAATGGACGTTCACCTCGAGTCGAGTTGGGTCAGTGCTGCGGCGCCGCTGCCGTCTGCTGCGCCGGCCGCGCTTCGGCGGACAGCGCGGTGAGCGCTATGCCGGCCATCAGCGCAAGCGTGCCGGCCAGCTGCGCCGAGCCGAACGGGTCGCCGAACATGCCCGCGCCCACGGCTGCGCCCACAAGTGGCTCCAGGTTCACGAAGGCGCCCGCCACCTCCGGCACCACGCGCGCCTGCCCGTACGCATACAGCGCGAACGGCAGCAGCGAGCCCAGCACCGCGAGGCCGACGAAGCCCCAGAGCGCAGGACCGGGGGCGGCCGCGGTCGGCAGGCCGTCGGCGAACGCCGCGAACGGCAGCGTGACGATCGCGCCGGCACCCATCTGCACGACGGTGACCGCCACGGGGTCGCGGCCCGCCAGCACGCCCGGCTGCGCCACCACGTACGCGGCAGACGCGATCGCCGACGCGAACATCAGCGCGTCGCCCGCGGCCGAGGACCCGCCGGCCGAGCCGGCGACCAGGCCCACGCCCGCGATCGCGATCAGGCAACCCGCCCACGACTGCGGGGTCGAGCTGGAGCGCCCGCGGGCGGCCGCCATCAGGGCGACCAGCGCGGGGACCGCCGCCAGGATCAGCGCCGCATGCGTCACGCTCGTGCGCTCGATCCCCGCGTTCTGGACCGCGACGCCGAAGCCGTAGAAGACCGCGCCCCACCAGATCACGCGCGGGTGCAGCGCGGCCCGCAGCGACGCGCGCGTGGCGAACACCGCGAGCAGCGGCGCGGCAACGGCGAAGCGCGCCACCGTGAGGGTGAGCGGGTCGAGCCAGCCCAGCGCCAGCTTGGAGAACGGGATCGTCAGACCCCAGATGACTCCGGCGGCGGCGAGAGCGACGAAGGCGTTGCGGCGGTCCGTGTGCACACAACTATTCTCGGAAGCAACGGCGGTTCGCTGCATCGCAAGGCCACACCCACCGCCGCCCACGAAATATAATTTCGTCACATGGCCGTTTCACTTGACGAAGTTGACCTGCGGCTGCTTCGCGAGCTCGAGCAGGACGCCGATCGCCCCAACGTCGAGCTCGCCCGCATCGTCGGGCTCTCGCCCGCCGCCACCCTCAACCGGGTTCGGAGGCTCAAGGAGGAGGGCGTGATCACGGCGATCCGCGCCGCCGTCGACCCGGGCCGCGCCGGCCTGCCGCTCCAGGTCTTCGTGCTCGCGAGCCTCGGCGCCCACGACGCCGCGGCGAACAAGCGCTTCGAGGCGTGCGTGAAGAAGAGCCCGAACATCATCTCGGCCGACTGGGTCACCGGCGAGACCGACGCGCTCCTGCACCTCGTGGCGCACGATGTCGAGGAGCTGCAGAAGGTGCTGATGACGCTCTCGGGCCGGGGCGGGGCCTCGCGCCTGGTGACGCTGCTGCGGCTGGAGGCGCTCAAATCACCATCGCCCACGCCGGTCGCGAGGTAGCCTCAATCCCGTGGCCTTTCCGCAGACCCGTCTCCGCCGCCTACGCAAGAGCGCGGTCCTGCGCGACCTCGTGCGCGAGACCGACCTCACTCCTCGCCACCTCGTCTACCCGATGTTCGTGGAGCTCGGCACCGACTCGCGCACCCCGATCGAGGCGATGCCCGGCATCGACCGGCTGAGCATCAACCACGCGGTCGAGGAGGCGGGCGAGGCGGTCGCGCTCGGCATCCCGGCGGTGCTGCTCTTCGGGATCCCCGCGCACAAGGACGCGCAGGGGTCGGGCGCCTACGACGAGGAGGGAGTGGTCCAGCTCGCCGTCCGCGCGATCAAGGAAGCGCACCCGGACCTCGTCGTGATCACAGACGTGTGTATGTGCGAGTACACGAGCCACGGCCACTGCGGCATCGTGCGCGACGATGGCCAGGTGGACAACGACGTGACGCTCGAGCTGCTCGCCAAGACCGCGATCTCACACGCCGCCGCCGGAGCCGACGCGGTGGCGCCGAGCGACATGATGGACGGCCGCGTGGGCGCGCTGCGCTCGCAGCTCGACGCGGAGGGCCACAAGGAGACGCCGATCATCTCGTACGCATCCAAATATGCGAGCGCCTTCTACGGACCGTTCCGCGAGGCCGCCGACTCCACCCCGCAGTTCGGCGACCGCCGCTCCTACCAGATGGACCCGGCCAATGCCGACGAGGCCATCCGCGAGGCGCTGCTCGACGTCGAGGAGGGCGCGGACATGCTGATCGTGAAGCCCGCGCTGCCCTACCTCGACATCGTGCATCGCGTGAAGGAGGCGACCAGGTTGCCGATCGCTGCGTACAACGTGAGTGGGGAGTACGCGATGATCAAAGCCGCGGCAGCAGCCGGATATCTCGATGAGCGCGCGAGCGTGCTGGAGGCCCTGACCGGGATCCGCCGCGCCGGCGCCGACATCGTCATCACCTACCACGCGAAGGACGTCGCCCGTTGGCTTCAATAGCCCAGCCCAAGCTCCGCAGCCGCAAGTACGGCGCGGCCATCCCGCTCGACGAGCTCGACAAGAAGCTCCTGAACCTGATGCAGGGCAAGTTCCCGATCGCGCCGCGTCCTTACGAGGCCGTGGCCCAGCTCGCGGGGACGACCGAGGACGAGGTAATGCGCCGCGTCCAGCACCTGATCGACGAACGGATCATCCGCCAGGTCACGCCGATCTTCGACACGCGCGCGCTCGGCTACAGCTCGATGCTCGTGGCCGCGAAGATCGACGCGGAGAACCCGCACCGCGCCGCGAAGGTGATCAACGCGCACCCGGGCGTCTCGCACAACTACCTGCGCAACCACGAGTTCAACCTGTGGTTCACGATCGCCACCGAGCCGGACTCGAAGCTCGGGCTCGAGGGCACGCTCGAGGCGCTCGCGGCCGAGGCCGGCGCCACGTCCGTGCGTCAGCTGCCCACCCTCAAGATGTTCAAGATCCGCATGGACCTCGAGATGGAGGGCGACACCAAGGCGCTCGCCTCCGCCGCCGAGGCCGTCGAGCCCGCGGAGATGGACCCGCAGCCCTACGACGAGTTCGACATCGCCGTGATCCGCGCCCTCCAGGGCGACATGCCGGTGATCTCCGAGCCGTACAAGCCAGCCGCGGACGAGCTGGGCATCGACGTTCCCAAATTCCTAGAGCACCTGGAGGGGATGCAAGCCCGCCGGATCCTGCGCCGCGTGGCCGCGATCCTGTTCCACCGCCGCGCCGGCTTCTCCGCCAACGGCATGGGCGTGTGGAAGGTCCCCGAGGGCGAGGAGCTCGAGTACGGCAAGCGGATGGCGTCCTTCCGCGGCATCTCGCACTGCTACCAGCGGCCGACCTACGCGGACTGGCCCTACAGCGTCTTCACGATGGCCCACGGGCGCTCGAAGGAGGAGTGCGACGCCATCCTCGACGCGATCTCCGAGGACACCGGCATCACAGAACGCGCGACGCTCTACTCGTCGACCGAGTTCAAGAAGATCCGCCTCCTCTACTTCACCGACGACTTCAAGCGCTGGGAAGCTGAGCACGGAGCTGTTTGACAGGGCCCAGGCGGTCCTGCCTGGCGGCGTGAACTCGCCGGTCCGCGCCATGCGCGCGATCGGCCGCGACCCGATCTTCATCGCGCGCGGCGAGGGCGCGGAGATCGTCGACGTCGACGGCAACCGCTACGTCGACTACGTCTGCTCGTGGGGGCCGCTGATCGCGGGGCACGCCCACCCGGACATCGTCGCGGCCGTGTGCGAGGCGGCAAGCCGCGGGACCTCCTTCGGCGCGCCCACCGAGGGCGAGGTCGCGCTGGCGGCCGAGGTTGTCGAGCGCGTGCCGAGCGCCGAGATGGTGCGGATGACCTCGTCGGGCACGGAGGCGTCGATGAGCGCGATCCGGCTCGCCCGCGCGGCCAGCGGCCGCGACCCGATCCTCAAGTTCGCGGGCGCCTACCACGGCCATGTCGACGGCCTGCTCGCCGACGCCGGTTCAGGGCTCGCCACCCAGGGAATCCCGGCGTCGCCCGGCGTGACCGAGGCGCAGGCGAACGACACCGAGGTCGTGGCATGGAACGACACCGCCGCGGTCGAGCGCGCGCTGGCCGAGCGGCCGCCCGCGGCGATCATCGCGGAGCCGTACCCGGCGAACATGGGGCTCGTCCCGCCGGAGCCCGGCTTCCTCCACTTCCTCCGCCAGGCCGCCGACGACTCGGGCGCGCTGCTGATCCTCGACGAGGTGATCACGGGCTTCCGCGTCGGCCGCAGCGGCGCGCAGGGCCGCGAGGGCGTGACGCCCGATCTCACAGTGCTCGGCAAGGTGATCGGCGGCGGCCTGCCGGCGGCGGCATACGCCGGGCGCCGCGACCTGATGGAGCGGGTCGCACCCGCGGGCGACGTCTACCAGGCGGGCACGCTGAGCGGCAATCCGCTGGCGGTGGCCGCGGGGCTCGCCACCCTCAACCTGCTCGACGACGTGGCCTACGACCGGCTCGCCGCCACCACCGAGCGACTGGCCACCGGCCTGGCCGAGGCCGCCTCCAACGCCGGGGTGGGTGTGCAGGTGCCGTGGGTCACGGGCCTGTTCACCGTCTTCTTCAGCGATGGCCCGGTGCGCTCCTATGACGACGCGAAGCGCTGCGACGCCGACCGCCACGCCGCGTTCTGCCGCGCGCTGCTCGAGCGCGGCATCTATCCGCCGCCCTCGCAATACGAGGCTTGGTTCCCGTCGCTCGCGCACGACGACGAGCACGTGGAGCGCACGCTGTCGGCCGCCGCCGAGGCGTTCGCGGAGGTCGCTTGAGCGCCCTCCGCGAGGTAGCCGACGCCGTCGAGCCGTCGCTCCTGCCCTACCGCGTCGCCGAGCTGCCACCGCCACGCTTCGAAGGCCTGCGCGCCTTCGCGCTCGAAGCCGTCTACGAGGGATTTCTCCTGCATTACGGCGAATCGCGCGCGTTCCAGGGCATGGACGCGGACCTGCGTCTCCTGGCAGGCGACACGCTCTACGCGCTCGGCCTCGACCGGCTCGCGCGCGCGGGTGACCTCGAGGCGGTGGCCGAGCTCAGCGATCTGATCTCGGCGTGCGCCCAGGCGGAGGCCGAGGGACGCCCCGAACACGCCGAGCGCCTGTGGCATGAGACTGCCGGTCGCCTGGGTGAATCACCCCCCAAGTGACGCACGTACCTATGTTGACGGTAAAGTGCCGCGTCGCCAGAATCCCGTGCCCTTTCTCCCCCCGGTAGATGGCTAACGACCCCGCAGAGCGCCCACACAAGCCCAAGTCGAAGTACACGGCCGATCGCGGCATGCCGGGTGCGTACGAGGGCGAGACGGTCACGCGTCGTGCGCTGTTCACCGGCGGCGCCCTGGCCGCGGGCGGGCTTGCGAGCGCGGCGTTCGGCCTGCCGGCGCTCGGCTTCGCGCTCGGCCCGATCTTCGAGCGCACTGAGCCCGAGTCGTTCGAGGACGTCGGCCCGCTCGCGGACTTCAACCCGCAGACCTACGTCCCGAAGATGATCACGATCGGGGCCGATATCGGCGAGCCGGGCAAGACCACCGTGTACGTGCGCAAGCACGACCCGAGCCGCGACACCGACCACCTCGGCTACCCGTACGTCGCGATCTCGACCCGCTGCGCCCACCTCGGCTGCCCGGTCCGCTACGTCCAGGCCGCAGAGCGCTTCATCTGCCCGTGTCACGGCGGCGTGTACGGCTTCGACGGCAAGGTCGCCGGCGGCCCCCCGGTCCGGCCGCTCGACCGCTTCGAGACCAAGATCCAGAACGGCCGCGTGCTCGTGGGCCCGCGCTTCTCCGTGAACTCGCACCTCGACAAGTTCCACGCCCGCGATCCGTCGAACCACCTCGACGGCCTCTGGAAGTACCTCTACCCGCGGAGGCCGACGACGCCGTGAAGCTGCTCCCCGGACCACTACGCAGGCGCGGCCGCGGCGACGATGGCCAGCGCGAGAACGGCGGCAACGGCTGGACCGAAGGCCTTCGGACCCTCGACGCGGAGCGAGCCAAGGAGCTCGAGCGCGAGGCCGACCGCAAGCGCCGCCGCGACGCCATGCTCGAGGTGCCGATCAGCGTCGCGGGCTTCGTCGACGAGCGCACCGGCGGCGGCCCGTTCCTGCGCGGCTTCCTCTACCGCAAGGTTCCGCGCGGCACCAACTGGTACTACACGCTCGGCTCGGCCACGATGTTCGCCTTCATCTCGCAGGCGGTCACCGGTGTGTTCCTGGCGATGTACTACCGGCCGTCCGCGGTCGAGGCGTACTCGTCGATCCAGCACATCAACAACGAGGTCTTCCTCGGCCAGTTCGTGCACGGGATGCACAAGTGGGGCTCGTCGGTGATGGTGATCCTCGTGTTCCTGCACATGGGCAGGACGTTCTTCTTCGGCGCCTACAAGTACCCGCGCGAGCTGAACTGGATCATCGGCGTCGTCCTTCTGATCCTGACGATGGTCATGTCGTTCACGGGCTACCTGCTGCCGTTCGACCAGCGCTCCTACTGGGCGACGATCGTGGGCGTGAACATCAACGGCACCGGGCCGCTCGTCGGCCCGTATCTGTCGGACTTCCTGCGCTCCGGCCCCGAGTTCGGCGCCACGACGCTCTCGCGCTTCTACGCGATCCACATGCTGCTCGTGCCGGGCGCGATCGCCGCGCTGATCGGGGCGCACCTGTACCTCGTGGCGAAGCTCGGCACCACGGCGCCGCCGTGGCTCAAGGCCGAGACCGACTCCGAGCTGCGCGAGGAAGTGGCGTAACGCCATGAATCAGCGCGAGAAGGAGGAGTACCTCCGCGAGTACGCGATCCTGAAGGCGCAGGGCAAGCCGTTCTTCCCCTACGCCGTCGCCAAGGACTCCGTGATGGCGGTCGTCGTGATGGCCGTGATCATCACGCTGTCGATCGTGCTCGGCGCCGAGCTGGGCCCGAAGGCGGACCCGACGACGACCACGTACACGCCGCGCCCCGAGTGGTACTTCTTCTTCCTCTTCGAGCTGCTGCGCGTCATCAAGCCGCCGGAGCTGGTCCCGTTCGCGACCATCGGCGTGCCGACGATCTGCATGATCATGCTGTTCCTGCTGCCGTTCATCGATCGCGGCCCGGAACGGCGTCCTGAGCGCCGGCCGATCGCCACGCTCTCCGGCATCCTCGTGATCGCGGCGATGGCGTACCTGA
>JAICJV010000130.1 GCA_025928265.1 Thermoleophilaceae bacterium
GAGATCGACCTGTCGAACGTGGTGTTCATCGCCACGGCGAACATGGCCGACACGATCCCGGCGCCGCTGCTCGACCGCATGGAGGTCATCCGCTTCGACGGCTACACCACCGACGAGAAGGTGGCCATCGCTCGCGGGTACCTGTGGCCGCGCCAGCGCGAGCGCAACGGGCTGCTCGCCGACGAGGTGAACGTCTCCGACGACACGCTCAAGCTGGTCGCCACCGAGTACACCCGTGAGGCGGGCGTCCGGCAGCTCGAGCGCGAGCTCGGCACGGTGCTGCGCAAGACCGCGACGCAGATCGCATCGGGCAAGGCAACCTCGCCCGTCACGGTCGACGAGGCGGCGGTCCGCGATGCGCTGGGGCGGCAGAAGTTCTTCCAGGAGGTGGCCGAGCGCACCGCGGTGCCGGGCGTTGCCTCCGGGTTGAGCGTGACCGGCGCGGGCGGCGACGTGCTCTTCATCGAGGCCACGTCGATGGACAACTCGAAGGAGGGCTTCGTCCTGACCGGGCAGCTCGGTGACGTGATGAAGGAGTCGGCGCGCATCGCCCTCTCCTACGTGCGCGGCCACGCGAGTGACCTGGGCGTGGACCCGCACGCGTTCGAGAACAGGGAGTTCCACCTGCACGTGCCGGCGGGAGCGATCCCCAAGGACGGCCCGAGCGCGGGAATCACGATGACCACGGCGCTCACGTCACTGCTCACGCAGCGCCCCGTGAAGCACACGGTCGGGATGACCGGCGAGGTGACGCTGCAGGGTCGCGTGCTGCCGATCGGCGGGCTGAAGCAGAAGGTGCTCGCCGCGCACGCGGCCGGCATCACCGACGTGATCCTGCCGGAGCGCAATCGCGGCGACCTCGACGACATCCCCGAGCACGTCCGCGACGACATGACCTTCCACCCGGTCATGACCGTGAACGAGGTGCTCGACCTGGCGCTCGAGCCCCAGCCGGCGGCGCACGGTGCGCTGTCGTAGCTGCAAGCCGGTTCCCGAGGAGGTCCGCCGCGCCGCGGACCTCCTCGAGCGCCGCTACGCGATCACGATCCTGTGGGCGTCCAGCTCGGGCGCCGTCAGGTTCAACGAGTTCAAGCAGGCGGTGAGCGGCGTGCCGCCGCGCACGCTGTCGGAGCGGCTGCGCGAGCTGGAGCAGGCGGGTGTGCTGGAGCGGCGGGTCGTGGACGCGAGCCCGCCGTACGCCGAGTACCGGCTCACCGATCGTGGCCGGCAACTCGCCTCCGTGGTCCGGGCCTTGTAGGAATCGGAGGTCCCCCAGCCGCCGCGTTGCGAGCGGCGGATGCAGGCCGAGGGGGGCCGAACGATTCCTCGACGGGTAACGTTCGGGCGCGGTGGTCCTCGACGTGATCAACATCGCCGCGGCGGTCGTCGGCTTCCTGTCGGTGATCGGGCTGGTCTGGTTCGCGTCCAAGGGCGACCCCGAGCGCGAGGCCGAGGAGTCGGCGCGCGCGTTCTACGACGTGCACGGCCGCTGGCCGGACGAACCGGCGGCCTAGCGCTCCCGGACGATGGCGAGGGCACCCATCACGCGCCCGTCGGGCGTGTGGATCGCTGAGAGCGAGGACTCCACCTTCAGCCGCGTGCCGTCCTTGTGGACCTGCTCGCCCTCGAAGCTGTTCTGGGCTCCACGGTGCAGCGCCCCGCCCATCTCACGCCACTGCTCGACGGCGGCGGGCGGCGCCAGCATGAACACCGACTGGCCGATCGCCTCCTCCTCCGTGTAGCCGTAGAGCCGTTCGGCCGCGCGGTTCCACGACGTGATGAGGTGGTCGGCGTCGGTCGAGAAGATCGCGTCGGGCGAGGACTCCACGATCGCGGCGAGGCGCGCGCGCTCGACCTCGGCGTGCTTGCGCTCGGTGATGTCGCTGACCATCGCCAGCGCCCCGCCGTAGCCGCCGTTGCCGTTGGTGAGCGGGCTGCCCGACAGAAGACCCCACATCCTGCTGCCGTCCTTGCGCACGTACAGCACCTCGCGCTGGCGCGGCTCGAGGGCCGAATCCGGCTGGCCGTCGGCGCCCAGGAAGTCGCCCACCGGCCGGCCGAGCATCTCGTCGACCGTGTAGCCGAGCATCTCCGCCATTCGCCGGTTCACGTACGTCGTCCGGTGGTCGGCGTCGATCATCCAGACGCCCTCCGCAGTTGTCTCGACGATGTTGCGGTAGCGCTCCTCGCTCGCGCGCAGCGCCTGCTCGCGGCCGCGGCGGTCGGCGATGTCCACCAGCATGTCGAGCGTGCCCGCGTAGCCGCCGTCCTCGCCGGTGAGCGGGCTGCCGCTCACGATCACCCAGATCTCCTCGCCGTCCTTGCGCACAAGGCGCGTCTCCTGCGAATCGGACACGCCGCGCCGGCGACTCGCGAGCCGCGACCGCGCCAGCTCCTGGCCCGGCTCGGTGAGGAAGTCGTAGACCGGGCGGCCGAGCATCTCGTCGACGCCGTAGCCCAGCATCTCCTCGAGCCGCTCGTTCACGAAGACCGTGCGGTCGTCGGCGTCGAGCACCCAGATTCCCTCGTGCGCGGTCTGGACGAGCTTGCGCAACCACTGCTCGCTGTTGCGCAGCGCCTCCTCATCGTGCCGCCGACCGGTGACGTCGCGGACCACGGCGTACAGGCGCTCGCCGTCGCTGCGCACGCCCCACAAAAGCCAGCGGTCGGACCCGTCCCTGTGGCGGCAGCGCACCTCGAAATCGTGCGTCTCGGCCCCGCGCTCGCGCAGGCGCGCGCCCTCGAGCAGCGCGCGCTCGCGGTCGTCGGGGTGGATGAGCTCGAACGCGCGGCGGCCGCGCAGCTCCTCCTCGGTCCAGCCGAGCGTGAGCGTCCACGCCGGGTTCAGGACGAGGAAGCGACTCGACAGCGACATCACGCAGAGCATGTCCACCGACAGGTCCACGAGCCGTTCCAGCTCGGAGGTCGTAGCGCGCTCGTGCGTCAGGTCCCACCCCGCCATGCGCGCCAGCCTCTCACAGCCGGCGGGCGCGGGCCAGTGCCTAATGGGGCGCGGAGCGAAGCTCGTCGAGCTTCGCGGGCATGCGCGCCGAGACAGGCGGCGGTGCGGACGTTCCGCTCGCCGACGACGCGTACGCGGTCCCCTTGCGCCAGCGGATCTTCGCCGCGGGCTGCGCGAGGAGCGCCGACCAGGTGACCGGGTCGACCGCGCCGGTGACGGGCAGCCCGTTCGCCTGCTGAAACAGCTTGATCCCCGCGCGCGTGCGCGAGTCGAGCTTGCCGTTCGGCCGCACGCGCTGCCCCGCGCCGATCAGGTGCTGCTGGGCCCACACGACGAGGTCGCCGCGCATGCCGCGGGTGAGCGTGGCCGGCGCGGGGCGCACCGCACGCGACGCCGGCAGCACCGCCAGCTCCTCGGCGAGCGCGCTCCAGCGCGAGAACGGCGTCGACTGCCAGCTCCACCAGCTCACACCGGGCGCGCCGTACGCCTGCGCGAACTGGCGGAAGCGCACGATCTGACGGACGCTCACGCCGCCATAGGTCTGGCCGAGCGGGTAGACCGGCCGCCCGTACGGCGTGTTGTAGGTGTACGTGGTGGCGAACACGTCGTCCACGCTGGTGCCGATCGCCCGCCAGTACATCTGCGGCAGGTTGAACTGCGCGCCGCCGGGCCCGAGGAAGACCGAGTACGGGAACGCCGGGTGGTAGTGGACGTAGGGGAAGCCGGCGAGCCCGATCGGGTAGTCCGGCCCGGCGTACGCGCGCAGCTTGCGCGTGTAGGTGCCGGCCGACACGTACTTGCCCTCGTACTCGGACTCGGCGTCGATCACGAAGCAGTCGGCACCGGCGCGGATCGCGGCCCGTGCGGCGCGCGCCTCGCTGGTCGGCCGGTTGCCGTAGACGTAGCCCCAGGCGCACGCCTTCAGTCCGCGCGCGTGGACGGCACGCACCAGGCGGCTGTTGAACTGCCGCCAGGTCGAGCTGCCGTCGGAGCTCTTGATGAAGAGGGTGGTGACGCCGGCGGCGCGGGCGCGCGCGGCGATCGCGTCGAGGCTGCCGCCGCTCGAGCGCGACAGCTCCCAGATCCACATGCCGTTGCCGTCGAACGCGCTACCGGCGGGGGTCGGCTGCGTGGGCAGCTGGACGGGCAGCGGCACCGGCAGCTGCGCGCTCGCGGGCACGGCGAGAATCGCCGCGACTAGCACGGCGGCGAGCAGCGCTGCGAAGGCGCGCGCGATCGGCTGTGGGGTACGGTCCGGCATCTCTGTCGTTGCCTGCGGGGTGAGCTGACGGGCTCGCGCTGACAGGTCGCGCGCCGGCCGTTCGTGGCCGGTTCGCCCCATGGCCGTGCTGGCCTTCGGGTCCCCCGTTCCGCGGTGTTGCGGCCCACCGCGGATTCGGCGTTTCGGCTATCGAGTCGTTCGAACACCGACGACCCTGCCTCGATTCGGTTCTCGGCGCAAGGGGTCGTCGGCTTGAACGGGTAGGTTCGAGCGCGTGGATAGATGGGCGACGTTCGACTGCTACGGCACGCTCGTCGACTGGAACGCGGGCATCGGGCGCGAGCTCGCGCGCGTGCTGGGCGGCGAGGAGTCCGATCTGCTCGCGCGCTACCACGAGATCGAGCCGCAGGTGCAGGCGGCGGACCCGGCACTGCCGTACCGTCAGGTGATGGCGCGCGTGCTCGC
>JAICJV010000124.1 GCA_025928265.1 Thermoleophilaceae bacterium
GAAACTTCCGGACCCGCCGCATACACTCCGCTGCTGAAGCGATGCCTTACGAACTGAGCCACCTTCAGACCCTCGAGGCCGAGGCGATCCACATCATGCGTGAGGTCGCCGCCGAGTTCGAGCGGCCGGTCCTGCTGTTCTCGGGCGGCAAGGACTCGCTCGTGATGCTCCGTCTGGCCGAGAAGGCGTTCTGGCCCGGGCAGTTGCCGTTCCCGGTGATGCACGTGGACACGGGCCACAACTTCCCCGAGGCGATCGAGTACCGCGACCGCCGCGTCGCCGAGCTGAACGCGCGCCTGGTCGTGGCCAAGGTCGAGGATTCGATCGCGGCCGGCCGCGCGGTCGACGAGACCGGGCCGCGCCGCTCGCGCAACCGCCTCCAGATCGTCACGCTGCTCGACGCGATTCGCGAGAACCGCTTCGACGCGGCCTTCGGCGGCGCGCGCCGCGACGAGGAGCGCGCCCGCGCGAAGGAGCGCGTCTTCTCCTTCCGCGACGAGCACGGCCAGTGGGACCCGAAGGCCCAGCGCCCCGAGCTCTGGCACCTCTACAACGGCCGCCATCGCCGCGGCGAGCACGTGCGCGTGTTCCCGATCTCGAACTGGACCGAGCTCGACGTCTGGGAGTACATCGCGCGCGAGGGCATCGAGCTGCCGTCGATCTACTTCGCGCACAGGCGCCGGGTGTTCCGCCGCGACGGGATGCTGCTCGCGGACTCCGAGCACATCGAGCGGCTGCCCGGCGAGGAGCCGTTCGAGACGAGCGTGCGCTTCCGCACCGTCGGCGACATGACCGTCACCGGCGGCGTGGAATCGACGGCCGCCACGGTCGAGGAGGTGGTCGCCGAGATCGCCGCCACCCGCGTGACCGAGCGCGGGGAGACGCGCGCCGACGACCGCACGACCGAGGCCGCGATGGAGGACCGCAAGCGCCAGGGCTACTTCTGATGAGCATCGACACCGACGACATCCCGCCGCTCACCGTCACCGCCGAGCGCGCCGAGCTGCTGCGCCTGGCCACGGCCGGCTCGGTCGACGACGGCAAGAGCACGCTGATCGGCCGCCTCCTGTTCGATTCGAAGCAGGTGTTCCAGGACCAGCTCGAGCAGGTCGAGCGCACCAGCGAGGAGCGCGGCGACGGCTACGTGAACCTGGCGCTCCTCACCGACGGCCTGCGCGCCGAGCGCGAGCAGGGCATCACGATCGACGTGGCCTACCGCTACTTCGCCACGCCGCGGCGGCGCTTCATCATCGCCGACACGCCGGGCCACGTCCGTTACACGCGCAACATGGTCACCGGCGCCTCCACGGCCGACCTGTCCGTGGTGCTGGTGGACGCGCGCAAGGGCGTGGTCGAGCAGTCGCGCCGCCACGCGTTCATCGCGTCGCTCCTCGGAGTGCCTCACCTCGTCGTGGCCGTCAACAAGATGGACCTGGTCGACTGGGACCGTGGCGTCTTCGAGCGCATCCGCGAGGACTTCAGCGAGTTCGCCGCCAAGCTCGAGACCCGCGACATCACCTTCATCCCGATCTCGGCGCTGAAGGGCGACAACGTCGTCGAGCACTCGACCAACATGCCCTGGTACAAGGGCTCGCCGCTGCTCTACCACCTCGAGACGGTCCACATCGCGTCCGACCGCAACCTGATCGACGTGCGCTTCCCGGTGCAGTGGGTCATCCGCCCGATGACCGACGAGCACCACGACTACCGCGGCTATGCGGGCGAGGTCGCGGGCGGGATCCTGCGGCCGGGCGACGACGTCGTCGTGCTGCCCTCGGGGGCGCGCACGAAGGTCGCCGGCATCGACTCCTACGACGGCCCGATCGACGCCGCCTACCCGCCGATGGCGGTCACCGTGCGGCTCGAGGACGAGCTCGACGTCTCGCGCGGCGACATGATCGCGCGCGTCGACAACCGCCCCAGCGTCGCCGATCGGTTCGACGCCACCGTCTGCTGGATGAGCGACTCACCGCTCAGGGCCGGCGCCCGCTACGCGATCAAGCACACCACGCGCGCCGCGCGCGCGACCGTCGACGAGCTGCGCTACCGCATCGACGTGAACACGCTCCACCGCGACCAGGACGCCGAGGAGCTGGGGCTGAACGACATCGGCCGCGTGGCGCTGCGGCTCTCCTCGCCGATCGCCTTCGACACCTACGCGCGCAACCGCGGCAGCGGCAGCTTCATCCTCATCGACGAGAGCACGAACGACACCGTCGGCGCCGGGATGATCGTGGGGGCGCACGGGCCCACACCCGCGGTGCGCGAGCGCGTGGGCGAGGAGCGCAGCCCCAACGTCACCTGGCACGGCGGCAAGCTCAGCCGCGAGGCGCGCTGGAAGGCGCTCGGGCAGCGCGGCGCCGTCGTGTGGATGACCGGCCTGCCGTCGTCGGGCAAGTCGACGATCGCGCACGACGCCGAGGCGGCGCTGGTGGAGCGCGGCCAGACCGCGTACGTGCTCGACGGCGACAACCTGCGCCACGGGCTCAACGGCAACCTCGGCTTCAGCGACGAGGACCGCAGCGAGAACGTGCGCCGTACCGCGCACGTGGCCGCACTGATCGCCGACGCCGGCGGGATCGCGCTCGTGTCGCTCGTGAGCCCCTTCGAGGCCGACCGCGTGATGGCGCGCGAGATCGTCGAGGAGCGCGGGCTCGAGTTCGTCGAGGTGTTCGTGAACACGCCGCTAGAGGAGTGCGAGCGGCGCGACCCCAAGGGGCTGTACGCGAAGGCGCGGGCGGGGGAGATCACGGGCTTCACCGGGGTCGACGCGCCGTACGAGGCCCCCGAGCGGCCGGACATCGAGATCAGGCACGGCGGCGGCGTCGAGGACGCGGTCGCGCGCGTGCTGCGGGCGCTGCCGCGGGCTGTCTAGAGCCAGCCGTTCTGCGTGGCGATGAGCACGGCCTGGGCGCGATCCGTGGCGCCGATGCGGTTGTAGGCGCGATGCAGGTGCGAGCGCACGGTGCTCGCGGAGAGGTCCAGGTCCTGCGCGATCTGCTTGTACACCTTGCCCTCGGCGAGCAGCCGCAGGACGTCGAGCTCGCGCTCGCTGAGGGGGCAGGGGACCATGGCGCGACGAGCGGTCAGCGGTTGGGGCAGCTCGTAGAGCAGGTCGCTCAGCGTCGAGCGCGTGATGCCCAGGCTGTTGCTGAGCGCGCGCAGCTCATCGAGATCGGTGGGACCGCCGTGGCTGTAGTGAACGAGCAGGTCGGCGAGCCGGACCACGGCCGGCCGCCCGGTCGCGTCGCGATCGTGATGGCACTCGACGGTGTGGGCGATGCGCTCGGGAAGTCCCCAGGCGCGGAGAAGCCATGCGCCGGCACGCGGGTGGTCGATCCCGAGCTCGGCACGCTCGGCCTGTACGAGGTCCTCGGGAAGCTGCGCCTGCGTGTAGAGCGACGCGGCCCGCTCGCCGAAGCGCACGGTCAGGACGACCTTGCCGATGTCGTGCAGGATCGCGGCGGCGGAGAGCTCGGGGTGATCCGGCATCGCCAGCTCTTGCGTCAGATAGTTGGTGACCATTCGCACCGATGCGGCATGGGCCTCCACGTGGGCCGGGAGCTCGTACCACTGGCCTGTGCCCTCCACCGGCTCGTACACCGGCAGGCTCTCGACCGCAGCGACGAGGGTGCCTGGGGCGGCAACCTCCAGCGCTCCGGTGACGCTCGCGACCGCCCCCCGCGCCGAGTTGCGATTGGCGATGCGCAGCACGGCGAGGGTGAGCGCGACGCTGCGCTCGATCGCGGATGCAGCCTCTGCCAGGTCGCCCACGCCGAGGTGGGCGAGCAGATGCTCGCGGGCCTGACGGGACGCGGGGAACCCCTCGACCTCCTCCGCGACGCGCGCAAGGTCGTCTGGAGCTGCGCGCCGGTCCCCTGTCTGCACCCTTCCGAATGTACAACGCGCGTGCGTGCGCGCGCGCTGGATGGTCGCGCTACGAGGCGCGGTCGAGCTCCTCGCGTTCGACGATCTGCAGGCGCTGGTCGAGCCCGGTCTCGGCGAGGAGCTGCGCAGTCTCACCTCGGACGCCCGTGAGCACCAGCAGGTGCTCGGCGGCGCGGGCGGCCTTGTCCGCCGCGACGATCGCGTAAAGCAACGCGGACTCGAGCCGCGGGATATCGGTCAGGTCGATCACCACGCGCGTCTTGGACGTGACGGCAGCCGCCAGATTCTGCGTCAGCCGGACCAGGCTGCGGGGCGTGATATCGGTCGTGAGACAGATCACGTGATCCGTCTGCGCTCGCGTGAAACCGCGTGCTGACTCCAAGTCGAACTCCTCCACAGGGGCGGGTGCGGGGTCGCGGAGCCTCGTCGCAACGGGGGAGCCGGAGATTCGCAGGCAAACGCTTAGCGTTCTTAGAACATTTGTCCAAGCAGGCGCTCGGCCGCTCAATTGTCCCGCTTTTTGCGGAAGTCAAGCTCCTGAGTCAGACCGCTGAACGTTGGACAAATGTATGAAGCAGGGCCGGGAGACCGATGCCTAGACTCGCCGCGCTGGAACCCCAGTTGACGACTTAGATGTCCGCAAGTGGGTCCGTTAACCCCCGGTTTGGGCTAACGGAAGACGCACATTAGAAACGCGCTTTACGGGCCCGCCGGGGCCGAGGGGCAGGGACACGTTGATAGAAGATCAGAAGGCCCTGAGGGCCGGTCGCTTCGTGCGCGGACTCGCGGCGTTCGGCGATGCCGGCACCACGGTCGCGAAGCCGGGCCGCGAGGTGAAGCTGTCGATCCTGATGCCGGCCTACAACGAGGCGCGCACGGTGGCGCGCGCGGTCGAGGCCGTGCTCGCACAGGAATATCCGTGTGAGGTCGAGCTCGTCGTCGTCGACGACGGCAGCAGCGACGGGACTGGCGCGATCCTCGCCGCCGCCGATGATCCGCGCTGCCACGTCCACCGCCATCCGACGAACCTCGGCAAGGGGGCCGCGCTTCAG
Organism: Thermoleophilaceae bacterium; assembly: GCA_025928265.1. Lineage (GTDB taxonomy): Bacteria > Actinomycetota > Thermoleophilia > Solirubrobacterales > Thermoleophilaceae > JAICJV01. Next base: position 4,941 of record JAICJV010000124.1, read on the forward strand.
ACCGCCGCCGCTGTCGCGACCGGCACGCACATGGTTCCGTTCGACGCCGACCTCGAATACGCGCCGGCGGATCTGCCGCGTCTCCTCGAGCCGGTCATCCGCGGGCGCTGCGACGTGGTCTACGGAGCGCGCCTCTTCGGCGCCAACACCGTCTACCAGTCGTACCGCCTGGCGGTCGGCAACAAGCTGCTCACCTTTGTCGCGAACATCCTCTTCGACTCGTACCTGAGCGACCTGCACACCTGCCTGAAGCTCATGCCGCTCGACCTCTTCCGGATGCTCGACGTGCGCGAGGACGGCTTCGGCCTCGACACCGAGATCACGGCCCGCATCCTGAAGAACGGCATCCGGCCCTTCGAGGTTCCGGTCTCCTACCACAGCCGCTCCTATGAGCACGGCAAGAAGATCACGTGGCGCCACGGCCTCGAGGGCCTGACGGGGCTCGCGCGGGTCCGCCTCTCGCGCCGGCGCGCGCCGCTGGTGGCCGAGGTCGTCCACGCCCAGCTGCACGCGGACGAGGTCTACGACGCTTTCGAGGCGCTGGAGGCGGACTTCCGCCGCCAGGCGGAGGAAGTGGCGGCGGCTGCGGGCGTGGAGCGCTGAGAGCGCCCCGGAAGCATGGCTGCAACCGCGAGCGTGAGCGTGACCGCGGCGTAGACGAGATACGGGACCTGCGCCGCGCCATCTGTCAGCGGCCACAGGAGTGCGACGCCGCCGCCGGTTGCGACGTCGCGAAGCAAGTGTGCGATGAGTCCGGTGGCGACCCCCGCCGCAACCGCGCGCCGGCGCGTCAAGACGAGCGCCACGAGCGTGAGAAAGAGCACACCTGCGAGGGAGTGGGTGTATGGGCGGGTC
>JAICJV010000085.1 GCA_025928265.1 Thermoleophilaceae bacterium
CGGCGAGCAGCTGGCCGCCGCGCCGCCGCGCTGCCGCCGCGTCCTTGGCCTTCGCCGCGCCGCGCGCGCGCCACGCCGCCACCCTGCTCGCCGGTGTCCTGCCAGGTGCAGGCATCCCGGCCGCACACCGGCAAGCGTCATTGCCGCGTGCCCGCGCGCGGGCGAGCATCGGCACATGGCGGGCGACGAGAACCGTCCCGGCCGCCTCGGGCTGCCGATCGCCGTCCTGGCGGCGGCCCAGTTCGTGATGGTGCTGGACAGCAGCGTCATGAACGTGTCGATCTCCCAGATCGTCAAGGACCTCGACACGACGGTGACCGGCGTCCAGCTCGCGATAACCGCGTACACGCTGGTGATGGCCGCGTTCATGCTCGCCGGCGCCAAGCTCGGCGACATCCTCGGGCGCAACAAGACGTTCGCGATCGGCTGCGCCGTCTACGGGACCGGGTCGCTGATCACCGCCCTCAGCCCGAATCTCACGCTCCTGCTGATCGGCTGGTCGCTGATCGAAGGGCTCGGCGCGGTGATGGTGATCCCCGCGATCGTGTCGCTGATCGCCGCCACGTACGAGGGCAAGCAGCGCGCACTCGCGTTCGGCATCATCGGCGGCGTCGCCGGCGCCGCGATCGCCGCGGGGCCTCTGATCGGCGGCTGGGTCACCACCGAGTTCAGCTGGCGCTACGTGTTCGCCGGCGAGGTCGCGATGATCGTCGTGATCCTGCTCGCCAACCGGCGGCTCCCACGCGCGCCGATGGCCGCGCGCCGGCCCCAGCTCGACGTGGCCGGTGTCCTGATCTCGGCGCTCGGGCTCGGCCTGGTCGTGTTCGGGATCCTGGGGAGCAGCGAGTGGGGGCTGATCGAGCCGCGCGGCGCACTGACGATCGGCGGCACCGAGATAACGCCGTTCGGGTTCTCGGCCGTCCCGTTCCTGATCCTCCTCGGCGCCGCGTGCATCGCCGGCTTCGTGCTCTGGGAGGAGCGCCGCGAGCGCCTCGGCCGCGACACGCTGCTCGACCGGTCGCTACTCAAGATCCGCCATCTCCAGGGCGGCCTGACGACGCTCTTGATGCAGCAGCTGATCCTGCTCGGCACGTTCTTCGTGCTGCCGCTCTACCTCCAGGTGGTGCTCGGCAACAACGCATTCGACACCGGCAAGAAGCTCTTCCCGATGTCGGTCACGATGTTCATCGCTGCAATGCTCGGCCCGCGGTTGGCGGCCGGACTGTCACCGAAGCGGACGGCGCAGGCGGGCCTGGCCGCGCTCGTGGCAGGGGCGGTGCTGCTGCTCGCGACGATCAACGTGCAACTCGACAGGCTCGACTTCGCGATCGCGCTGGCCCTCTTCGGCGTGGGCGCGGGACTGCTCCTGTCGCAGCTCGGCAACGTGATCATGTCCTCGGTCCCGCCGTCGCAGACGAACGAGGCCGGCGGGTTGCAGGGGACGGCACAGAACCTCGGCGCCTCGCTCGGCACCGCGCTGATCGGCGCGGTCCTCATCTCGTCACTCTCGACCGGCTTCGCCGAGAACGTCAAGCAGAACCCCGCGATTCCGCCGTCGGTTCAGCAGCAGCTGACGAAGGTGGCTGATCAGGGCCTCGAGGTGGTGCCGGTCGACCAGGTCGAGAAGACAGCCACGGACAAGGGCCTGCCTCCCGACCAGGCCAAGGCTGTCGCGGACGATTACGGCCAGGCCGAGCTGCAGGCGATGCGCCGCGCGATCGGCGCGGTGGCGCTGTTCGCGGTCGCGTCGTTGTGGTTCACCCGCAAGCTGCCCGGGCGGGAGAAGCGTCCCGAGGCCGCAGAGCAGGACTCACCCGTTGAACGGGCGCCCGCACCCGCCGAGGCGGTGGTCTGATGTGCCGCTGGATGGCCTGGCTCGGGCAGCCGGTGCTGCTCGAGGAGCTGCTCTTCAAGCCCAAGCACGGAATCGTGGATCAGAGCATGCACGCGCGCATGGGCGCCGAGACGACGAATGGCGACGGCTTCGGGGTCGGCTGGTACGGGAAGGGCGACGGGCCCGCCCGCTACCGCAGCGTGGAGCCGGCGTGGAACGACGCGAACCTGCGCGACCTCGCGGGCCACGTCGAGTCGCCGCTGTTTCTCGCGCATGTCCGCGCGGCGATCGGCTCGCCCGTGCAGGAGACCAACTGCCATCCGTTTCGCCACGGCGGGTGGCTGTTCGTGCACAACGGCTTCATCGACGGCTTCGCTGCGATGCGCCGCGACCTCTGCATGGCGATCGATCCGGGGCTGTTCGGCGAGTTGCAGGGCTCGACCGACACCGAGGTCGTCTTCGCGCTCGCGCTGACCAACGGCCTGGAGCAAGGCCCTGTCGAGGCGCTCGAGAAGACGGTCGCGTTCATCGAGGCGACCGCGGCGCGTCACGGCACACCGCCGCCCGTCCAGGCGACGTTCGGCTGCAGCGACGGCGAGAGCCTGTGGGTGATCCGCTATGCCAGCGCCGGGACGGCGCGCACGCTGTTCGCCTCGGCGGACGCCGAGTCCGTCTGCCGGCTGCATCCCGAAAACCCGCGCTTCCAGCGCCTGCGGCCGGACGACCGGCTGGTCGTCTCCGAGCCATTCTCGGACCTGCCCGGCCTGTGGCACGAGATCCCGCAGGGCTCCGCGGTCCGGATCACCCACGGAGACGTGTTCGAACAGCGCGCGTTCAGCCCGCGGGCGGTTGCCGGCTAATGCGGCACCGAGGGCCGGTCCTCGGCAAGGAACATCAGTGCCGCCTTGACGCGCTTGCTGACATCGTCGGAGGCGGCGAGCCCCAGCTTCATGAAGATCGCGTTGATGTGCTTCTCGACGGCGCGCTTCGTCAGGACCAGCGACTCGGCGATGGCGCTGTTGCTCTTGCCGGTCGCGATCTCGGCGAGGACCTCGCGCTCGCGGTCGGTGAGCTGCGAGAGCGGCGAGCGGCTCGCGCGCGCCCGCTCGGCCACGAGCACCTCGACGACCTTCGGGTCGATCACCGACCCGCCGCGCGCGACGGAGTCGATCGCCGACACGAGCGTGCCGCGGCTGTGCACCCGCTCCGTGAGCAGGTAGCCGCGCCCGTCCGAGCCCGAGTCGAGCAGCGCGAGGACGTACTCCGGCTCGGTGTACTGGCTGAGCACCACGACGCCGACCTCGGGGCGCTGCTCGCGCAGCATCGCGGCCACCCTGATGCCTTCATCGGTTTGCGAGGGCGGCATCCGGATGTCCGTGAGCACCACGTCGGGCCGCTCGCGGTCGATCGCCTCCACGAGCGAGTCGTAGTCCTGGCACGCGGCCACCACGTCGACCGTCGGAGATGCGGCGAGCAGCTCCTCGATGCCCTCCCGGACAATCAGGCTGTCCTCGCCGAGAACGACGCGAATTGACACGGCTTGACCATAACCACAAGGTCGGTGCTGGCGCAAAGAATCAGGCACGGATCGCCGGGGTCACGTGGGTCGGTCACGCGACCGTCCTTCTCCGCCTGGGCGGCGCGACGCTCATCACGGATCCGGCGCTCGGGCGGCGCGTGTTCCTGCTCAGGCGCCTGGTGCCGCCGGTTGCCGACGGCGTCATCGCGGGCATCGACGCGATCCTGATCTCGCACGCGCACGCCGACCACCTCGACCCGCCGTCGCTGCGACGGATTCCGTCGGCCCGCGTGCTCGCTCCACCCGCCGTCGCCGGTGCGCTGCGAGGGCGTGACGCCACGGCGATGACCGCCGGCGCGACTGCCGCCGTGGGCCCCGTTGAAATCGAGGCGGTCCACGCGCGCCACGACGGCCGCCGCTGGCCGCACGGTCCTGCCGCCGAGGCGATCGGCTTCGTCGTGCGTGGCGACGTCGCCGCGTACTTCGCGGGCGACACCGACCTCTATCCCGAGATGGCTGAGCTACGGGGGCGCGTGGACGTCGCGTTCCTGCCGGTGTGGGGGTGGGGCCCGACGCTCCCGGCGGGCCACATGGATCCCGAGCGCGCCGCGCGTGCCGCGGCCATGATCGCGCCGCGTGTCGCCATCCCGATCCACTGGGGAGCGCTCGGCCTGCCGTGGACACGCGCGTCGGCCGCTCCCGCCGAGGCGTTCGCCGCGGCTGTGGCGCGGCTCGCGCCGGACGTCGAGGTGAGGGTGCTGGAGCCCGGCGAGAGCACGACTGTGAGCGTCGGCCCGGTGGTGCCTGCACCCCGCACCTAGGCCTGCACTCGCGGTCGCGCGCGGCCGCCCCGGCCACGATGATCGCGAGCATGCCCGCCGGCGCCGAATCCGACGACTGGCTCGGCTGGCGCCCGCGGCGCCCGCGCCTACGCCCGCTCCGCATCGCGGTCGCGTGGCTGTGCTCTGCGCTGGCGCTGCTGGGCGCCGCGGCGGTCCTGCCGGGCGCGCACGTGGGCGGCTTCGCCGGCGCGCTCCTGGTCGTGGCGATCGTTGCGGTGCTCAACGCGGTCCTGCCGCCCGTCGTGGCTGCGCTGCGCGTCCCGTTCACCGTCCTGACCGGCTTCCTGGCGGTCCTCGCGCTCGACGCGCTCATCATCAAGCTCGCCGCCGATGTCGCGCCGAGCGCGATCTCCGTCGACGGCTTCGGCGACGCGCTGCTCGTCTCACTGCTGGCCGGAGCCATCAGCACGGCGCTCTCGGTCGTCGCAGGCGTGAACGACGACGACGATTACGCGTTCCGGATCGCACGGCGCATCGCACGACGCACGGGCCGTCCCGAGCGCACCGACGAGCCGGGGCTGATCTTCCTCGAGATCGATGGTCTTGCGCTGCCCGTGCTGCGGCGTGCGATGCAGACCGGGGCGGCCCCGACGCTGGCGCGCTGGGTCGAGCAGGGCAGTCACGCGCTGAGGGAGTGGGAGACCGACCTCTCGTCGCAGACGGGCGCGAGCCAGGCCGGCATCCTGCTCGGGTCGAACGAGGACATCCCGGCGTTCCGCTGGGTCGAGAAGGAGACGGGTCGCCTCGTCACCTGCTCGAACCCGGGTGACTGCGCCGATATCGAGCGGCGTCAGCTTTCCGACCGCGGCCTGCTCCAGCACGGCGGCTCGAGCCGCGGCAACCTCCTATCGGGCGGCGCCGACGCGGCGCTCCTCACCGCAAGCCGTCTGACGGACGAGAAGCGGGCGAACCCCGGCTACCGCTCGTTCCTCGCCAACGGCACGAACGTGACGCGCACCATGGTGCTGTTCACGTGGGAGCTCCTGCTCGAGCTGGCCGCCGCCGCGCGCCAGCGGCGGCGCGATATCCGCCCGCGCGGGCGGCGCGGCGGGCGCTACCCGTTGATGCGCGCCGGCGTGTGCGTCTTCATCCGCGACCTCGTCGTGTTCTCGGTCATCCAGGACATGGCGCACGGTCGGCCTGCGGTCTACGCGACGTTCGCAAGTTACGACGAGGTGGCGCACCACTCGGGACTCGAGCGGCCGGACACGCTCGAGGCGCTGCGCAAGCTCGACCAGCGCTTCGCGATGATCGACCGCGCACGCGCGTACGCACCGCGGCCGTACGACATCGTCGTGCTCTCCGACCACGGCCAGACGCAGGGCGCGACGTTCCGTCAGCGCAACGGCTACGGACTCGACGAGCTTGTGGCGCGCGCGCTGACCTCGGCGCCCGTCCGCGGCGTGGGAGCGGGAGACGAGCACTCCGAGGCGATGGGGCAGGCGCTCGACGAGGCGCTGGCGCGGGCGCCCGAGCGGGAGGAGGAGGGGACCGTGGCCGCACATGAGGCCGTGGTGCTCGGCTCGGGCAACCTCGGGCTCGTCTACCTGACGGAGTCGCCGCGGCGGCTGAGCCTGGAGGAGATCGAGCAGCGCCACCCCGGCCTGCTGCCGGCGCTCCGCGAGCATCCGCACGTCGGCTTCGTGCTCGTCCGCTCCGAGGCGCACGGCCCGCTGGTGCTGGGTACCCGGGGCATGCACCGACTGCGCGACGGGCACGTGACCGGCGTCGATCCGCTGGCGCCGTTCTCGCCCAACGCGGGCCGCCACCTGGTGCGCGCGGACTCGTTCCGCAACGCGCCGGACGTGCTCGTGAACAGCTTCTACGACCCGGTGGCCGAGGAGGGCTGTGCGTTCGAGGAGCTGATCTCGTTCCACGGCGGCCTCGGTGGGCCGCAGACGCGCGCGTTCCTGCTCCATCCGAAGCGGCTCGCCGTCCCGGACGCGCCGCTGGTGGGAGCCGAGGCGATCAACCGGCTGCTGCGCTCGTGGCGCCGCGACGCGCCGTTTCAGCGCGCTGCGATGGCAGCCGGCGCCGCTTCGAGCCGCCCGGAGCGGATCGCTTCGGTGAACTCGCCGTAGTCGCGCGCGTTCTGGTCCGCGTAGGCCTGCGCGAACGCGGCGGCCGCCTGGTCGAACGCCTCGCCCGAGCCGAGGTAGGCGCCGATCGCGCCGGGCTCGCCGGTTCTCGCATGCGCGCGTGCGAGCGTCCACGCGCACAGCCCGGCGTAGAGCTCGAGCGTGCGCGCCGTGGCCTGCGCCAGGTCAACCGACGCCTTCCAGTCCCAGAGCTGGCGGACGTAGAAGTCGCGCACCTCGCCGTCGACCCCCTCGGCGCGCAGCCAGCCGAGGAAGATGTCGCTGGCCGCCTGCACGAGGTGCTGGCCGCGAACCACGCGCTCGCCCTCGTTCTCGTATCCGCACGGCTCGCAGTAGGGCTGCAGTGCCGACGGCCCGGCCTCCTTCGCCTGGAGGAAGAGCGGGTCGTCGTGGTCGCGGCCGGTCAAGAGCAGCACCCACGCGCGCGTGCCCACGCTGCCCACGCCCACGACCTTGCGCGCCGCGTGCACGTAGCGATAGCGGTCGAGCAGTTGCCGCCGCTCCGGCGGCAGCGTGTCCGCATACTGCGCGATGAGCCCCGCCATGGCGTCGTTGATCCGGTCGGCCTCGGCGGGTGGCGCGAGCTCCTCGATCGGCACGATCAGCGGCGGGTCGGCTGTGATCCGCGCGCCACCGTTCATCCGATACGCCAGCTTCGCGAAGGCGCGCGTGCTGTCCTTGGCGCGGCGCTTCGCCGCCCGCTTGTCGAAGCGCGCTGCGTGGCGCGCACCGAGCTGCTCCCGGAGGACCCGCGACAGATCCTCCTCGCCTATCCGCGTGTACCAGACGTCGAGCGCACGCATCGAAGCGAAGCGGCGCATCGCGCGCCGGTACTCGCGCGCGGTGTGGCGGGCGAGGTCGCGGGCGCGGCCCGGCGCGATGCCCGCCTCGGCGGCCGCGATCACCGTGGAGGTCACGAGCCGCTTGACGTCCCACTCCCACGGGCCGCGGATGGTCTCGTCGAAGTCGTTGAGATCGAACAGGAGCGCGCGCTCGGGCGACGCAAAGCCGCCGAAGTTCGACAGGTGCGCGTCGCCGCAGAGCTGCACGCTGATCCCGGACACCGGAGTGCGCGCCAGATCGGCTGCCATCAGCCCCGCGGCGCCGCGGAAGAACGCGAATGGCGACGTTGACATTCGCGCATGGCGGATCGGCACGAGCTCGGGTACCCGCGTTTCCGCCTCTGCCTCCAGAGCCTCAACGGGGTCGGCCCGGTCAACCGGTGGCGCCCAGCCCGCATGGCTCGAGCGTGGTGCGTGCGCGCGAGCGGCCTTCCCGGCGGTCACCACGTCAGCTCGATCTCGAACTCGGCGCCGTCCTCCTCGATCTCGAACTCGATCTTGAGCTGTACCTCGTCGGGCACGCGCGCCACGAAGCGCAGGTGGTCGCGCTCCATGACGATGTCGTTGCCCGACGCAAGCTCGTCGGCGATCTCCCGGAGGCGCCCGGCGGCCTCCTCGCGTCCTAGGGTCTGCTTCTCCTTGAGCTCGACGAGGTCCATGGTGTGCTCCTTCTCAGTCGATCGTGGAAGCTCGACTGTCGCCGCCGGCCGAGTCCGCCGGCAAGGGGGTGGTCACTACAGGCGCGGGCGCGCCCGCACGAACGAGCCCGACGAGCGCCTTCACGCCGGCCCACGCTCCGTCCGGCAGCGTCGCCGAGGGCGCGGCCCCGGGGTGCGAGCGCGCGATCCGGACGCGCAGCGCCGCGGGCCGGCTGACGAACCGCAACGGCGGATCCAGCACGGCCGCCTCGCCGTCGATGCCCGCATTGACCGGATGGTCGGCCTCGACATCGAAGCTCGTAGTCGTCCACTCGCGCCAGGGGCGCCCGCGATGCGCGCCCGGGTGGTCGAACACGGTGACTCCGAGTATGCCCGCGTCGATCTGCGGCCGGGTGCCCGACCCGATCACCGTCCCCACCCGATATGCGTTGTTCGAGACGAGCAGCGCGGGCGCGTCTCCTTCAACGTTGCCGTTCGGGCCCGCCCAGTGCAGCTCGTGCTCGTCGCCGCCGTTCGCACCGATGGTGTCGAGGATCGTGCGGAGCTTGGCGCCGCGGTACTCCGGCTTCTGCACGGCGTCGGCGTAGAACCCGAGCGAGACGTTGTTCACGAACACGCGCCCGTTGATCTCCGCGAGGTCCACGAGCCGCTCGCCGCCGTCGACGAACGCATCGAGGGCGCCCACGACGTCGTCGCGGTCGACGCCGAGGTCGAGCGCGAAGTGGTTGCGCGTGCCGGACGGAATGCACGCGTAGGGGAGGCCGTGCTCGGCCGCGACGCGCGCGACGATCGCCTGCGAGCCGTCACCGCCGGCCATCGCCAGCGCGTCGGCGCCGCGCGCGACCGCGCTGTGGGCGAGATGCTCGAGGTCGTCGCCGCGCCGGAGCTCGACGGCTTCCATCCCGCGCGCACGCGCCTCGGCCTCCAGCCGGAAGCGCACCGCCTTGCCGTCGCCCGACTTCGGGTTCCAGAACAGAACCGGGTGCTGCGGACGCGGCGCCGTCGGTCGCTGCGTGTGCACCGCGAACGCGGCCCGCGCCGTCGCGACGGAGGCGATCAACAGGCCGAGCACCACCAGGTCCTCCACCACGCGGCCGTTCACTGCGATCAGCGCGCCCGAACCGGCCAGCAGCACCGCGGCGGCGACCAGCCCCGCGCTACGGACGCGCCCCGCGCGGAAGATCGAATGCCAGGCGAGCAGCGCCGCGGCCACCGCGCACAGCACAACCGGTAGGCCCTTCGGAAAGTCTCGAACGGCAACCAGGATCGCCAGGACCGCAGCTCCGGCGGCGCACAGCAGAGCGGCGCTTGCCGCAGCGCGCGTCCTCATGGGATCCTCCGCCGATGCCGGACTGGCTCGTGGATGCGGAGCGACTCGACCAGGCGGTGTACGCCGCGATCGCGCGAACGGAGACGCCCAGTCTCGACCGGGCCATGCAGCGGCTCTCCGGTGCGGCGGATCGGTCGCGCCTGAACCTGCTGTCCGCCGCCATCCTCGCGCTGGCGGGAGGCGACCCCGGCAGACGTGCTGCAAGGACCGGCCTGACGTCGCTCGTGGCCACCTCGGCGGTGGTGAACGCAGCCGTCAAGCCTGTCGCCCGCCGGCGCCGTCCCGACCGCGCCGGCCATCAGGTTCCCGAGGCGCGGCACGTGCCCATGCCCCGGTCGCGTTCGCTGCCGTCCGGCCACGCAGCCGCCGCGTTCGCGTTCGCGACCGGTGTCGGCCAGGTGATGCCTCGCGCGGCCGCGCCCTTGCGCCTGCTCGCGGCCACCGTCGCGTACTCGCGCGTCCACACCGGCGTCCACTACCCGGGCGACGTGGTGGCCGGGGCGCTGCTCGGCACCACCATCGCTCAGGCGACGGCAGCTGCGCTCGATCGATCGTAAGCGGCCCATTTCGGCTTCGTCCGCCGCGACCCTGGCAGCCACGCGCGCTCGCCGCAAAGGCGCTGACACACCGCGGTCACACAAGTCAGCACCATTGCCGCACACGCGATCCGCTGGGAGCGTCACCCGAGCACACGGAGGAGGTGACTCGAAATGGCGATCGCACCCGCAGGCGTGGCGCCCGACACAGACGTTGCCGAGCGCGCCTGGTACCTGTTCGCGGTCTCGGGGGCCGTCAGCCTCGTGATCGGCGTCCTCGTGCTCGCCTATCCCAGCCCCTCGATCAAGCTCCTCGGTGTATTCCTCGGCATCGACCTCCTCATCGCCGGCGTCCTGCTGATCGCGCGCGCCATGTCGGGCGGGGAGGAGACGCGCGCGGCCGAGATGCTGCTCGGGACGCTGGCGCTGATCGCGGGCCTGATCGTCGTCCGCAACCCCGCCAGGAGCCTGGAGCTGCTCACGCTCGCGTTCGCCGTCTACCTCGTCGTGGCCGGCGCGCTGGCGCTGGGGCGGGGGCTGGTACACAGCCGGCAGCGCTGGTCGACGCTGGCCCGTGGAGCGGTGCTGGTGGCCGCAGGCACGGTGATCATCAGCTGGCCGGAGATGAGCGTCAAGACCCTGACCGTGCTCGCCGGCATCGCGCTGATCCTCCAGGGCGCCATGGAGATCGCGGAGGGCTTCGCGCTGCGGTCGCCGGCCCGTCACTCCTAGGCCATGCTCGGCTTCGCGTTCACCTTGGGGCGTCGCGCCACCGCCTACGCCGAGAAGGCGGCACTGGACTCGATCGAGTCGGCCCTGAACTCGTCGTTCGCGCAGTCCGTCGTGGCGGCGGCGCTGCGCGGCCCGCTGGTCGACGCCGTGGCGCGCGAGGCGGTCCGGGCGCACGTGGTCGAGCGCGCGATCGAGCCGTTCACGGCGGGAGATGGGATGGAGCGTGCGGTGGCGGCGGCCGTGGACACGCCGGCGGCCAGGCGGCTGGTCGCGCACGTGATCGAGAGCGGTGTGGTGGACGAGGCCGTCACGCGCCTGCTCGAGAGCGAGGAGCTGTGGGTGCTCGTGGACGAGGTGGCGCGGAGCCCGGCCGTGACGGAAGCGATCAGCCATCAGGGCGCGGGGCTCGTCGACCAGATGGCCGGCGTGGTTCGCGACCGCTCACGCAGCGCCGACGCCCGGCTCGAGCGCGTCGCACGCAGACTTACCCGACGGACCCCGGCGCCGCTGCCCAACCCGTAGCCCATGGTCTCGACCGCCTCGCACCACGTTCCCGCGCCGACCAGCGCGCAGGCGGTGGCGCGGCGAGTCCATCGCCCCGACGCCGTGGAGGCGGGCGCCTCTGCGTATGCGGGGCTCATCACGCGGCTGATCGCCTTCGCGCTCGACGCCGGTGTGATCAACGGGGTGGCGGTCGTCGTGACCGGAACCGTGGCGCTGGTGTTCACGATCATCCCTGCACCGGCACTCGACCACGACGTGGCCGTGGCGCTGGGCGCGCTCGCCTTCGCGCTGTGGGTGATCGGCTACTTCGTCGCGTTCTGGACCACGACCGGGCAGACGCCTGGCAACCGCCTGCTCAAGATCGCGGTCGTGCGCGAGGACAGCAGCCCGCTGCTGCCGCGCCACGCGATCGTCCGGGTCTTCGGCATCGTGATCTCGCTGCCGCTCCTCATCGGGTTCCTGCCGATACTCGTCACGTCGCGGCGCCGGGGGCTGCACGACTGGCTGGCGGGCACCGTCGTGATGTTCACCCGTGAGGACGTGGGAAGGTGACATCACGGTTTCGCAGAGGCACGCGCGACCTCAGCGAGTCCGTCGCGGAGAACCCGCCGGTTCCGGTCGTGGCGTGCGACGAAAGCGGCTTGCTCGCGGCACGCGTGCTCGAACACCTGCCCGCGCCGGTCTGCGTGATCGACTCGAACAGCGGCGCGCTCGTCTACACCAACGCGAGCTGGAACCGCATGTTCGGCTACCACGACCGCGAGGCCCTCGGCGCACACGTCGGAGCGCTGCACGCACCACCCGACGAGGCTGCGCCCGGCCAGCAG
>JAICJV010000119.1 GCA_025928265.1 Thermoleophilaceae bacterium
GACGGCACGCAGTGGACGCACCACACGGCTGACTGAGGACGAGGAGGCAGGAATGGCTGGTGTCGAGACTCCGCGGCGGCTGAGCTATGCGGCCGCCGCCGCGGGAATCGGCGGGATCGTCCTGATCATCTCGCTGTTCCTGGGCTGGTTCAGCGGCGTCAACGCATGGCAGTTCTTCCGCGTTACTGACATCGCGCTGTTCGTGCTCGGGCTGCTGGCGATCGCGTACGCAGCACTCGAATTCACGGAAACGCCGTTGAACCTCCCGGTCGAGCGCAACCGGGCGCTGAGTGTGATCGGGGTCATTGCGACCACCATCACGGTTGTCTTCCTGGTTGAAGGCAGCAGCCAGCAGGTCGGCCTGATCCTTTCCGTGCTCTCGTCGCTCGCGATCCTCGCGGGCGGCTACCTGGCTGAGCATCGCCCCGAGCTCGCGCTCACCGTCGGCGGCGCCGGCGCGCAGGCAGAGGCGTGGCGGCCCGACAGCTCCGGATTGGGCTCCGAGGCGCCGACTCAAGCGCAGCCCCAGCAGCCGATCACCTACGGCCAGCCGGCTGCGGCGCCGCCGCCGGTGGCCGCGCCGCCGCCGGTCGCTCCGACGCCGCCGCCTCCCGCGCCCGTCGCACCTCCGCCCCCGCCGGGCGGCCGCGCCGACTGGTACCCCGACCCGAGGGGGCTGAAGCGCCTCCGCTACTGGGACGGCACCCAGTGGACGGACCACGTGGCGGATTGACCGGGCTCAGGCCTTCGCGCCGATGAAGGTGTCGAGCAGGGCGACGTCCGCGCGGCGAGAGACGGCGACGTTGTAACGGTTCATCTGCGTCCAGTGGATGCCGAGCTCCTCGCACGCGCCCGTGAAGATCGCGCGGATGTCCGAGGAGTGATTCGTGAACTGGTAGCGCGGATACTCGTACTTGCCCTTGACCCGGTTGATCACGCGGCAGCCGTCGGAGTTGATCAGACCGCGAAGTAGCTGGTCGATGTGGTTCTCGACGAGTCGCGCCTGGAATGGTTCGATGATGATCGCGCGGTCGTGTTTGCGGCCAGGCCCGTGCTGGGGAAGCAGCGTCGGCCAGTGCTTCGAGTAGGAATGAACGCGCACCACGTTGTGGACGGGATGCCTTTGGACGGTCACCCGGTTGTCCGGCATCACCTTGCGTACCGCGGTAACGCAGCCGGCGATAAGACATGGATAGCGCGAGTCGAGGGCGATGCCGAGGCGGTAGACGCCGCGAGGGTGCTGGGCGATCCAGCCGTCTCCGAGGTACAGGCCAAACAGGTAGGAGTATGCGCGTGCCGGAAGATCATCGAGCACTGGTGGCTCGGCGCGTGAGAAGTCCGGGAGCTGGCCGTCCAACCAATTGCGCAGAGTCGAACGCGGGATCCCAGTCGCGCGCGAAATCTCGCACTTGTTCAAGCCCGAGCGGGCTAACGCCTGCACTCGTTTGACCTCTTCGCGCGTCCGCATCGGCATGCGGCCGGTGGGATTCGAACCCACACGCCCTTACGGACAGGACCTTTTGAGGATCCGGCGTCTACCTGATTCCGCCACGGCCGCCCCACCACATCTTAGGTGTCGCTTCGGACGGAACGAGGGAGTACGAACGCCATGCCCGACGCCATGCCCGAGCACGTGGTCCCGATGCTCGCGCGGCTCTCCAAGCTGCCGCGTGACGACGGCGGCTGGGGCTACGAGATCAAGTGGGACGGGGTGCGCACGATCGCGTACGCGAGCGACGGCGACCTGAGGCTCGAGAGCCGCAACCTCAACGACGTCACGCCGCGCTACCCCGAGGTGCACGCGCTCGCGCAGGCGCTCGACGGGACCGACGCCGTGTTCGATGGCGAGGTCGTCGCGTTCGACGAGCACGGACGGTCGTCGTTCGAGCGGCTCCAGGGCCGCATGCACCTGACGCGCGGTGTCGAGGCCAGGGCCCGCGCCGTGCCGGTCGTCTACTGCATCTTCGACCTGCTCTGGATCGACGGCGAGGACCTCATGCGCCTGCCGTACACCGATCGCCGCGAGCGCCTCCGGGCGCTCGCGCTCGACGGGCCGGCGTGGCGCGTCCCCGGGTACAGCACCGGAAGCGGTGAGCAACTGCTGGTGGCGGCGGCCGAGCAGAACCTCGAGGGGATCATCTGCAAGCGGCTCGACTCCCCGTACGAGCCCGGCCGCCGCGGCGGCACGTGGCTGAAGGTGAAGAACACGCGCCGGCAGGAGCTCGTGATCGGTGGCTGGTCGGCGGGGGAGGGGCGTCGTGCCGGTCACCTCGGCGCGCTGCACGTGGGCTACTACGACGACGGCAACCTGCGATACGGCGGCAAGGTCGGCACCGGCTTCACGGGCAAGGAGCTCGACCGGCTCGAGGGCCTCCTTGCACGGCTGCGGCGCGACAGCTCACCATTCGACGGGCAGCCGCAGCCCGAACGCGGCACGCACTACGTCGACCCGGAGCTCGTGGCGGAGGTCGAGTTCACGGAGTGGACGTCGCAGAACATGCTGCGCCACCCCTCATACAAGGGCCTGCGCGACGACAAGCGCCCGCTCGAGGTGGCGTTCGAGAGGGCCGAGGAGCCGGCGATCCGCGCGCCGGTGCTGCGCGAGCTGGTCGGCGGCGAGCCGAAGGGCAGCGCCGAGATCGCGCTCGACGGCCACACGCTGAAGCTCACGCACCTCGACGAGGTCGTCTATCCCGAGACGGGCTTCACGAAGGGCGACGCGATCGACTACTACCTGCGCGTCGGCGCGACCGTGCTGCCGTACGCCGACAGCCTGACCACGCTCGCCGACATCGTCCGGCTCGTCGAGGGCGGTGCACTCGAGTTGCGCATGCACGACGACGTGGACCGGCCGTCGGCGCTCGTCTTCGCCCTGGAGTCTCGCGAGGTTGCGCTGCACATGCGCGCGCTCTTCGACCAGCTTGATCTCCAGACGTTCCCGAAGGCCTCGGGCTTGCACGGCATCCAGGTGCACCTCCCGCTGAACAGCGAGGCGACCTACGACGAGACGGAGCCATTCGCCAGTGCGGTTACAGAGACGCTCGAGCGCGTATACGGCGACCGCGTCGAGTCACGCACGGACGAGTCGCCGGTGGCCCCGTACTCGCTGCTCGCACAGCGCACGCCGATCGTCGCGATGCCACTCACCTGGAACGAAGTCGAGAGCGGCATCCCCATGGTCGAGCCGGAAGCTGCGATCGCGCGCGTCGAGGAGCGCGGCGACATCTTCGCGCCCGTGCTGACGCTCGAGCAGGAGCTACCGAGCTTCGACTAGGCGTGCGCGGTGCGCGGCCCGCCGTAGCCGCCGCGCCCGCCACCGCGATGCTGGCGCTCGTACTCCTCGCGGGACGTCTCGATCTCGATGTTCCACTTCTGTGAGAAGCCGCGCATCGCGAACACGATCAGGAGCAGCAGCACGGGGATCAGCACGATGCAGAGCAGTCCGATGAGGTCGGGCGGAAGCCCGGAGTGGTCGTAGCCCGAGCCACTGCGGTCGAACCAGCTGCCGGCGCCGAACGCCGCGATCGCCGCGAACACTCCGAGGATCACCGACAGACCCGCCGCCAGCGGCAGCACGCCGCGATTCCAGCGCTGCACGAAGTAGGCCATCACGAAGAAGACGATGATGAAGAGGATCGAGACGACCTTCGCGCCCTGGAGCTCGTTCCACCCGCCGATGGTGATGAGCAGCGTGAGCACCGCGCTCACGATCAGGAGCAGCACCACGATGGCCTTCGTCGCCTTCGACGTGGCCTTGTCCTGGTTCGGGTGGTAGATGACCCGATCTTCTTCGTCGGTCTCGTCGTAAGCCATCCGCGCGCGGAGTTTAAGCGAGGCTCCGGTCGAGCGCGACGGTTGGCGCCTGATATCCAGTGTTGGGGTGAAACGACTCGCGACAGTTGTGCTCGCCGTTCTCGCGGCCGCGTTGATCGCCGGATGCGGCGAGAAGAAGGAGACGCTCGGCGACACGACCGCCGTTTCCGGCCCCGGCGTGCGGGCGACCGCGCCGCGCTGGCAGCCCGAGTACGTGCATCTCGGCCAGCGGATCAGGCAGCTGCATCTGCCCCCCGTCGGCAAGGAGAAGGTGCATCACCACTCGCTGATCCACATCTACATCGACGGCCTGCTGGTGCCGGTCGCGCCGAACATCGGCATCCACAAGCCCGACTACTCGTCGGTCCACACGCACGACCAGACCGGCGTCATCCACATGGAGTCCGACGTGCCCCACAAGTTCACGATCGGCGACTTCTTCTTCATCTGGGGAGTGCGATTCGGCAACGCGTCGCTCGGCAACCGCGTCAACGACGGCGACAACAAGGTCCACGTCTACGTGAACGGCAAGGAGATCAGCGACCCCGTGCACTACGTGATGCGCGACCAGGACAACATCGTGGTGGGCTACGGAACGCCCGGCTCGTTCCCGCACAACCCGAGCAAGAAGGCGCTGTCGCTCGTGGACAGGGGCGGTGGCAACTGCGCGGTCACGCAGAAGGGCAAGAAGCGCAAGAGCTGCATCGCGGGGCAATAGGACGGGCAGCCGAGGTCGTCGTCGGTGAACGGGCGGAAGATCATCCGTCCTCCCTGGTGGCCTTGACGGCGAAGTGGAACGGCAGGCCGGCGTCGAGTACGTCGGGCACGAGCCCGGCGGCGCGGAGTTCCTCGCCGGCCTCGGCGGCCGTGTAGAGCAGCTCGTCGGGCGGGCCGCTGTCGCGATCGCGCCCGCGCTCCCAGTCGACGATCAGCACGAAGGCGCCGGCTCCTCCCAGCAGGCGGCGCATCTCCGTCAGCGCAGACTCGCCGCGCACCTCGTGCAGGAGGTTCGCGGCAAGGATGCGGTCGGCGCAGCCATCGGGCAGCGGCACGTGGTTGTCGGTGATGTGCAGCGGCCGTGTGCGCGGATCGTCTGCGAGCGCCTCGCGCAGGCGCGCGAACATCTCCGGGCTCTCGTCGACGGGGATCACCTGCCCGCTGTCGCCCAGCGCGGCGGCGGCGGCGCGGCTGACCCGTCCTGTCCCGGCGCCGTAGTCGACGACGGTCTCGTCGCCCTGCAGTTCCAGCAGCGCGACGAGCTGGTCGGTGGGCAGGTAGCGCTCGCGTTCGGGGGCGTCGAGGACGTGCGCTCGGGCGGGGTCGAACTTCTTGGGGTCGCGCTCGGGCATCAGGCGTCAATTGAGTTGTATCCGACGGGCCTGCAGCCCGGCGGACCGACCGACCCACCGAGTGCGGATGAAGGGACTCGAACCCCCAAGGGCCTCGCGGCCCACCGGGACCTAAACCCGGCGCGTATACCAATTCCGCCACATCCGCTGGCGGCGTCGATTCTATGTGCGGGCGAGTTCCGCGCGGACGGCCGGCACGACCTCGCGGGCGAAGTGCTCGGTCTGGCCGAGAGGGTCCTCCTTGGGCCACAGCACGAAGCCGTTGAAGCCGTGGTCGCGCGCCATTGCGACGAGCGTCTCGACCCAGTGGTCCACCGGTCCGTCGAGGAAGCCGGTCGCGGGCCCGTCCTTCAGGACTCCGTTCACATTCGCGATCCGGCGGATCGCCGACGGGTCGCGGCCGGCCGCCCGCGCCGCCTCGTCGATCGCCCGTTGCCGCGGCGCCACCTCCTCGAGCGGCAGGCGCGGGACGCTCGGGATCCAGCCGTCGGCCTTCTGCCCGACCAGGCGCACCATCCGTGGCCCGTATGCGCCGAGCCAGATGCCGATGTCGTGCGCGGGCTGCGGGCCCGGATGCAGTCCGTCGAGCTTGTAGTGCACGCCGTCGTAGCGAACCGATCGCTCGCCGCTCCACATGAGCCGGATCACCTCGATCGCCTCCTCGAGCGCGTCGACCGACTCGGGACCGCTGCGGACCGGCCCGCCCATCGCGCCGATGCCCTCCCAGAACGCGCCGGCGCCGAGCCCCAGCTCGAAGCGCCCGCCGCTCAGCAGGTCGATCGACGCCGCCGCCTTCGCCATCACCGCGGGCTGGCGCAGCGGCAGGTTCGCGACGTCGGGGAAGAAGCGCACGCGCTCGGTCCGCGCGGCGAGGAAAGCGATCAGCGACCAGGTGTCGAGGAAGCGGCGCTGGTACGGGTGGTCCTGGATGCCGACGAGGTCGAGCCCCTCACGATCGGCGATCAGGACCTGCTCGAGGATCTCGTCCTGATCGGCTGCGTTCGGGGTGGGGAAGATGCCGAACAGCGGCTCCAGCGCAGCCATGCGCCGAACCGTACACCGACACTAGAATCGGGCCCGCAAGGGGCAGTAGCTCAGTTGGTAGAGCGGCGGTCTCCAAAACCGTAGGCCGGGGGTTCGAGTCCTCCCTGCCCCGTTAGCTGGCCCTGGCGCGGCCCGACGCCGCCGCCGTTACTGTGCGGCGCATGCGGGTGGTGGGGTCTGCGTGCGTGGTTGCAGTCGCGCTCGCGCTGGGCTGCGCGGGTGCGGCTGACGCGGCGAGCGCGAACGGCGATCTCGCGCGCTACGTGAACCCGTTCGGCGGCACGGCTCCGGGCGCTCCGGACTTCGGGACCGGAGGTGGCGCGGGCAACACGTTCCCGGGGCCGGCGGTCCCGTTCGGGATGATCCAGTGGGGTCCCGACACGAGTCCCGCGTCGGCGAACGTCGGCGGCGGCTACGCATACGGCGACTCGAAGATCCGCGGCTTCAGCGTCCGGCGGCTGAGCGGCGCGGGCTGCGCGAACGGCGGCGACTTCCCGTTCTTGCCAACCACCACGGCCGTGACCAGGTCGCCGGTCAAGCCGCTGTCGACGGAGTTCGACGACGCGTTCCTGCCGTCGTTCTCGCACAAGGACGAGGCCGCCGCGCCTGGCTTCTACCGGGTCGGGCTCAACCCCGGTACCGCGAATCGAATCGACGCCGGCCTGACCGCCACCACGCGCGGCGGGATCGCGCGCTTCAGCTTCCCCGCGGCCGGCACGCCGAGCGTGCTCGTGAACGCGACCGGCAGCCGCAACGGCGCGTCGTCCGGCTCGGTGCAGATCGACCGCGCGCGGCAGGAGCTGACCGGCGCCGTGACAACCGGCGGCTTCTGCCTCGAGCCGAATCGCCACAAGGTCTACTTCGCCGCGCGCTTCGACCGCCCGTTCGCGGGCTACGGCACCTGGAAGCGCCAGGCGCTCGCGCCCGGCTCGACCTCGGCGCACGACTCCTCGCTCACCGACCCGCTCGACGCGGGCGACAACCTCCCGACCGGCCTGCTGGGCTACGGCCCGGGCGCGCTCGCCACGTTCGGCCCGTTCGCGTTCGGCGGCCGCGGCCCGACCGCGCAGACGGGCGCCTACGTGAGTTTCGGCGGGGCACGCGACGTCGAGGTGCGCGTGGCGATCTCGTTCGTGAGCGTCGCGGGCGCGCAGCGCAACCTCGACGCCGAGCTCGGGACGCGCGGCTTCGA
>JAICJV010000067.1 GCA_025928265.1 Thermoleophilaceae bacterium
ACGAGGGGGAAACATGTCTCGACTGCGCGTGATCGCGCTCGCGCTTGTGGCTGTGCTGCTGGTTGGTGTCGTGTCCGCGGAGGCGCGGTCGAAGCATCCGAAGGCACCCACGAAGGCGAAGGTGACCAAGCTGCTGGTGGCGCAGTACACGCAGGAGTCGAAGACCTATTCCTCCGTGCGCGAGTCGTACAAGCTCACGAAGCTCGTGCGCGCACACTCGCGAAAGGGCAACCACTGGGCGGACGGCACCCCGGCGAACAAGAAGACCTACGTCTTCCCGATCAAGGCCAAGGGCGTCTACGTCAAGTGCTACTCGGACGGCAGTGCCGAACGGCAGACGATCAGGGGCAACTACGTCTTCTTCAGGGACGAGTTCGGCGACTGGACATTCCGGATCAAGGCCGAGGACCGCAGCCCGCAGCCGGGATCCGACAGGATCCCGAGCTGTCCCCTCTAATCCCTAATCACTAATCCCTAATACCGAACACGCGCGTGGCGTTGCCGGCCAGGTAAAGCCCGCACGTTTCGTCGTCGAGCCCCAGTTCGTCGAGCCCGTCGAGCGCCTTGGCGTGCGGGATCATCGGGTAGTTGGTGCCGAACAGGACTCGCTGCCGGCCGGTCCCGGTCTGCATGAACGCGACGAGCTCGGGCGGCAGCCGCCGCGTGGTGTAGGCCGACGTGTCGATGTAGACGTTCGGGTGCTTGCGGCACACCGCGACCATCTCCTCGGTCCACGGGTAGCCGATGTGGCCGCACACGATCACTAGCTCGGGGAAGTCGAGCGCCACCTGGTCGATGTAGGGGATCGGCCTGCCGGTCTCGGACGGGCGCAGCGGACCGGTGTGCCCGACCTGCGTGCAGAACGGCACGCCGAGCTCGACGCACTCAGCGAATAGCGGGTAGTAGCGCCGGTCGGTCGGCGGCGCCTCCCAGAGCCACGGCTCTACGCGCAGGCCCTTGAAGCCGTGGTCGCGCACCGCGCGGCGCAGCTCGCGGACCGCCTCCATCGGCTTGTTGAGGTTCACCGCGGCCAGGCCGGCGAAGCGGTCCGGATGCGCTTCCACCCAAGCCGCCACCTCCTCGTTCGAGATCAGAGGCGGCTGGTGCGGCGCGCTCCAGGCGCTCAGCAGGCCGAAGTCGACTGCGGCGTCGTCGAGCGCGGCCACCGTCACGTCGATCGGGATCTCGTCCTCGGGCGCCAGCCCGCCGGTCCAGCGCCGCAGCGACTCCAGCATGTCGTGCTGGAGGAAGCGCGCCGTCGGGTGCTGCATCCAGACGTCGACGATCACGCGAGCGCCGCCAGCACCTCGTCGTCGTGGGTCTTCGGCGACACCTTCGGCAGCACCGCCTGGACGCGGCCGGCGGGGTCGATCACGAACGTCGCGCGCTGGTTGCCCCAGTAGGTGCGCCCGTACATCGACTTCTCGACCCAGACGCCGTACTCCTCGGCCACCTTGTGATCGACGTCCGCCAGGAGCGTGAATGGCAGCGAGTACTTGTCGGCGAACTTGCGCAGCTTCTTGGGCTCGTCGGGTGACACTCCGAGAACGACCGCACCGGCGGCGTCGTACTCGTCCTGCCGGTCGCGAATCCCACACGCCTGCGTCGTACAGCCCGGCGTGTCCGCCTTGGGATAGAAGTACAGGACGACCGGCGAGCCGCGGAACTGCGACAGCTTCACCGCCTGACCGTCCTGATCCTGCAGCTCAAAATCGGGTGCCTGTTCGCCTTCGGAAATCATCGAATCCCTAATCCCTAATCCCTAATCCCTAATCCCTAATTCCTGAAGTCACTTGAGCAGCCGCGACAGACGGCGGTCCTTCAACACACGCCCGCCGGTCTGCTCACGCGGGCAATAGGTCATCACGTAGTCCTTGAAGTGCACCGCCTCGAGCGTCGTGCCGCAGCGCGGGCACGGCTCGCCCTGCTTGCGATGCACCTTCAGCGGCATCGGCGCCTTGTCCGGCAGCGAGTCGCCGACCACCTCCTCGTAATGGTCGAGCGCACCGCCGAGCACCTCGTCGATCGCGTCGTGCAGGCGCTCGAGCTCCTCGTCGTCGAGGTCGTCGCCCTGGCGGAACGGCGAGAGCATCGCGGTCCAGAGGATCTCGTCGACCCACGTCCGCCCGATGCCCGCGATCACGCGCTGGTCGCGCAGCAGCGGGTGGAGGTGGCGCGGCTGCCGCACCAGCTCGGCGAGCTCGTCGATCGGCGGCACGGGATACGCCTCCGGCCCGAGCGTGGCCACCGCCTCGTCGTTCGCGATTTCCTCGATCGGCAGCAGCTTGGCCCACGCGCGCTGCTGGGTGCCGAACTCGCGCAGGCGCAGCTCTCGCTCCCCGCCGGCTATGCGGATGAGCAGCCGCGATGCCTTGTCGCGCAGCGACGCCCGCTTGTCGAACAGCTGCAGCCGCCCCGCGGACATCAGATGGATGAGCACGGCGAGGTCGCCCGCCTCGACCACCGGCATCTTGCCCCGCCGCGACACCGCTGTGATCGTCCGCCCCGCGAGCGAGTCGAGCGGAGGGTCGAACGTCTTCATCGTCACCATCCCCGGCGCCAGCGCGGACTCGATCTCGGCTCCGCGCAACGCCCGGTCGAGCCGCCGCGCGGTTATCTCCACCTCGGGTAGTTCAGGCACGCATTTGACGGTAGCCACTTACGATCCGCGGTCGTGCGAAGCGTTCTGCTTCTAGCCCTGGTCTGCTGTTCGAGCTGCGCACCCGCATTCGCCGCCGGGCCGACCGTCACCTCCGGGCGGCTGAGTGCGACCGTCGGCAGCGATCCGTGGCATCTCGCGCTCGCCGACCGCGGCTCGCCGCTCCTGTCGGAGTCGCGCGCGACCGGGCCGTCGATCACCGGCGCGCTCGGCTTCGCGAATGCGGCGGGGATCTGGTTCCACGCGACGCGCGTGCTGAGCGAGAAGGAGTCGGCGGGTGGGATCCAGGCGGACGTGGCCACCACCGACCCGCTCGGTGGCACGATCCACGTGACGATCGCGCCGGCTGCGGACGGGGTGATCGCGCTGACCGCGAACGGCCCGGCGACCGCCACGCGGACAGGGATCTCGTTCGACGCGGCGCGCGACGAGCGCTTCCTCGGCTTCGGCGAGCGCTCGAACGCGGTCGACCAACGCGGTAACAGTGTCGAGAGCTACGTGGCGGAGGGCCCGTACCAGCCGGCCGAGCGCGCGCCGCTCGCCGCGTTCGTCCCGCCGTGGGGCTACCACCCGCGCGACGACGCGAGCTACTTCCCGATCCCCTGGCTGCTCTCGACCCGCGGCTACGGCGCGCTGATCGACGGCTACGACCGCAGCGAGCTTCATGCGGCCAGCGACACGCCGGACGCGTGGACGGCCGTGGTCGACGGGCCGGAGCTGCGCCTGCGCTTCTTCGCCGGGCCGACCCCGGCGGCGGCACTGAGGCGCTTCAGCGCGAGCGTCGGGCGCCAGCCTCCCGCGGCGGCGCCCTTCTACTTCGGCCCGTGGTTCCAGCCGAGCGGCGACGAGGCGCAGAACATCGAGGCGCTGCGGCGCGCGGGGGCGCCGGCGTCCGTCGCGCAGACCTACACGCACTACCTCCCGTGCGGAGCGCAGCAGGGGAAGACCGACGAACAGCGCCGTCGCACGGCCGCGTTTCACGCCGCGGGGCTCGCGGTCACCACCTACTTCAATCCGATGATCTGCACCGGCTACCAGCCGGCCTTCGACCAGGCGGCGGCCGGCGGATACCTGACGAAGAACGCGCTCGGCCAGCCGTACGAATACCGCTACACCGGCTCCGAGCAGTTCCTCGTCGGCCAGTTCGACTTCTCGAACCCCGCGGCGGCCGACTTCTACCGTCGCCTGCTGGGCGAGGCCGTCGCCGATGGCTACGACGGCTGGATGGAGGACTTCGGCGAGTACACCCCGACCGACTCGGTGTCCTACGACGGCACGCCCGGGCCGCGGATGCACAACCGCTATCCGGTGCTCTACCACGGTGCGGCATCGGACTTCGCGCGGTCTGCGCCGCGGCCGCTCGCTCGCTTCAACCGCTCCGGGTGGACGGGTGCGGCGCGCGCCTCGCAGATCGTCTGGGGTGGCGATCCGAGCACCTCCTGGGGCTTCGACGGCCTCGCGTCAGCCCTGCGCAACGGCCTCACGATGGGCCTCTCGGGGGTCAGCATCTGGGGCTCCGACATCGGCGGCTACTTCTCGCTGGCGTCGCCGCAGCTGACTCCGGAGTTGCTGGCCCGCTGGATCGAGCTGGGCGCCGTGTCAGGCGTGATGCGCACCCAGGCCAACGGGTTCGCCACGCCCGAAAAGCCGCGTCGTCCGCAGATCTTCGATCCCGACGTGCTGCCGGTCTGGAAGCGCTACGCCCGCCTGCGAACCCGGTTGTACCCGTACATCGCTGCCGCGGAGCGCGAGTACGACCGCAGTGGCCTTCCGATCATGCGCCATCTCGCGCTCGTCTACCCCGGTGACCGGCGCGCGGCCGCACGGGACGACGAGTTCATGTTCGGCCCCGACCTGCTGGCGGCGCCGGTGCTCGCGCCCGCGGCCCGATCGCGGAAGCTCTACCTCCCGCGCGGCCGCTGGGTCGACTTCTGGCGCGGCCCCGGGACACTCGCCGGAGGACGCGAGGTGAGAGTTCCGGCGGCGCTCGGCGAGCTGCCGCTGCTGGTCCGCGCCGGCGCCGTGCTACCGCTGCTGCCGGCGGACGTGGACACGCTCACCGGCTACGGGCGGGCGCCCGGCCTCGTCCACCTCCTCGACCGGCGCGGGCGACTGAGTCTGCTCGCCTACCCGCGCGGGCGCTCGCGCGCGACGATCGGGCGCGGCGAGAGCGTCAGGTCGGCCGAGTCGCGCGGCGGCTGGACGTTGCGCGTGCGCGGCCGTCACGCGCGGCGCTACTCGCTGCAGGCGGCGCTCGGCACGCTCAGGCGGCCGTTCCGCCCGTGCGCGGTCACGGTGGCCGGACGCCGGCGGCCGTTCGAGTACACCCGCCGTTCGCGCGTGTTGCGCGTTTCGTTCAGCGCCCGCCGCGCGGCGGTCGTGCGCGTCCGGCGCTCCTGCCGCTGACCGCCGTCAGCGGACGACGACGGTCTCCGTCATCGAAACCGGGTGCAGCGCGCAGAAGATCCGGTACTTGCCCTTGGTCCTGAAGCGGTAGCTGAAGCGGCCCTTCGAGTGGTTCGGCGAGCCGAAGCCGCGCGGACCGCTCGCCAGCGTGACGTTGTGGAGAGCGGTGGGGTCGCCGCCGTTGTTGATCGACCAGTTGATCCGCGTGCCCGGCCTCACCAGGACGTTGGGCTTCGAGAAGAAGAAGTTGCGCTCCTTGATGGTGGCGTTGTTCTTCAGCCGGACGCGCTTGCCGGGAGGCGCCGAGATGTCGCGCGCCTTGCCGTTCGGGCCGATGCCCACGATCGGCACGACGAAGCGCGGCGGCGACGTGCGGTGCGGCAGCGGCGTCGTGAACTGCTCGACGTCGGACGGCAGCGGCCCGCAGCCGTTCACCGGCGTGGCCGAGGGCGCAACGTACACCAGCGAGATGCCCATCACGCGCGTGTGCACGAGCGTGTTGTCGTAGGTGGCGGTGAGCTTGATCGGCTGGCCCTGCGCGACCGGGAATCCCTGGGCTGTCTTGTACGCGCTGACGGCGATCGGGCCGGGCTCGTGGAGGATCGGCCGCACGTGGTAGAAGGGATGGCTGGGCATGCCCCACGCGGGATCGAACTCCATGATCTTGCGGTTGCCGCACACCGGCTGCGAGATGGTGAGGTTCTCCGCGCCGCCGTGCACGTGGCCGCCGGCCGCGACGATGTGCCCCGACTCGGGCATGTTGAACGTGTAGCTCTTCGAGTAGGTCGAGCCCTTCCTGCCGCCGCCGGGGACGTTGAAGATCGGGTCGGCGTTGCAGTTCTTCACGTCCAGCCAGAACGGGTCGACCGGCTTCGTGTTCGGATCGGTCGTGTACGTGACCTTCCACTGGATGAACGCGTGGTCGGTCTTCTGCTTGTGGTTCATCAGCATCCACGTGTTGAGCCACGCGTCGTCGGCCTTCATCGGCAGCCCGTAGCCCGGCGGGAGGCTCAGGACGTTGCGCTCCTCGCCGGCGCCGTAGAACGGTCGCGCGATGCCCGGGAACTTCTGCGATGCGTCGAAGCCGGTGAAGTTCTTGCACTGCGGGTTCTGCTCGCCGATCTTCGAGAAGACGATGTGGTGGAGCATCAGACGCTGGATCGGCACGGGCTTGCCGTTCGCGTCCACGATGTCCACGCTCATCGCCGTGATGAAGCCGTTGACCTTCGGATGCTCGGCGGGCGTCATCTCCTGGCGCACCTGGTAGCCGTTCACGGTGACCGGATAGCGGAACGTCTCTGTCGTCTGGTCGTCGGCCATCGCCGGGGCGGCAGCCCAGAGCACAACGACAGCTGTCGAGAGCAGCAGCAGAACGCGCTTCAAGATGAGACTCCTCCGCGGGGTACGCCGGTCACGAATGTGACGGCAGTGTCAGCCTAACCTGCGATTAGGTTCTTGTCATGCGGATATCGGTCGCTGCAGATGAAAGGACAGGGGTCGCCGAGGCGGTCGTGGACGAGTTGCGCAGGCGCGGCCACGAGCCGCTCGTGCATGGGGCGCTGAGCGAGGAGGAGCGCGACGACTGGGCGTGGGCCAGCGAGGCCGCCGCGCGCGACGTGGCGGACGGGCGCGCGGAGCAGGGAGTCGTGTGCTGCTGGACGGGAACCGGTGCGTCGATCGCGGCGAACAAGGTGCACGGCATCCGCGCGGCGCTGTGCGGCGACGCCGAGACCGCGCGCGGCGCGCGCAGGTGGAACGACGCGAACGTGCTGGCGCTGTCGCTGCGCGCGACGAGCGAGCCTTTGCTGACAGAGATTCTCGACGCGTGGTTTGACGCCGCTCCCAGTGACGATTCCGACGATGTGGCCAACATCCAGCACGTCGACGAGATCGACTAGCGGCGCTTCTTGACCTTCAGCCGCACGTCCATCAGGCGCGCGACCGGAATGGTGCGTCCCTCGAGCTTCCCGCGGTAGACGACGACGAAGCGCACGGCGGCGAATCGCTTCGACCGCTTCGACTTCCGCGCGTTCTTCACCAGGGCCTTGACCACCCGCTTCGGCAGCTTCACCTTCACGTGACGGCGCTTGCCGGCGCGCACCTTGACCCGCTTGACATGCCGAAGGCGCGTTCGCGCCGCCCCGGTCACCACCCGCCGGCTGCCCTGCGCCGCCTGGCCCTCCATGGCGCGCAGGCGCACGACGGCGCGGGACAGAGCGTCGGCCCAGCTCTGGGTCGCGGAACGCAGCAGCGAGTTGGTCTCGTGGAGGAAGCCGGGCCCGGCGTAGAACGGCCTCAGCGCCGTGGGATGCGCGAGATCCGGGCCGAGCGTGGCCGCGTCCGGCTCGCCCGTGCGCCCGGCGACCAGGTAGCGCCCGAGCTGCGCACGGGCCCGGGCCGCGAACGCTTGCTGGTTCTGGGTGCCCTGCTCCTCCAACTCGGCTTCTTCGCGCCGCTCGGCCTCGACCCGGCCGACGACGGCGAACTGGTTGGCCACGTCGGCGGCGTGGGCAGCGAGCGACTCCATGAGTGCCGTCCGCATCTCCTCGACCACCACCGTCAGGTTGCAGGTGGGCGCGTCTGCCGCGGCATGCGCGGCGGCCGTCGCCGTTGATGCGCGCGCGCCGGGGACCGGACAGCTGAGCTGAAGGTCGATCGTGTCCGGCCGAGCCGGATCGAGTGTTCCCGCGCCTGTCAGGCGCGAAGTGAAGTTGCACGCCGGCAGGACGCTCGACTGCGGGCCGCACGCAAGGGCAAGGCTGTTCGCGCCGCGGCACTGGGGCAGGACAGTGCCGAAGCCGCCGCATGCCAGGATCTCGGGCTGCGGGATCTGGCAGGGCTGCGTGAGCACGCCGAGCGACGGCCCGCACACGGTCGGCGGCACCGTCGGGATGTTGCACGCCGGCAGGATCGTGCCGAACGACGGGCCGCATACGCCCGGCACGCGGAGATCCCCGCTCGCGCACGTCACGAGCAGCGTCGTCGGGTTCTGGCACTGCTCGGCCTGCTGACCGCCGCCGCCGTCGTTTCCCCCGCCGCCGTCGCCGCTCCCGCCACCATCGCCGCCCCCTCCGCCGCAGCCGCCCGCCGGGACCTCTCCGGTGCGCGTGACGGTGAAGCTGCCGTTCGGCTGTCCGTCGCCATTGTCGTCGTAGGTCCCCGTGATGGTCTTGCAGTCGGCTGAGATCGTGCCGGTCACCTCCGCCGTGTAGCTGGTCTCGCGGTACGGGAAGTGCATCTGAACCGAGCCTCCGCTCGCGGTCCCGGTGATCGGCCACGTGTATCCGCCGCCGGTGCCCTCGCCGCTGAGCGTGCCGCTCGCCTGGTCGAGCGTGGAGATCGTCCAGGTCTGCGACGGAATGCCCGATGTGGCCTGCCAGGTGCCGCGCCAGTCGTATGGCGTGGAGGCGAGCGCGGACGCGGCCGGAGCGAACACGGCCAGCGCGACGACGATGGTAAGAAGCTTCTTCATCCCGCCGACTCTCCCACCGGCACGTGCCGCTCGGCAAGCGACGGCTACGTGGAATCCACGTACGGCAACGTCGTGCGACCGTCGCGACGTTCGCGCTCTGCCGCGATGCCCCACGCGAGCTTCGCGGCCTCGGAGCGCGAGCGCACTCCGAGCTTGCGATAGGCGTGCTCCAGGTGCTTCTCCACCGTGCGCTCGCTGAGGCCGAGCGCTGCGGCGATGTCGCCGTTGCCGAGACCGGATGCCACGCGCCGCACGACCTCCGCCTCGCGACGGGTGAGGCCGTAGGCGGCCAGGTCGCGGCGCGGCTCGAGCGGCGCCTCGCCGAGCCTGCGGAGAAGCGCGGTGAACTCGAGCGCGTTGCGGTAGGCCTGGATCAAGTGCGGCCGCGCCCGCGCGAGCAGCGCCACCTCCGCATCGGTGAAATCGTCTTCGCCGCGGCTCAGCGCGACCGCGAGCAGGTGGCCGGCGGGCGCGGGAAGGGTGAACGCCACCTGGTGCTCGATGCCGAGGACCGCGTACACCTCGCGATACAATGCCAGGCTGCGGAACTCGTCAGGCATCGCAACGTCGGACACGCGCAACGGCCGTCCGTCGCCGGTGCTGATGAACCTCTGCGCCACCGGATGCTCGTGCGCGTGCGCGGCATACGCGTCGTACAGCTCGGGCGGAGTGACCGGGGGAACCGAAAGCGCCACCGCTTCACCGTCCTGCGGCCCGAGGCTGTTCAGAGAGACCCAGTCGGCGGGCACGGCGCGCGTCAGCGCGTCGAGGAGCCCGGGCTGGAACGACTCGAGTTCGAGCAGCCCGTAGACCTCGCCTAGGAGTTCGAGAAGAGGGTCGGCCGCAGTCGCGATCGGCCGACCCTAACCTACGGCCGCGCATGCCCGCGACCGACGACCTGCCCGTCCTCCCGTTCGCCTCGGCCGGTGACTTCGAGGCCTGGCTTGCAGACAACCACGCGTCCTCGGGCGGCCTGTGGCTGAAGATCGCGAAGAAGGGCCGCGGGATCGACACCGTCACCCACCCCGAGGCGCTCGAGATCGCGATATGCCACGGCTGGATCGACGGCCAGCGGCGCGCCCTCGACGACGACTGGTTCCTTCAGCGCTTCACGCCGCGCAAGGCGCGCAGCCGCTGGTCGAGGATCAACCGCGACAAGGCGGTCGCGCTGATCGAGGAGGGGCGCATGAAGCCCGCCGGGCGGCGCGAGGTGGAGCGCGCTCAGGCCGACGGACGCTGGGACGCCGCGTACGAGGGCCAGCGCAACGCCACGATTCCCGACGACCTCCAGGCGGCATTCGACGCCGAGCCGAAGGCCCGCGAGTTCTTCGAGACGCTCGACAGCCAGAACCGCTACGCGGTGCTCTACCGGGTTGGCGACGCCAAGCGCCCGGAGACGCGCGCGCGGCGCATCGAGAAGTTCGTGGCCATGCTCGCGCGCGGCGAGAAGCTCCACCCGTAGCGCGACCACCGGCCCTCTAGCGCGACCACCGGCCCCGGGTTAGGGTCGCCGAGATGGCGAAGGCACGCGTGATGGTGGCCGCTCTCGATGCCGCCGACCCGGGACTCATCGAGGAGATGGCGGCCGCAGGCGAGATGCCGGCGATGGCGCGCGTCATCCGCGACGCCGCGCGCGTGAACACGCTGGCGCCCCTCGGAGTCTTCGTCGGCGCCAACTGGCCGACCATCTTCAACGCGGTGCGCGCCGACCGCCACCACTACGTGTGCTGGGACGAGTTCCGCGGTGGCACGTACGAGTACCGCGAGACGACGCCTCACGAGATGGAGGGAACGCCGCTGTGGGAGCGGTTGTCGGAGGCGGGCCGCCGGGTCGCGATCGTCGATGTGCCGCACACGGTCCCGCGGCGCGTGAACGGGGTGATGGTGTCGGAGTGGGGCTGCCACGACCGTCACCTCGGGACCGCCTCCTGGCCGGCCGAGCTGGCGGCGGAGCTGAGCGCGCGCCACGGCACTCACTTCGGCATGTGCGAGCCGCCCGGCCGCGATCAGTTCGCCCCGTGCGACTACACCCTGCGTGACGGCGTGCACCGCACCGACGACGAGACGGTCGCGATCTTCGAGACGATCTGCGATGGGATCGAGAACAAGCGGCGGGTGGCGCTCGACCTGCTCGACCGCGGCGACTGGGACCTGTTCTGGAACGTGATGGGCGAGTCGCATTGCATCGGCCATCAGATGTGGCACCTGCACGAGCGCGAGCACCCGAAGTACGACGCCGCCCTGGCGGCGCGCCTCGGCGGCGATCCGATCCGCGAGATCTACCGCCGCCTCGACGGCGTGATCGGTGACCAGCTCGAGCGGCTCGAGCCCGGCGACACCGCGTACGTCCTGTTCGCGCACGGGATGCGCGCGCACCACGACGGAACGCACCTGCTCGACCACATCCTGCACCGGCTCGACTGGGGGCTCGACGAGCCAGATGGCTACGGCGCCGCCACCGGCGCCGCCGCACCGGCCTCGCGCTTCATCCCGCAGCCGCTGCGCCCGGGCGCGCTGCGGCTGGCGGCGCCAGTCGTGCGGCGCGCGGCCGGCGATGCCGCGCCCGGCCCGCTGCCGCCGCCCGATCGCCGGCGCTGGTTCCTCTCACCCAACAACACCGTCGAGGGTGCGGTCCGGCTCAACCTGGCGGGCCGCGAGCCGGCGGGGCGCATCCACCCGGCCGATCGGCGCAGGGTGCTCACCTGGCTCTCGCACCGGCTCGAGGAGCTGGTGAACCTCGACACCGGCGGCCGCGTCGTGCGCCGCTGCGTGATGACCGACGACGTCTACCGCCGCTCGCCCGGCGACGCGTTCGGCGACCTGTACATCGAGTGGGAGCGCAGCGCGCCGATCGAACGCGTGTGGTCGCCGGCGATCGGCACCATCACGGTCCCCTACGGCCACTGGCGCCAGGGCGACCACGTGCGCGAGGGCGTGATGTTCGCGATGGGGCCCGGCATCGAGCCGGGGGCGCGCCCGGGTGTCTACGACGTCGTGAACCTGGGGGCGACCTTCGCCGCCGCCGTGGGCGAGGAGCTCGAGGACGTGGACGGCCGGCCGATCGCATCGGTGCTGCCGGTGGGCGCGCTCGCGACACCCGAGCCCGCGCGACCGGTCCGCCGGCGTCGTGCCCGGACGCAGCGGGCGCTCCAGCGCGCGGTCGAGCGCGGCGTGCCGGATTGGGCGCTGCGCCAGCCGCCCGGGCCGAACCGTGTGCACGACGAGCTCGCCGCGAGGATCGGAGCGCTCGAGGCGACCACGCAGCGCGTCGCGCAGCTGGAGCGCGACCGCGACGTGGCCACCATGCAGGCATGGCTGCCGCACGCGAAGGTGCCCGAGGACGTGCTGATCAGCGTGATCGTGCCGACGCA
Organism: Thermoleophilaceae bacterium; assembly: GCA_025928265.1. GTDB lineage: Bacteria > Actinomycetota > Thermoleophilia > Solirubrobacterales > Thermoleophilaceae > JAICJV01. The sequence goes on from JAICJV010000067.1 coordinate 11,909, forward strand.
CAACCGTCGCCGGCTGCTCGAAGAGGCGATCGCCTCGGTGGAGGCGCAGAGCTACACGCGCTGGGAGCTGCTCGTTGTGGACGACGCGTCGACCGACGACACGGCCGAGTACCTGGCAATGCTCGACGACCCGCGCATCCGGGTGCTCGAGTGTGACGGCCGTGGCTGCTGCGCGGCGCGCAACGTCGCTCTGGAGGTTGCCGGCGGCGATCTGTTCGTCTACCTCGACGACGACAACCGCTTCGACCCGCACTGGCTGCGTGCCGTCGCTGTGTCGTTCGCCGCCCACCCGGAGGCCGTGGTGGGCTACGGCGCGCGCATGTTCGACGACCACGCGCGGATGGAGGGCAAGCCGAGCAGCGCGCGTCCCTGGCTCCAGTTCCACCCGTGGGACGCGGAGGCGATGCGCTACTACAACCTCGCCGACACGAGCATGCTCGCGCACCGCCGCGGCGAGGTCCGCTTCGACGAGGAGCTCAAGTGCTACGGCGACTGGGACCTCCTCCTCCAGCTCACCCGTGAGTCAGATCCGCTCGAGATCCCGGCCATCGCGGTCTACTACACGACCCACTCGGAGGACCGCCTGACGAAGGTGACCTCGGCGGAGGAGCAGGACCGCGACTACCAGCTGATCCTCGAGAAGCTCGGCGGAAGCTGACGCTCTCTAGGATCCCGCGCCGTGGGATCCGCCGAGATCGTCGACACACCCGAGCAGGCAGCCGAGCAGGACCTGGCGCCGCTGATCGTGCGCGAGCCGCTCGCCCGCTTCATGGACGAGCACGGCCTCGGGTCGGGTGAGATCGAGGCCGAGCGGATCGGCGAGGGGCACTCGAACGTGACGTACGAGATCCGTCGCGGAGGCGAGCGGTTCGTGCTGCGGCGCCCGCCACGCCCGCCGCTGCCGCCGTCCGCCCACGACGTCCTGCGCGAGGCGCGCCTGCTGCGGGCGATCGAGGATGCTGACGTGCGCACGCCGGTCGTGCTCGCGGTGGCCGACGACGAGTCGATCCTCGGCGGCGTGCCCTTCTACGTGATGCGGTTCGAGGAAGGCGATGTGATCGCCTCGTCCGTGCCGCCGGATCTCGACAACCCCGAGCAGCGGCGGCGCGTGTGCGAGGAGCTCGTCGATGCCCTGGTGGAGATGCACGCGGTGGACTGGCAGGCCGCAGGACTCGAGGGCTTCGGCAAGCCGACCGGCTATCTCGACCGCCAGCTGCGCCGCTTCGGCGGGCTGTGGGAGCACAACAAGACGCGCGAGCTGCCGCTGGTGCAGGAGGTGGGTGAGTGGCTCGCCGCCAACAGGCCCGAGTCGCCGCAGGCCACGATCGTGCACGGCGACTACCGGCTCGGCAACGTGATGTTCGCCCACGAGACGCCCGCCCGGCTGAACGCGATCTTCGACTGGGAGATGGCCACGATCGGCGACCCGCTGGCGGACGTCGGCTACATGACAGCGACGTGGGCGGAGCGCAACCCGAACAAGCCGACGATGTTCGACATGCTCTCGGTCACGCACGGCGAGGGCTTCATGACGCGCGACGAGCTGGTGGCCCGCTACGAGGAGCGCAGCGGCCGCTCGATGTCGGACCTGCGCTGGTACCAGGCGCTCGCGATCTGGAAGGCGGCGGTGTTCATGGAGGGCAACTACAAGCGCTCGCTCGCCGGGACCACCGACGACCCGTACCTCAAGCTGTTCGACGAGGGCGTGCCGCAGCTGGCCGAGGCCGCGCACGAGATCACGAAGATGCCGGCGCCCAGCGCGTGAGAGGCCTGCTCGTCGACTTCGGCGGCGTCCTCACGACCAACGTCTTCCAGTCGTTCAAGGAGTTCGCGGCCGGCGAGGGTCTACCGCCGGACACGATCAAGCGCGCCTTCAAGGAGGACCGCGAGGCGCTCGCGCTACTGCGGCGGCTCGAGAAGGGCGAGCTGGACGCGCCTGAGTTCGAGCCGCTGTTCGCCGAGCGGATCGGCGTGAAGGGGGACCGCGTCGAGGGCCTGGTGGAGCGGCTGTTCGCGGGCGTCGGGCCCGAGGAGCGGATGCTGGGCGCTGTGAAGGCCGCGCACGACAACGGGATCAAGACCGGCCTGATCTCGAACTCCTGGGGAGGCAGCGGGATCCACTACGACGGCACGCCGCTCGAGGAGCTGTTCGACGCGGTGGTCATCTCCGGCGACGTCGGGATGCACAAGCCGCAGCCCGAGATCTTCCGCCTCGGCGCCGAGCGCATCGGCGTGCCTCCCGAGGACTGCGTGTTCGTCGACGACCTGCGCGAGAACTGCGCGGGCGCCGAGGCCGTCGGGATGAAGGCGATCCTCCATCGCGGTCCCGACTCGACGCTGCCCGAACTCGAGAAGCTGCTGCCTATCGCGGCCTGAGCACGAACACCGCGATGTCGCGGTGCGAGGCGCGCTTCTCGTACTGCGTCCACCCCGGATAGACCTCGAGGCCGGCCTTCCAGATCCGTGCGCGCAGCTCGCCCTCCGCCTCCACCGCGCGGAAGCGTGTGCGCTCGCCGTCCACGGCCATCTCGCCCTCAGGGTTCGCACGCAGGTTGTAGAACCATCCCGGCTGGTTGCGCTGACCGAAGTTGGAGGCGATCACCGCGATGCCGTCCTCGGTGGGCAGGCCCAGGACCGGCACCGTGCGCTGCTTGCCGCTCTTCGCGCCCGTTGTGGTGAGCATCACCACGGGGATGCCCGAGACCATGCTCGCGAATGTGCGGCGGCCCTTCGTCCAGCGGAACACCGGCCGGTCGATTCGGTGCGCGACGCGGACGAAGATCCACGACCCGGGCCCGCTCGACGCGAAGCGCCGGACGAACCGCTGAACCGGGTTCGCGCGTGCGTAGGTGAGGGGCTCGGCCACAGCGCGATCCTGCCACAGCGAGCGAATCCGCGCCAAAGTTGCCAGCGACGGTCGGCGGGTGTCGAATTGGGGCCGGCCCCGTTCGACGGGTCTGCAAAACGACCCGGGAGGTCATTCCATGGCGCAGTACATGCTCCTCATCCACATCCCGTCCACGGGCACTCCCGCTCCGGAGGACGGCGGCGCGAAGACCGAGGACTGGTTCAGGTACACGCAGGAGCTCGAGGGCGCAGGCGTGCACGTGGCCGGTGACGCGCTGGAGCTGGTCGAGTCGGCCACGACCGTTCGCGTCCGCGACGGCGAGACGCTGATCACCGACGGCCCGTTCGCGGAGACGAAGGAGATCCTCGCGGGCTTCTACATCATCGACGTGCCCGACCTGGATTCGGCGCTGAAGTGGGCGGCGAAGATGCCCAACATCGGCTACGGCTCGGTGGAGGTGCGGCCGGTGATGGTGTTCGACCAGCAGCCCGCAAGCGCATGAGCTCCGCGAGCACCGCGGCCGTCGAGGCTGCCTTCCGGCGCGAGCGCGCCGCGGTGCTCGCAACGCTCATCCGCCAGGTCGGCGACTTCCAGCTGGCCGAGGACGCGCTCCAGGATGCGTTCGCCGAGGCGGTCCTCGGCTGGGATCGCCACGGTGTGCCGGGCAACCCGGGCGCCTGGATCACCGTGACCGCGCGGCGCCGCGCGATCGACCGGCTTCGCCGCGAGCGGGGCCTCGAGGACCGGATCGCCCGCCTGCAGGCGGAGGCCGAGCGGCCGCCCGAGGCCCAGGATGAGCCGGACCGGTTGCGGCTGATGTTCACGTGCTGCCATCCCGCACTCGCGATGGAGGCGCGCGTGGCGCTCACGCTGCGCTCGCTCGGCGGCCTGACGACCGCGGAGATCGCGCGGGCGTTCATGGTGTCCGAGGCTGCGATGGCGCAGCGGCTCGTGCGTGCGAAGCGCAAGATCGCCACGGCGCGGATCCCGTACCGCGTCCCGCCCGACGAGGAGCTGCCGGACCGCCTCGCGGGCGTGCTGGCCGTCGTGTACCTGATCTTCAACGAGGGCTGGGCCGCCACGGGCGGCGATCGGCTCGTCCGCGGCGAGCTGTGCGGCGAGGCGATCCGGCTCGGCCGAATGCTGCACTCGCTGATGTCCGACGAACCGGAGGTGGCCGGCCTGCTCGCGCTCATGCTCCTGCAGGACGCGCGCCGCGACGCGCGCGTCGATACCCGCGGCAACTACGTCGCCCTGGACCGCCAGGACCGGGCGCTGTGGGACCGCGGGCGGATCGCCGAGGGCACGCGCGCGCTGGACCA